>PBPE01000106.1 GCA_002724585.1 Dehalococcoidia bacterium | reverse complement strand
GTTCCAAGCCCCGGTTTATCAGATCTTCCTGTCTCCTTGAGATGGAAGAATCTGTCCGTGGGGTTATATTTCGATTGTCTTCAGTCATAGTGATACCTAATGCCGACATATTACCGCTAACTAAAACGTGCGACAACTGGTGTTGCGAGCCATGTATAATATTTGGTAATCAGGGAACTGGTGATTAAGTATGACTACCGGTCTGGTTGAACAAATCGACAGTTTTGGATCGTTGCTGCAAAGCCTTCCGGAAAACCCGAACAACACAAAAGTTCGGGGGGACGCCTTTGAACAACTTTGCCAGTGGTTCCTTCGGATTGACCCAAAAAGAAAGACCCCCAGATATTACGTTTGGGGGTCATTTCGTGCTTAAATATGGCGGAGAGGGAGGGATTCGAACCCTCGATACGTTTGACCGTATACCGGTTTTCGAGACCGGCGCATTCGTCCGCTCTGCCACCTCTCCTAGCACAAGCCAGAATATATCTGTTTGCAGTCGTTTTCAAGTTAGCAGTAGAAGTTTATCGTATCCCTGCGGTTAATTCAGGTTGTTAATTGACGCCCACTATTCGGGAATCGTAATATAGATTATTATATTTCGAATGGTTATTGGGAAGTTTCGGACGGAGATTTCGTCCAGGAGATAGAATGACTCGACAAGAAATAGCTTTATTGTTGCGGCAGGGAGGGATCAGGGTGACCCCTCAGCGGTTAGCTATCTCTGAGGCAGTTCTCAATTCTAGTGATCACCCTTCAGTCCAGCAGATATACGAAAGAGTTAAGGATCACTTCCCTTCAATGACTCTGGCGACTATCTATTCAACGTTGGATGTTTTGGAGAATAGTGGCCTTATACAAGAACTCCCATTCCCTCAGTTTTCTAGGTATGAATCGAATCTTGAACCGCATGTGAATTTGGTCTGTGTAAAATGTGGCACTGTTACTGATGCATATATAGGACATGATTCGGTGGTGACTCTCAAGAATCAGATTGTAGGTGAGACCAGATTTAAGGTTGGGTGGCAGAGAGTTGACTTTCACGGCTGGTGTAGTCTTTGTGCTAACAAGGGTACTGACGTCGCACGTGTGTCGTAAATATAATTAGAGATATCTGAATTGTGTATTGATGATTGAAGATATTGTTGGTATTACATTTTGGACCGACGACCTTGACAGAATGTTCCATTTTTACAATGACATATTAAGCTTACCCCTCCATTCGAAACACGATGGGTTTATCGCATTTCAGGTCGGTGAACTTAGACTGAATCTGGGTAATCATCGAGAAGTGCATTCATTTGCTAAAGACCCGTATCGAGTTATGGCAAATTTATCGGTAAAGGATATCGTGTCTACTCACAGAGATTTAGTGGATCACGGTGTTCAATTTATAAGGGAACCGGAAAAAGAAAGTTGGGGAGGGATTGTGGCGACTTTTTTAGACCCGGATGGAAATATATTGCAGCTTTTAGAATTTCCACAGTCTTAAATAGTCAAACTTTAAGCCTAGTGCTCAGGTTATAAACATTGCATCCCCGAACGAGTAAAACCGATACTCATTTTTGATCGCTTCATTGTAAACTTCCTTTATGCTGTCGTACGATGCGAATGCGCACACAAGCATTAGCAACGTCGATTTAGGTAAATGAAAATTAGTCACCATTGCATCTACGCATCTAAACTTATGACCAGGCAATATGAATATGTTCGCGTCCCCACTTGCCGGCTCGATAATTTTGGACCCTGACCGTAACATATTGTCTCCGAGCTGCTCGAGTACCCTTACGGATGTGGTTCCTACAGCAATGATTCTTCGATTTTCTTTTCTGGCGTCATTTAATATGGAGACCGTTGACGAATCTACTTCGTAGTATTCGGTGTGTATATGATGATCCATAGGATTGTCTTCTTGTACGGGCCTGAAAGTATCTAATCCCACATGTAGTGTCACATAAGCTGGTATTACACCAAGATTTTCTATGTCATTAAGTATATTATTATTGAAATGTAGACCTGCAGTTGGAGCAGCGACACTCCCTGTCTCTTTCGCGTACACTGTTTGATATCTGTTAGGATCTTGT
This sequence comes from Dehalococcoidia bacterium, assembly GCA_002724585.1. Classification (GTDB taxonomy): domain Bacteria; phylum Chloroflexota; class Dehalococcoidia; order Lucifugimonadales; family UBA3495; genus UBA3495. The sequence goes on along the minus strand of PBPE01000106.1, from coordinate 37,230 downwards.
AACGTTTTCTGTATATATGGAGGCAATGGCATGTGGCCAAGTTCATCGATGTGATCTTCGGTGGACAGCTGAATAGTTTTAATTCCGTGCTCGTCTGATGCAAGAATCTCCATCTGTAGTCCCGATATTCTTCCTTCTTTATCTAAAATTGAAATATGTGTACCCTGTCTAAGACGTCTACCTGGGCGTGCCAACGCGTGCCATACGGTATTTCGGACCTTCCGTAATAGTAATATCTCTACTTTTCCGCTTGTGTCATCTCTAACGCCATAAAATCTAGCAGGTATGACCTTACTTTGATTAAATACCATGACATCGCCTTCACGAAGATACTGAGTAATGTTATTAAAAGTCTCATGTACAAGACTATTACTATTACGATCGAGTATTAGCAACCGAGAAGCACTTCTATCTATTAGGGGGGTTTGAGCTATTAATGCTTCGGGAAGATGATAATCAAAGTCATTGGTTAACATACAATCACCATTGCTGAATGTTTAGAGCTATTAAGGCAAATTGCGCACACGGGCAAATAATAATAAGCAAAGCAAACCCAGCGCTATGCCGGTTATTCCCATAACTAGAAAAGCCCATTGAACTGACGTAATGCCGGCTATCCATCCTACAATTAAGCAGGACGGTACAAGGAATGCGCGGCCGTATTCTTGCAAGCTGGTTACCCGAGCCCTGTACTGGTCTGGCACTAATGTTTGGATTAAAGTGCCATTTGTTGTCCTAAATATACATTGGCTGAATGACAAGATTCCTAACATTGTTAACGCAAGTACAAAGGTTGCGGAGAATCCTACGAATATAACGAATATGGAACTAATGATAACTGTTATTAGAACCATGTACCCCTTCTTGAATGGAAATCCTATGGACGATAACATTAAGGCACAAAACAAACCGCCCGCCCCAGTCATCGCAAGCAAATAGCCTCCGATGTCAGCACCTTCCATTAACACATCAGCGGTGAAGACCGGGAGTAAAAACATAAATGGTTGCAGTACTACGTTTGGTATTAAGCTCAACAACACTAAGAGCAAAATGGCCCTGTTATCTCTCCAGACGTATGTGAGGCCATCTATTAAAAATCTGACCATGTTATTTCCCTTCTTATTCGAACCGTCGTTATTTGCGAAGGGTGTTCTCATTGGTATAAAAAAGAGAACTGTACCAACATAGAGTAGTGCTTCAAATGTAAAATTCCAGAAAAACCCTAAACTTGCGATTAGAATACCGCCTATAAATGGGCCAATAGCTCGGGTTCCAGTAATGGTCAATACATTTGTTGCGAAAGCGTTGCCGATATCTTTATGTGCTACGGTGTTGGCGATCAATACATGCCTCATTGGCTTTGTAACAGTGAAAGTAGTCCCGCTAATCAATACGTAAGCGAATGCATGCCAGACAGTTACATAACCAGATAGGACTAGTATCGCAAAACCAAATGCTAATACTGCCATAAAAGACTGCAAAAATATTACTAACTTTCTTCTATCTAGTTTATCTCCCAGAACTCCTCCCCACGGGGTGAATATAAGACCAGGGAGGGTATTGAGACCACCGACCGTCACTACCAAAAATGCGGACGCAGCTGAGCCTTCAGTTAAATCACGAACTAACCAGCCAACTGTTAACAGTTGCATCCACTGAGCGCTATTAGAGCAAAAATTCCCTAGCCATAACAAGCGGTAGTTTGGGTAAGCGATCCATGAATCTAACGTGTGCAGGTGCTTTAGGACGCTGGGGTCTAGTTTGAAACGCGACATTTCTAAGTGGTTTCCTGATGTTTAGCGTCCAATCAAAATAATCATCATGGATACTGGAATAGTAATAGTCTATTCAATATATGCTTGCGCGGTCAAATATAAATATGCGAAGTTCATGTAACGCTCTTTTCTGCTGCTTTGACCGTATTTACTAAGAGCATAGCTATTGTCATTGGGCCAACACCTACTGGTACAGGAGTAATTGCCTCACATACAGGGAGTATATTTTCGTAATCCACATCTCCGATTAATCTATAACCACTTTTCCGAGAAGTGTCTTCTACGCGATTAATTCCTACGTCTATCACTATACAACCGGGTTTTAACATATCCGCAGTGATTGCTTTTGGTTGTCCAATAGCAGCCACAACGATATCGGCTGTTTTCGTAAATTCAGATATGTTCTCTGTCCTAGTATGACAAACTGTTACCGTTGCATTTGCTCCATTGCTGCGCTGTGTTAGCAGGGTTGCCAAGGGCTTTCCAACTATATTACTTCGCCCACAGATGACTACATGCTTGCCGGCTGGGTCATATCCATTTCTGATTAATAATTGCTGTACACCTGCTGGAGTACCAGGAATAAACTCGGGGATCCCCTGGGTTAACTTGCCTAGATTAAATGGATGTATACCATCGACATCCTTTGCTGGATCAATATGCTCGATGATTGTAGTTTCATTGATTTGTTCTGGGAGGGGAAGTTGCACTAGTATGCCATGAAACCTGGGATCTTTGTTTAGTTTATCCACTAGAGCAAGGACAGATTGTTGGCTGGTATCTTTGGGAAGTCTAAATATCTCGCTGAATATCCCAACTTCGTCACATGCCCTGCCTTTATTTCGGACATATACAGCAGATGCGGGGTCATCTCCCACCAACACTGCTGCTAAGCCAGGAGTGAGATTGTGAAGAGCTTTTAGATTTAGAGCCGATTCGGCCACTTCAGATCGAATTTCTTTTGATAATGCAGTTCCATCCAGTATGTTCGCCATGAAATTTCCCTTAATCGTTGGTAAAAATTTTCTGAATATCTGAATTCTAGCATTTCCGGAGTATTGGGCCAATCGAATTTCTTGACAGACACTTTGATGGTCCTTCCGTTGGTATAATAGCTAAAATGAGTTCATTGAAAGAGGGTGCATATGATAGTAACGGATGTCGATTATGAAGTTTACCAATGGCCTAGGCGGGTGCCCATTAGGAATGGTCTCCACACGTATCAAACGTCTGGATTAACTGTCGTTAAAATCAGTACAGATGAAGGGGTAACTGGCATTGGGTTGGGCAGAGATATCAGGGACGCACCCGAGGTTGGAATAGCGATACTTAATCACTTCAAACAATATGTCATCGGAGAGGATCCTTTCGATACTGAGAAGATATGGCGGAAAATGTGGGAGCCAAAATTGGTTGGCCGACGAGGAATTACGACTCGTGTAATTAGTGGTATAGACTTAGCTTTATGGGATATTAAAGGTAAAGTAGCCAATAGATCAGTACATAAACTTCTTGGCGGGTATGCGGATAGAGTCCCTGTTTATGTTGCAGGAGGATATTATGAAGAAGGTAAAGGCCTTAAGGAACTAGCTGTAGAGGTTGAGGATAGTCTGTCCATGGGGGCTAAGGCTGTAAAAATGAAAGTTGGCGGAGCGCCAATTAATGAAGATGTGGAGAGGGTTAGGGTAGTACGTGATACTGTGGGATCAGATATAAAGGTAATGATTGATGCTAACTGTGCGTATAAATACTATGAAGCTATAGAGTTGGCGCACAAGATTGAGAAATACGATATAGCATGGTTTGAAGAGCCAGTCTTTCCTGATGACTATAAAGGGCATCAACTTATCAGTCGAGCGACCCATATACCAGTAGCAACCGGAGAGAATGAATATACCAAATATGGATTTAGGGACCTGATAAATGATCGTTGTGCTGCAATCATCCAGCCCGATGCTCAGATAATGGGTGGTGTTACAGAATTTATGAAGGTTGCTGCGCTTGCACAATCACAGGATCTACCCATTGCTCCTCATGGTAATCAGCAAGTTCATGTACAACTAGTTGCTGCTATTCCCAATGGATTGACTGTTGAATATTACAGAGGATCTACTGATCCACTGTGGGGTGAAATGTTTGAAGATACGCTGATGATAGAAGACGGTTATGTATCTCCTTCTGACAAACCCGGATTTGGTATCACACTTAACGAAAAAGCTCTAAAGCAATATAAGATCAACTAAGGCATCTCAAGCGATTCAGGTTATGGAGATATATCTGGTGGGGTATATATGAGAATATGTTCGTTGCTTCCCAGCGCTACGGAGATATTGTATGTGCTTGGATTGGGTGATCAGGTAGTTGGAGTCTCGCACGCCTGCGATTTTCCGGCCGATGCTAAGGAAAAGCCAGTAATTAGTAAAAGTGTCCGTCAACTGGCTACCTTGAGCAGTCAGGAGATTGACGGAATCATACAGCAGGCAAGGTCTAATAATAATCCGGTTCATTGGATAGACGGAGATCTACTAAAAGATGTTTCACCAGATGTAATTATCACCCAGGAATTATGTGAAGTTTGTGCTATAGGCAGCGGTTCTGTTTTTGAGACTGCTGCCAAGGCTTTAGACTATTCTCCGGAGATATTGACTGTCAGACCGGCGAGTCTGGATGATATTTTCAATAATATATTGAGGATTGGGGATGCGACCGGTGTTCCTAGCATAGCCAATTCTGTCGTGAATGCGTTAAAGAACAGAGTAGTCAAAATAACTGACGCTCTTGAAGGACGTGGCTATACACCCAAAGTATTTTGTATAGATTGGTTAGACCCGTTAAGAAATACTGGCCAGTGGACACCAGAATTGGTTGAATTAGCGGGTGGAATTGAAGGGTTGGCTCATAAGTGGGGTATATCGCGAGAAGTGAGCTGGTCTGAGGTTTTAGATTACGACCCTGACTACATTATGATTATGCCATGTGCTTTCAATATGGAAAGGACATTAATCGAAGTGAAAGAACACATGTCTAAAAATAGGGTTTGGGATGAACTACGATGTGTAGCAGAAGGTGGGGTCATTTTGTTTGATGGACAGATTCCTAGCAGGCATGGTCCGAGAGTGGTAGATGTGTTGGAGGGTCTAGCGGAGGCTTTGCACCCGGATCTTTTTCATGGTCTAGCTCCTAGCGGGATTTTTTCTAGATTAGACACCTCTGCACAATCTTGAACAGATTACATATAAGCAGATACCACATGCAGTTTACCTATTGATATTGGAATTGAGCAAACAATATGCCGTTCCTGTTGATAACATCTATATTGTACATTTGCGACCGTGGGCCGTTTATGCAAATACCTTTGCTTAGGTCAAATCTCCAACCATGATCAGGGCACAGAAAGCAATCATCTCGTATGATTATAGTCCCCCACATATGTGGGCATACATCCGATAATAATGAGTATCGTCCAGATTGGTTCTGTACTAGGAAATAATTTTCCTGATCTATTGATATTAAGCAAGGAAGGCTCGTAAATATATTGGTACTTCCAAGTTTTACTTCTTTATAATTAGAAGAGGACGATTTTGGTGAATCTACCATTCTCTTTTACCCCAATACATTCCCAAATATTATTATTGTGTGTTCTAGATTATAATCATTATTATGACTGATTCAACGCTTAAGAAATGCGGAAAAAGTGTTGACAGACCATAATAGCTGCCATATTATTTAACGTAACATCATGGGTGTATTGTACCCAACGCGCTTGAGCGTGGTAACTGCATATTACATAGATAAGGAGGCAGGGTATGTCACATAAAGAAGATCTGGCTTTAATGGCCCACCTGATGCGTCGCGCTGGATTCGGAGCTTCTCACGATGATCTGGAGCGCTGCGTTGCTCAAGGTTATGAGGCCACAGTTGAAGAACTAGTTAATCCCACAGAGGCCCAACCAGGTGGTGATATGGCTACTATGCTTCGATATCACCCAAGCTTCTTGTTACCTGGCGGAACCCCGTTTTCGGGTCAGGCCAACTGGATGTATCAGATGGTCAGCACTAAGAGGCCATTAGTAGAAAAGGTAGCCTTGTTTTGGCATCACGTGTTTGCTACCGGTAACTCGAAGGTAGACAATTGTGATCAGTTGTTAGAACAAATACAAATGTTCCGGGATTATGGAATGGGTAATTATAAGCAATTACTCATAGAATTATCCAAGAATCCTGCGATGATTTTCTGGCTAGACAATAATGAGAATCACCGGGATGCTGTTAACGAAAACTGGGGACGAGAATTATTGGAACTGTTCAGTATGGGCGTTAGCAACTACACTGAAGTTGATGTACGAGAGGCCTCAAGGGCATTTACTGGATGGACGATTAGTGCTAAGCCGCCTCGTCAACCATACGGGCGCTTCTCATGGAAATTCGATTATCGCGAAGAAGATCATGATGATGGTGAAAAGAGTTTTCTAGGAGAAGTCGGCAACTTTGGCGGGGAAGACATAATAGATATAGTTTGTAGTCAGCCAGCAACAGCTCGATTTATTTGTCGCCATCTCTATAATTTCTTCGTTGCTGACGAAGTACAAGTTCCAGCTTGGACAATCGAACCAGCCCGGGACGAAGACGCTTTAGAACAAATGATGGATGTATTCATAGAGTCTGAATACGACATGAAAGCAGTATTAAAATTCATGTTTAACTCAGATTTCTTCAAGAACGCCCGCTACTCGAAGATAAAGAGCCCAGCAGAAGTAGTGGCAGGAACTCTGCGATTAGTAGGGGAGTTCCAGTTTCCTGAACCAGGGATTCTTAACATTGGAAAAGAGCCCACATACATGGGCCAGTCCATATTGGATCCTCCAAGTGTAGAAGGGTGGTATACAGGGTCAGAGTGGATAAATAGTGGGTCACTGCTAGCTAGGGTGAATTTTGTGGCTGATAGGGTTGCGAATACGGATCTTCCGGGTGTAAAGAAAATACTGGATCGCATGAAATCTGATGGAGTCAAAACTCCTGAGCAGCTAATAGATGCTGCTACTGAGCACATGGGATTCTTGCAGCTTAGTGATGAGACACGCCAGCAATTGATTGATAACGCTCAAACTGATGGAGACCTTGACTGGGCTAATGAAGCTGCGGCAGGTCAGAGAATCGGCGAAACTATGGCGCTTATCGGTGCTACCACTGAGTATCAATTCGGTTAAGACGTCGATACAAGAAGCTATACAAGATGAAATTACAAAATAGGAGAATGGCATGACTTCTACCAAGAAAGACCCAGTGATAGTAGTTTTACAATTAACTGGAGGAAATGATTATTTCAATACAGTAATTCCTTATGATAATCCTCTGTATTATGATAATCGGCCCTACGTAAAATACGATAGAGACGATATTATAAAACTTGAAGATACAAAAGACTGGGAACAACCGTTAGGCTTTATGCCTCAGATGGGTCCAATAAAAGAATTGTATGACCAAGGTAAAGTAGCTGTGATTCATGGCGTGGGATACAAGGATTCTCCAAGATCTCATTTTAGGTCCATGGATATATGGCATACCTGTGAGCCAGACAAGGTCGGTACCGAAGGTTGGGCAGGACGAGTTGCGCGAGAACTCGACCCTAACAAAGAAAACGTTCTGACCGCCATTAACTTCGGACATGGACTCCCAAGAGCCTTAGCTGTTCCGGGCGTACCTGTAGCAGCTATTGCTGATCTTAGTACTTACGGACTTCTGACCGGTATAAGCAACCAAGATCAGAGAAGTAAGGCTTTGGACCTTTTCTCTCGAATGTACTCACCCACAGTGGGAGGAAGTTTCGTAACTGATTATTTGAGGTCGACAGGCACTGATGCTATGGTCGGCGCGGACATAGTGAAGGTTGCTCCAGAGAGATACTCTTCAACAGTAGAATATCCTAACTCCCCAATAGCGACTCATCTAAGAGATATCGCACAAGTTTACTTTGCTGATTTAGGAACGAGAATTTTCTATACCCAGCATGCGAGTTTTGACACTCACGCAGGAGAGATGGCTGGTCATCCTATGCTGTGGAATGATGTTTCCCAGGCTATATCAGCCTTCTTTGAGGATTTGAAAGAACATGATGCTTCAGATAATGTAGTTATGTATCTGTTCTCAGAGTTTGGCCGTCGGGTTCATGATAATGGATCAGGCACAGATCATGGTGCTGCCGGTGTATCATTCGTTATTGGTGACCAGGTTAAGGGCGGGCATTACGGCGAATATCCATCTGCTAAGAACGAAGATTTGGAACAGGGCGACTTGGTTCCAAACTATGACTTCCGTAGCGACTACGCTATGTTAGTCGAAGATTGGTTTGGATTGGATTCTAAGCCTATCGTTAACGGCAGTTTCGAAAAATTGCCGATTCTGAAGTAAATAACGGACCATAGCTAGCTTTTGCTAGTGACAGTACGGAACTAATAAGGGCCGGGATAGGCTTTCACATAGGATTCATCTCGGCTCTCAGACTCTAATAGAGGAGGAAAGCAATGGCTCTTAATACTGTTGTAGCCGGTAGAGCTTGGCTTTACAGCCATAATGTAGGCAGACAGGCTCAGTCAGGTATGGGTTTTAGTACTCCAGTTAGTGCTGCTATAACTAGCGACGGGACGCTGTATGTAGCTAACCGGTCTGGTGAACAGAATCCCAGCATGAGAGTAACTAAATGCACAATCGACCATGAATTCATCAGCGAGTTCGGTCGCCAAGGTCCCGTATACGGAGGAAACAACAACACTAGCTTGTTTACCTGGATTACAGGTATAGCTTTGGACTCCAATGAGAATGTTTACACATCAGATGAATGGCGTTGCCAAATTCATGTGTTTGATAAAGATGGTACCTATGTAAGTACATGGGGAGAAAAAGGAGAAGAGGAAGGCCAACTGAATGGTTCAGCTGGTATCTGCTTCGATGACGATGAAAACTTATGGGTCGTTAACTCCTTTAATAGTAGAATCCAGAAATTTAGCAAAGATGGTAAGTACATAAGCGGATTCGGCGTAAAAGGTAGCGGAGAAAGTGAACTAGACGCTCCCTATGGAATAGCTTTAGATCCTGACGGAAATGTTTATGTTGCGGACTGGGGTAATCATAGAGTGCAAAAATACACTCCTGAAGGAAATCATCTGGCTACGTTTGGTCATGCAGGTAAGGGGTCAGGATCTTTAAATCATCCAACAGGAGTCTGCATAGACAACGACGGTGATGTATATGTCGTTGATTGGATGAATGAAAGAGTAGTCATATACGACAAAGATGCTAAACCTCTTACATATCTGTATGGTGATGCAGTCGAAGTATCACCTTGGGGTGAGATGTCCCTTGAGTCAAATCCGGATATGGTAAAGCGTCGTAATCAGGTTCAAGATATGGTCGAACAGCAGCGGAAATTCCGTATGCCACAGGGGTGCTTATTTGATCGTGAAAATAATCGTTTGATAATTTGTGATACTAATCGAGGTAGGCTCCAGATATATTTAAAAGATAATACATATCAGGATCCTCAGTTTAATTTATAATATCTCCAGAGTAGATGGAATAAAAAGGACGCTTTGAAAAGAGCGTCCTTTTTATTTTTTCGGAGTTATGACTACTCTTTTATGTGTGCCTTCTCCGATTTTTACATCACCTGCGAAAGCACTTACATTGAAGCTAATCCTATTCCTATCTATTTCTATCACCTCTGCATACGCTGTGACAGTGGCTCCTATGTCTGCCGGGGCTAGATGTCTTATGTTGACTTCAAACCCTACTGTTACTTGATTTTCCTCCAGATATTCTTGCACCGAGTCGTTAGAGGCCTGTTCCATAAGTCGAATCATTGAAGGGGTGCTAAACTTGTCAACGTGTGGTGCAACGTTGTGCTCGCAGACAAATGTTTCTCTTTCTCCTTTTGTGCCAATCGTAATGTTAGGGCTAACCATCAAATCCTCCGTGCTATCTATATTGGGCCTGTAAATATTAACAGAATTGTAGTGTATGTATAATATAGTTTATTGCTTTGTTTTGATGCCTACGTTAGTCTTGTTTTCCTTGAATGGGGTCTTGATTTCAGATATGATTTTCCCTCAGGAGGGAATAGATGGCCGGTAAAAGAGATTTCATATCCATTACAGATCTCACTTCACAAGAAATATTTTCCATTGTGGATAGAGCCCGTGAATTAAAAGATATGCCCGGGTCAAGGCCATTGAATGGGGTGAGAGTCGCCTTGCTCTTTGAGAAGCCATCGCTAAGAACCAAAGTGAGTTTCCAGATTGGGATACAGGAATTAGGTGGATTTTCACTATATCTTGGCCCTGATGAAGTGGGACTTGGTGCCCGAGAGCCTGTTTCTGATGTATCGAAAGTATTGTCTGGATATGTAGATTGTATTGTAGCAAGAGTATTTTCACATGAAATGCTTCAGGAACTGGCATGCTATTCTAGTGTTCCGGTTATCAACGCTCTGTCTGATAGAGAGCATCCGTGCCAGATCATGTCTGACCTTTTAACCATCTCGGAAAACAAAGGTAGATTGAACTCTCTAAAATTAGCATATGTTGGGGACGGAAATAATGTTGCCCGAACCCTTTGCTTGGGTCTACCAATGGTTGGCATGGACTTTGTCATAGCTTCTCCTATTGGTTATGGTCTGGATCAGGAGGATCTAGATCGTGCTAAGGAGAGGGCCATAGACAATAATAATGTGGTCTCCTCTGTAAGTGATCCACTATCTGCGGTAAAGTCTGCTGATATCGTCTATACCGATGTTTGGACTAGTATGGGCGATGAATCGGAATCTGATATTCGTCGAGAGATTTTTTCAGGATACACTATAACGGATGAATTACTAGGCGAGGCAAAACCGGATGCAATCTTTATGCATGATATGCCCGCTCATTATGGAGAAGAGGTCATGGAAGGAATGCTCGATCATCCGCAATCCGTAGCTTACACTCAAGCGAATAATAGACTTCATTGCCAGAAAGCTATATTGGAATTTATTCTGCAAAAATAGTAAGGGCTGTATAATTAGAACATGGTACAAGACTTAAATTCAGAGATTGATAATAGTTTCGAGTATGGTGATTCCACTACGCAGGGTGTTGGTTATCTGCCGTTAGTTGCTATTGTGGGAAGACCCAATGTGGGCAAGTCGTCACTTTTTAACCGAATACTTGCGAGACGGCATGCAATAGTATCCGATGTTTCTGGTACTACACGGGATAGATTATTAACGCGTGTTACCTGGGATGACAGGAATTTCTTGTTAGCTGATACTGGTGGATTGGAAACCAATCCTGACGGGCATATCCGTGAGATGGTTCAAGAACAAGCTGATATGGCAATGAATGATGCTGATCTGATCATATTTGTGACTGACGCAATTGATGGATTGGCTCCTTCTGATCAATTGATAAATGATAGGCTAAGGCAGACTAGTAAACCGGTTATCCTTGCTGTTAACAAAGTTGATAATGACAATCGTGAGACTATCGCTTCAGAATTTTACCAATTAGGAATATCTGAAACTATATTTATAAGTGCATTTCATAATCACGGCATATATGACTTGATGGATAGAGTCTCTTATTATTTGGATTCCCTAAATCATCCTCAGAATGTTGATCAGAAAGATGAAGAACATCCCGAAGAAACACTCAAGCTCTCTATAGTTGGTCGTACGAATGTCGGCAAGTCTATGCTGATGAATGCGATTCTTGGAGAGGATAGATCTATTGTCAGTAATGTAGCGGGAACCACAAGAGATGCTTTGGATACGTCATTCAAGTACTGTGAAACTGCAATGACGGTCATAGATACTGCCGGTATACGTAGACCTGGTCGAGTGGAAAAGGGCATAGAAAAATATAGCGTTTTACGATCAGTAAATGCTGTTAATCGCAGCGATATTACCCTATTGGTTACAGATGCCTCTGAGCTGGCAACTTCTCAGGATTCCCACATCACAGGATTAGCTTGGGATATGTGCAGAGGTATCATGGTCGTTGTTAATAAATGGGATTTGGTACCCGATACTGATAGATACGCAAAACGAAGAGCAGTGAGAAAAATTAGAGAATGCCTTCATTTTATGCCGTACGCTCCTATATCTTTCATATCAGCCAAGACTGGTGAAGGCGTAAATAGGCTTTTAGATGGCGCGGTAGATCTATTTGAAGAGCGAAAAAGATGGGTTCCTACACGTGACCTACAGTATTTATTAGCGGAAGCGCTGGTTGATCATAATCCGCCCCCCGTAAAAGGCTATAGAGGCCAGCGACTGCAAGTGACAAGATTAAGACAGGTCGATATTAATCCTCCTACATTTTTATTCACTGTAAATGAGCCAGGGCTGGTTCATTTTTCTTACAAACGGTATTTGGAAAATAAAATTCGAGATACGTTCGGGTTCGATAGAACTCACTTGAGGTTGGTATTCAAAAGAAACTAACGTGGCCGATGAGCCCAACACTATTTTGTGTGACAATACTGCCAATTATTATGCTTTTGGTAGTGGCTGGGGGAATACTTCTACCAGCTACACCTAGGTTGGTCCAGTATGTATGTGTTCTCGTGCTCGCATATCTCGTGGGATCAATACCATGGGGATATTTTATACTTCAATGGTATAAAGGTGTTGATATTCGGGATTATGGCAGTGGGCGTATAGGCATGTCTAACGTTTTAAGGACTTCAGGCCGGCGGGGTGCTGTTCCGGTACTGTTACTGGATCTAGCTAAAGGTGTGGTAGTAGTTATCTTTGCTAGGTATATTGTAGGCGCAGGATATGGAGAAGTCTTCGCTGGATTAATGGCATTAGTTGGCCACAATTGGCCAATATTTCTAAGTTTTAGAGGTGGTAGAGGAATTGCTACGGGTTTAGGATCTCTTTCTGTGATGGCACCAGTATCAGCGATCATTGGTGCCATAGTCTTCATACCGATTACGCTGATTACTAGGTATCTTTCTTTAGGCTCAATATTGGGTGTTATATGTGCTAGCGGATCCCTTATTGCCATGATATTTATTGGACTGTATACATTAGAATATGGGATATACGGGGTCACAGCGGGGTCAATCATTATTTGGCAACATAGAGATAATATTAAACGCTTAATTGAGGGGACTGAACGAAGATTGGGTAGTCCGGGTACTAGGATACAATGATCTGGCTTGACCATGTTTGGTGAACAGTGCAATCTTTAAACTGTGATTTAGGTCATGAGAGAAAAAGTAACTATTGTAGGTACTACAACTTGGGGAACCACCATTGCAATAATGCTAGCAAGGAATGGTGTTTCGGTCACTATCCTTGCTCGTACCGAAGAAGAAGCAGCTACTCTGCTTTTGGATGGTGAAAACCGGCGCTTTTTGCCGGGCGTAAAATTTCCTGACGAGTTACGAATCACATCTGATAACCAAGATGCCGTTAGTGATGCTGGGATCGTAGTCATAGCTGTTCCGTCGTATTCGCTAAGAAATAATGCGGTAGTCATTAGTCAGTTCTTGACGTCTTATTCTGTGATACTTAGCGCTACTAAGGGTTTAGAAATCGGTTCAAATAAACGCATGTCTGAAGTATTGTCAGAAGAGTTACGCAATTGTGATGTTAGTCAAATATGCACTTTGTCGGGCCCTAATTTAGCTAAAGAGATTGTTATGGGAAGCCCTGCCTCTGCTGTTGTAGCAGGTTATGACTTTGATAACGTAAGTAAAATTCAAGAGATATTTAATTCATCACTATTTCGGGTATACGGTAGTAGCGATGTTGTTGGAGTAGAATTGGCTGGTGCTCTTAAAAATGTGATTGCATTGGGAGCAGGATTTTGTGATGGTCTTGGTATAGGGGATAATGCTAAAGGAGCTTTGATAACTAGAGGGCTCGCTGAGATGTCGAGACTTGGTATAGCTATGGGTGCTCAGCAAATTACTTTCGCTGGCCTTGCTGGCATAGGAGACATTATCGCAACGTGCTCAAGCTCTCTAAGTAGAAATCACTATGTTGGGCAACAACTAGCGCTCGGAGAGAGTCTCCATGATATAACGGAGTCAATGGATAATGTTGCGGAGGGTATTAACTCTACTATGGCCGCTAAAGAAATCTCTATGGATTTGGGAGTAGAGATGCCTATTGTAGATGTGACTTATCGGGTGCTTTTCGAGGGATTACAGCCTAAGCTAGCTGTGTCAGGTCTAATGGGGCGTCCCGTAAGACCTGAATGGTAAATTAGCGGAGTATGAGACTATCGGAGCTCCTTGGGTAATCGAAATGATATGTTCTCATCGACACCAGGTAGAACAGTTATTTTTGATGGGTTTAACCGTTTTATTACTTCGTCCACTAGTATTTCAGGGGTAGATGCTCCTGACGTAATCCCAATTCTGTAGCTGGGTTTTATCCATTTGCTTTCTATTTCGGCTGGCCCGTTAATCAAATATGCAGCTATTCCCAAAGATTCTGCTACTTCTCTCAGGCGATTACAGTTAGAACTATTTTGTGCTCCTATGACCAACACTATGTCTACTTTTCCGGACATACTAAGGACTGCATCTTGTCTATTAGTAGTTGCATAGCATATGTCATTCCGAATCGTGGCATTGTTAAACGAATTCTGAATTTCTGTTATAGCCGCTGACGTGTCTTGTACCGATAGAGTCGTTTGCGTGATTATGGCCACATCAGTGGAACGATCCCACTGTGGAATAAGACGATCCAGACCATCGCTGATCAATGTCATTGGCGCTTGTCCCATGGTTCCTTTGACTTCCTGATGTCCTTCATGGCCTACTAAAAGAACTCGTTTTCCTTCGTTATGGTACTTTTTTGCTTCGTTATGGACACGGGTAACAAGAGGGCAGACTGCATCTATAATTTTCAGGTGTAGCGATTTTGCGTTTTCAAAATCTTCGGGAGGGGAGCCGTGGGCAGAGAATACAACTATAGATCCTTCAGGTATCTCATCAACTGATTCTACGGTTATGGCACCCTTTTTCTCGAGTTCCTCTACAACATATGGGTTGTGGACTATTTGGTGTTTTACGTATATAGGAGGGCCGAATTTATCTAGGCATAGGTTTACTATATCTATTGCCCTTACCACACCAGCGCAAAACCCTCGTGGAACTCCAAGAACCACTTCGGCAACCTGATCCATTACATCTCCTAATAATGCAGAACGTTAATTTGATTCTTTGATGAGGTCTAAGTATTTGTACCCAGAGCCAGTGTTAAGCAAAACCACAGTTTCGTCTCTGCTAATGAAACCGCTCTCCAGTAATTCTTTGAGCCCGACTAATGTCGCTGCGCCCTCGGGGCAAGCAATTATTCCTTCTTCGGTGGCTAGCTCATACATAGCGTTTATCATATCAGAGTCTTCTACCGCAAGTGCCGTTCCTCCGGTTTCTCTAATGGCCTTTAGTATGAGATAGTCAGCGAATGGCCCCGGTACTCGTAATCCATCTGCTATTGTTGTGGCGTTCGGCCAGGGTTCAGCGTTGTCTTTGCCTTCATTAAACGCTTTTACTATCGGCTGACATCCACTAGCTTGGACTGCTATGAATTTAGGAGGAGTTCCTGATACCCATCCAAGCTCTAATAACTCTTGAAAACCCTTGTACATGCCAATGATGCCGGTTCCACCTCCTGTTGGGTAAATTATTGTGTCAGGCATTTTCCACCCGAGTTGCATGGCTATCTCTAACCCCATGGTTTTCTTGCCTTCTGCTCTATATGGTTCTTTTAACGTAGAAAGATCAAAAAGGTTTTGTTCTTCGGCAACTGTGACTGCTATTCTGCCAGCGTCGCTAATTAAACCGTCCACTAAATTCAATTCAGAACCTGACATGAAGGATTCTTTCTTATTAGCTGACGGGGCGTCTTGAGGCATAAAAACTTTCACTGGTAGGCCAGCTCGAGCGCCGTAGGCTGCTGCCGCTCCTGCTGCATTTCCTGCTGAAGGCATAGTGAATCCCGTTACTCCTAATTCATACGCTTTTGAAACAGCTGCAGATATACCTCTAGCTTTAAAGGTGCCAGTAGGGTTAAGCCCCTCTTCTTTTATCAGGAGTTTGCTCATACCGAGTTTAGATCCGAGTTGTTTAGCTTCTAGAAGTGGGGTTCCTCCTTCTCCTAAAGTCAGTATATTTTCTGGGTTTACTACTGGCATCAATTCTGCAAAGCGCCACATGTTTGATGGTCTATCGGTCCAATCTTCCCTAGTTTTATCTGCTTTTAATTGGTCTAAGTTGTATCTAGCAAACAGAACTTTACTGCAGCATGGGCTAATTTTACTTAATTCGTCGTGAGGGTATGTTTTGCCGCACTGAGTGCATTCAAGATGGTCTATATAACTAAACATAATAGAGGTACCTCCGATACGCGTTTAATAATGATACAGTATCTTGATTGATTAGGTAACCAAGCGTTATACAAGACTTCACGATGTAACTTTTGTCGCTATATAGCCTGTGCTATAATCGCGTGTGCTTGGAGGGACGATGCCAGAATATCAATATATAACCTTGGACAAAAATACTGATGAAGGTATAGCTACACTAACCTTGAATAGACCCGATAGACGTAACGCTCTTAACGACGTCATGCAAGATGAGATCGGTGACGCTATTGATGATGTAGAATCCGATGAGTCTATAAGGGTCATGATAGTGACCGGGGCAGGTAGAGTATTTTGCGCTGGTGGTGATCTAGAGCAATTGCGTGGCGGCAGTGAGCCCGGGACATGGGTTACAGATAATGTGGATGACATACGGAGAGCATTTAAACGTACGCAAAGGTTTATGCTCGGTTTACAAAGAATGGAGAAGCCGGTGATTGCCATGATCAATGGAGCGTCAGTAGGTGCTGGTTTTGATCTTGCGGCAGGTTGTGATATCAGAATTGGAACTCCTAGGGCCAGATTCATGGTTGCTTACGTGCGTATCGGGTTGTTTCCTGGCTTCGGAGGAACATGGCTCTATCCTAGAATGCTTGGAAGTATTGGCAAAGCAGCAGAAATGCTATTTACCGGAGATTTCCTGGAGGCAGAAGAAGCACATCGGTTAGGTTTCTTAAATCATGTGGTCGAGGAAGATGATTTACATGAATTTACTATGGAAATGGCTCGGAAAATTGCTAATGGGCCCCCCATCGCTATTAGACTGTCGAAATTGATGTTATACAAAGGTCTAGAATTTGACCTCGATACGGCGATGAAAATGGCTGCTGCTGCAGAGACCATTACATTGACGTCAAAAGATCATCTTGAAGGTACTACGGCATTTAGAGAATCTCGCGAACCTAGATATGAGGGTAGCTGATGGACTTGGTTATTGATGAATTAAAAGTTTTCGCAGGGAATGCACACCCTGGATTGGCTAAGTCAGTCTGTGAATATTTAGGTATACCTTTGGGTCAATCTGAGGCTTTTAAGTTTGCTAATGATAATACATTCGTCAGGATTTTAGAAAACATCCGGCAGAGGGATGTATTTATAATTCAGCCTACTTGCGCTCCAGCAAACGATAATCTGATGGAATTGCTGATCATGATTGATGCGTGTAAAAGGGCGTCAGCGGGCAGGATTACCGCAGTTATTCCATATTATGGCTACGGAAGAACAGATAAAAAAGATCAGCCACGGGTCCCAATCACAGGAAGGCTCGTAGCTGATTTATTGACAGCTGCTGGGGCTGATAGAATGCTCACGTTAGATTTACATGCTGGACAGATTCAAGGTTTTTTTAATATCCCTGTTGATGAATTGACAGCTACACCGATACTGACTGATTATTTTAAATCTAAGGAACTATCAGATTTGGTGGTAGTTGCTCCGGATGTTGGAATTAGCAAAAGAGCCCGCGATGTAGCTGAGAGTCTAAACGCTCCATTAGCTATTATTGAGAAGCGCCGGCTCGGTAATAATGATAGTGCCGAAATGTTAAACGTCATTGGTGAAGTAGATGGCAAAGTTGCTCTCACGTTTGATGACGAAATTTTAACGGGAGGCACCATTGTAAACGCTGCCCAGGCTTTAGTGGAATCAGGAGTGAGGGAAGTATATTGCTGTGCTACACATCCTGTATTTTCGAAAACGGCACCAAAGCTGATTGAGAACAGTCAATTTCAAGAAGTTGTGGTGACTGATACTGCGCCTGTATCGGATGATAATAGGAACGGCAAAATAAAGGTTTTGTCAGTAGCATCTCTTCTTGGAGAAGCAATATACCGTATTCACAAAGGCCAATCTGTCGGAGCCATGTTCAACGACTAGTCATAATCTATAGGATCTAATTATACTAACCTCTGATTTGTAGTACCGGTGACTTTAAAGAGAGGTAGCTATGGCCGAATGGTTTGAGAAACGTACCTTAGGCGGCCTGTTGGATTTAGCCGTTACTCTGTTTGGTAGCAGGGAGGCATTGTCGTTTGAAGGTCAGAGATGGTCTTTTATTGAACTTCGAGATCAAGTAGATATTGTTGCTCGCGGCTTAATTAACTTAGGAGTTAAACCCGGCGATAAAATTTGTCTGTGGATGACTAATTGTCCAGAATGGATTTTCGTTTTTTTTGCTGTAGCAAAAATTGGGGCCATTCTGGTTCCTATTAATACTCGATTCCGTGTCACTGATATGGAATATGTACTACTCCAGTCTGATTCTACTACTCTAATCATGATGGATGAGTCTGGTCCCGTAAACTATCTTGCTATGCTAAGAGAAGTGTGCCCTGAGATCGACTTAGTATGTGCGTCAGAACTTGTGGTCCATAAATTTCCGGAACTCAAACGAGTGGTAGTACTTGGCAATACTCGTCCAAAGGGTGCAGTAAATTGGGCGGATATGCTGACTGGTCCAGCAGACCTTCGGTTCTCTGTCGATATCCAAGCTAATGTGAAGCCAGATGATACAGTTCTTCTTATGTATACTTCAGGTACTACGGGGTTCCCTAAGGGTGTTATGCATTCCCATAATATACAACGGACGTTGGTGGATGCTGCTAGTAGAATGGGTATGACCTCACGAGATGTGATATTGATGTACCTTCCGCTTTTTCACTGCTTTGGTTTGTATGAAGGACCCATAATGTCCGTAGTTTCTGGAGCACGAATGGTATTGATGTCATCCTTTGATCCCGAGACTGTTCTAGCGCTTATTGAAACTGAGGGAGCAACAGTACTTAATGGATTTGACACGCATTTCTTTGATATAACGTCGCACCCAAATATCAGTACAACAGATAAAAGTAGTCTAAGAGTTGCTCTGTTAGCTGCTGGTATGGCTAGCAGTGAATCTGTGGCGAGACGGACACAGGAAGACTTGTGTCCTACCATAACCGCATGGGGTATGACAGAAGTCGGCGTCGGAGCGACTCGCTCTTATTTGGATTCTTCGATTGAAGATAGGTGTTCAGCGTCTGGCCATCCTTTGCCGGGATATGAATTTAAAATAATTGAACCAAGTACCGGAGAAATCCAGCCATTTGATGAGCTTGGAGAATTGTGTGTTCGTGGCTACTCATTGATGCAGGGCTATTATAAAAAAGAACAAGAGACCAATGAAGTTATAGATCAAGATGGATGGTTACATACTGGTGATGTGGCAGTGCTTAGAGAGGACTTTCGGATGAGGTTTCTGGGTAGATATAAGGATATGCTGAAAGTAGGTGGAGAGAATGTGGATCCTATGGAAGTAGAAGCATACATACTTTCGCATCCTTCAGTAAACAAAGCTCAGATTATTGGGATCCCTGACGGTAGACTGAGTGAAGTCCCATGTGCGTGCGTAGTTTTAGAGGCAGGGCACCATTTAGAACTGGATGAACTGGATGAATTTTGTAGAGGACAATTAGCCAGCTTCAAGATACCTCGCAAATTGATACTTATGGATGCTTTTCCCATGACGTCTAGCGGAAAAGTACAGAAGTTTCGGTTGCGAGAACTCGTCGATGGTCATTTACAATAAATTCATATAGGAAATAGAGTGTAGACATATCCTTGTTACCAATTCTGTATTTTTAGGAGTAAAAAATAAAATGTATGATCTAGTTTTAAAATCCGGCACTGTTATTGATCCTAAAAACGACATAAATGGCAGGAAAGATGTAGCTGTATTAGATGGCAAAATAGCAGCGATAGAAGAGAATATTACATCGGACTTGTCCAAAAGGACGATCGATGTTTCTGGAAAAATAGTGACGCCTGGATTGATCGATTTGCATACACATGTTTACGACGGAGTAAATGGTAATGGTGTAAAAGCTGATCTTGGAGGGGTTCGTGCCGCTGTTACGACGATGGTGGATGCTGGAAGTTCTGGATGTGATACATTCGGAGGATTTCCAGAACATATTATCCCGAACAACCATACCGAAGTGTTGCCATTCTTGCATATATGTAGAACCGGACTTGCTACTACGCCAGATATATTTAGCCCCGCCAGTATTGATTTGGATAAAACGATTGAAACCGTCGAAGCGAATAGAGATGTGATTAGAGGAATAAAAGCACGAATGGTTTCGCCTGCTTTAGAAATTATGGGTATGGAGATGCCGAGGATGGCTAAGCGTGCTGCTAAAGAATCAGGAGTTAAATTAATGGTTCACATCGGAGATACTGAGCACCGATATGATGCAGATGTGATCAGGGACCTTCTTCCAATATTGGAAGAAGGTGATATCGTTACTCATTTATTCACAGCAAATCCTGGTGGGGTTATAGGCTCGGACGGTAAACTTGTTCCTGAAGCTCAGGAAGCTAAAGACAGAGGCGTTTGGTTAGACACGGCCCATGGCCGAGCAAACTTCAGTTTTGATATAGGAGCTAGAATATTGGATCAAGGATTAGTGCCTCATTGCATTAGTACTGATTTAACGCTGCCAGGACGTCAGAATACCGTTCATAGTATGACCGAGATGATGACACGGTTCTTGGCGATGGGATTTAGCCTGAACGAAGTCGTAGCGATGTCTACGGTTAATCCTGCGATGTCTCTGAACGAAGCGGACCGATTAGGCTCACTAGGAATAGGAATGCAAGCTGATATATCTGTTCTAGATATAAAAGATGGCAACTGGATTGTATACGATGTAGTTGGAGGGTCCCGCACGATTGATAAAGCTGTCATACCGGTGTTGGCTGTAAAGTGTGGAAAAGTATTTGAAGCGGGTTGGGGACCACGAACCTGGGGATGGGATCCAGATCAGGTTTAAATACTTGATTCGGATATTTATGGCTTAAGCTTCTTGGGCAAAGATATTAGTTTTGAAGAGACAGGTTGGGTTGTAACGCTTTCCGATATCAAACAGGCGAGAGATTGATTTCCAGCTATTATGGGAGCCACCCAGTTGCGCAGTTCTTTTATTGTTGGAGTTTTACTTTCCCACTCAGGAATTAAAACATCTATTGCAGCCCATTGGTTATTTTTATTAGATTTAGTCAAAACAGCGCCTCCGGCTTCTTGCACTGCTATTGTTCCCCCAAGCATGTCCCACATTCTTGGGGCGCCGAAGATAGCGTATTGAAAGACCCCGATCGCTGTCATGGCCAGTTCGTAAGCGATGCTGCCAGTAACACGTGGCTCTCCTATAGGACCTGTAAACGAGGATTTAAACTTATTAGATTGCGAAAACGATCCTGGCAATCCTATTAATCGGTTTCCTATAGGTCTGTCATTACGGGAGACGGAGACTTGTTCTGTATTAGCGTAGCATCCGGCGTTTTTTTGGCTATGGATTATCAATCCGTTAGCGTTACCAGGCCAAGGCACATATATTGCTCCTGCCACAGGAAGCCCTTTATACAGTACACCAATCGAAGAGGCGTATATGGGTATGCCGTTCATAAAATTTGTGGTGCCGTCTAAAGGGTCGAGCACCCATAATATATCAGAAGCTTGTTCGTTTAGTATTTCTGAGTTCGCTTCTTTAGTTTCTTCACCTAGTATTCCATGATCAGGAAAGTTTTTCTTAATCTCTGATTCGAGATACTCTTGAGTGCTAAGATCAGCGGAGGTAACTGGGTCTCTTTGCAGAGTGTCTTTAAATTGGATAGAGATTTTCTTGCCAAATTGGGCAGATAATATTTTTCCAGCTCCCTCTGCGAGTCGGACGGCTTCTTTGTGTATGCTGTCTAATAATGTTATGTCTATATCCATATTAATGCTGTTCCTGAATAGATGTCGCTACGGTTTAGTATAACACTACGAAAACGTATTAAATTGGCTACTGGATTAAGCTCTGATATAATCCGCTGCAGTTTGATATATAACAGATGGGTGACTACATCTGCTATGTTCTTTTCTTGCCTAATATTTGGTATGTTTAATGATTAATCCCAAAAAAGGAGACTGACTTAATGGACTTAGAATTACAGGGTAAAGTTGCAGTAATAGGTGGAGCTAGCCAGGGTTTAGGAAAAGCTTGCGCTGATGTATTAGCTGAAGAAGGCGCGAAATTGGTGATGTGTAGCCGAACTAAAGATACATTGGACAAAGCTGCGGAAGAAATCCGTGACTCCACTGGTGCAGAAGTATTGTCTTTCGCTGGTGATTTAGAGGACTATGACACAATAAAAGAGTTGATAAATACCGCTGTTAGTCATTACGGTAAGATAGATATTATGGTGAATAATTCAGGCGGACCTCCATTGGCTCGATCGTTCAATGCTACTGAAGAACAATGGGAGACCGCTGTGCAGAGATCCTTATTCTTTTTCGCTAGAATGTCCCGAGAAGCGATACCACACCTAAAAGAACAGGGAGGTGGGCGCATCATTAATATCCTAGCCAGTAGTGTGTACCAACCTATCCCCAATCTAGCGCTTTCTGGGGCAACGAGGATGGGTGTCGTAGCCTTTGCCAAAAGTTTATCTGATGAAGTTGGTAAAGACGGAATATTGATTAATAATGTGTGCCCAGGGTCAATTTTGACGGAACGGATGTTATCAAATGTGACTAACAGAGCAAATGAACTTGGAACTTCGGTTGAAGATGGCCTAGCTGCTAGAGCGTCTGAGACAGCTGTCGGGAGAATCGGTGATCCTAAAGAATTGGCATACCTCGTTGCGTTTCTAGCATCAAGCCGATCAAGTTATATCACTGGAACTACCATGTTAGTAGATGGAGGTCTGGTCAGATCAGTCTTATCGTAGGTGAGCTTATCTGGCCTCAATAGAATCATAAATGAGAAAACGACCTGAGACGCCTGCGGATCCTGAAGATGCGGGGGGATTTAATGATCGGGGCAATCGATATAGCCGAAATGGAGTATACGATCAGGCTATATCAGATTACACGCGAGCTATCGAGTTAGATGATAGTTTTGCAGAGGCGTATTTTAATCGAGGGGTTTCCAAGTATGAGCTGGGACTCTATGAGGATGCTATCGTTGATTTGACTCAAGCGATTTCATTGAACCCAGAAGATGATAATTACTATGGTCGTAGGTCTCTTGCTTATCTGTTCAATGATCAGCCGGATCTAGCTGCCATTGATCAAGATATGTGTGATGAAATACGGAACAGTTAGGACATCAGCATGTACATGTTACGCTGGTCTGAAGTAAGGAACACTAATCTGATTGCTAGCTTGAACGAAGGTTACTTCAACGGGCATTCCGATCTGTACGTTAGATGTTTCGCATTCGACAATATTTGTAAACATCTTTACGCCTTCGTCTAATTCCACTAATGCTAATATGTATGGAACGTCTTGAGCGAATCCAAGAGTTCGGTTCTGGTAAGTAACCGTATACGCCCAAATGGTGCCTCTCCCTGTGGATTTAACCCACTGGATGTTGTTTGACCAACAGTTAGAACAGATGCCACGTGGGTAGAATTGGTATTCGTTGCAATCGTCGCATTTTTGAATTACTAGATCACCGCGTCTACACGAATCCCAATACGGTTTAGTTTCTCCTACTACGCTCGGTAGAGGTTTGTTCCATTCAGGCATATTTAATCCCTCCCTAGAATGACCGTTCCACCACTATGGCGTGATCCTAACGCTCCTCCAGTGCCGTGGCATAAGGCTATATTACAATTAGCTACTTGTCTTGGTGTCCCCTCGAATTGATGTCTTAGTTGACGGGTAGCTTCGAGAAGAAGAAAAATACCTCTCATGCCTGGGTGATTTGATGATAAGCCACCACCATCTGTATTTATTGGGAGGTCTCCACCAATTTCTAGTCTTCCACCGGATACGAACTCTCCGCCTTCACCTTTTTTGCAAAACCCTAGATCTTCTAGTGTTTCTATTACTGTAATGGTAAAAGAGTCGTATATCATGGCCATATCGATGTCCTTGTGTGTTACCCCAGCCATAGCAAATGCTGGGTTTGTACTCTGTTTGGCGGCGATTTCCATTAGGTTCCGCTTACCGGCACCTTGGTGTGCTAGAGCTTCGCCTACTCCGAGAACCCAAACCGGACTTTGTTTGCAATTACGAGCTAACTCTGGTGATGCTACTACTACAGCGCCACCTCCGTCTGTTATTACGCAGCAATCCAGCAGGTGTAATGGGGATGAGATGACGCGCGCATTTACGACATCTTCAACGGTTATGGGTGTTCTAAATAGGGCCTCAGGATTCATGCAAGCATGTTTTCTAATCGCAACAGCAACCTCTGCTAGTTGTTCAGAAGTAGTTCCGTATAGATGCATGTGACGTTGTGCTATCATTGCGTACAAGCCCACAGTGGTAAGTCCGTACAGTTCTTCGAAGCTATCAGGAGAAGGGTCTAATCTGGGATGTCCAAATCGGGCGACTCCACCTGTCCCTACGGAGACGCCTCCAGATCTGGCTAAACTACTATAGGTTATTACTGCGCAGTTAATTCTGCCTGCAGCGATGGCGGTCAATGCATGGGAGAGGTGAAATTCAAATGACCCTCCTCCCACAGTAGTATTGTCGACGTACTTTGGATACATATCTAGGTAGTCGGCTAGGTTTAATCCACTATTTCGAATGCTACTGGAAGCAGTAAACAAGCCCTCGACGTCGTTCTTAGTCAACCCTGCATCTTCGAGTGCCTTTATTACGCTCTCACCTTGTATCTGCAGTTCACTCTTGTCTGGTGAGTACCTTGTTATATGCTCATTGATGCCAACTATCGCGGCACCACGTTTTAGATCGACCATAAATGTTACCTCTTGTGTGATCTATGAAAAGCTGCCCTATAATAAGTGGCTCGCATACAAGTGTCAAGAAATAGACATTATATAAATTTGTATGTGTACACATTACCTGGTGATACTTTTCTACGTCGATTCATTTAATTCTTCTGATATACCTGACAGCAAGGTTTCTAGAGAGGATATATTTCCACTATCGGTAAGACCTAAGTGTAATGGGGTTATAGATATCGCATTATTCCTAACCGCATACATATCTGTCCCTTGACCGTCATCTTGATGAATTGGTCTATTGCGAGAAATCCAGTATTTGTTATGTATTCCAGTTGTATCGTTGCGTACAGATTCTCCGTACGAACGGCCACCTAATTTTGTGATTTCTATTCCCTTTAATTGATTTAAGGAGATACTAGGCACATTAATATTTAGCAAACATGGTATGAGTGAAGAGTTATCTACTAGTCTTTTACCAACGATTGCGAGCAATGTGGCTGCGGCACCAAACTGCGGATTTTTGATAGAGGCTACGGATATTGCTATTGTTGGATACCCTCGCATATATCCTTGTATAGCGGCTCCGACGGTTCCAGATACCATGACATCCCAGCCTAGATTGGATCCTGCATTTATTCCAGACACTACTAGGTCTACCTCTCCGACTAATTCCTCTAGTGCAAGAATCGCACTGTCAGATGGAGTTCCTTCGACAGAATATGCAGTTATTGGATTAGTATGATTAACTTCGCCTGGTACAAGTACAGAATGTACCATTAGGGGATGATGTAGGGTGAGCGAGCCACCTACTCCACTTTGTTCTCTATCGGGAGCTACAACAAATACTTCGCCAAGCGAAGTAAGGGACGTAGCTGCCTCCCAAAGACCTGGTGAATGTATACCGTCATCATTGGTAAGTAGAATTTTCAGTACTTTAGCCTTTTATGGTAAATATTGAGGTGAAACTTAATTCTATCAGGGGACTATATGAATATCAAAAACTTTACGCCTGTATGATAGCTAGGCTGAAACCATTAAATTGGCGTTGTTGCTTCTATCCATGTACTCCAATATGATAGTCGAAAGTGTTTATATAATCTGTACAGAAAGGTAATTCATGTTCCCTAAACAAGTATTTCCAGAGACGTCCGAGATAGATTCAAATGGTCGATTAGTGATAGGTGGGTGTAACACTCTTGATTTAGCAGAGGAATTTGGTACTCCCGTATATGTTATAGATGAAGTAACGGTGAGAAATAGGTGCCAAGAATTTGTCAAAGAGTTTTCCTCTGTTTATCCAAACAGTAAAGTTTTGTACGCGTCTAAAGCTTATATAAATCCTGCATTAGCAAAAATATTTAACGAAGAAGGTTTAGGATTAGACGTTGTTTCTGGTGGCGAGTTTGCAGTGGCTAAAGCAGCCGGTTTTCCTTTAGAGGAAGTATATTTTCATGGGAATAATAAGACACCAGATGAGCTCACTCAATCACTACAGGGTGGTATAGGGCGCATAGTGGTTGATAGTTTTCACGAACTGGAAGTGCTAAACGATATCGCATTGAGCAATGGTAAAATACAGGATATTTTAATTAGAGTATCTCCTGGTATAGATCCTCATACACATGCATATACCACTACTGGCATCATTGACTCAAAGTTTGGATTTTCTATTCAAACTGGCGATGCCGAGAACGCTATTAAATGGGCTCTAAATGCGGAAAATCTTGAGTTAATCGGACTTCATTTTCATCTAGGATCTCCCATATTTGAGCTTGAACCTTACACCGCAGCTACTGATCTTGTACTAAGGTTTGCTGCACAGTTTAGAGAAAATGGCTTAAATCTTAGAGAATTTAGCCCAGGGGGCGGATTTGCTATAGCGTATACGCGGGATCAAATGCCCCCTGACATTTCCGATTATGCAGGTTGTATAGTGTCGACTATGACGTCTACTTGCGATGAACTTGGTATGGAGTACCCTAAGCTACTTATAGAACCTGGGAGATCGATTATTGGTCCTGCCGGGGTAGCTCTTTATAAAGTGGGTGCTATTAAGGATATACCTGGCGTCAGGAAATACGTTAGCGTTGACGGTGGCATGGGAGACAACATTCGTCCGGCGCTTTATCAGGCTGAATATGAGGTGGTCTCAGCGGCTCAAGCAGACCGAGATGGAGACGATAAAGTTACTATTGCAGGGAAATATTGTGAATCAGGAGATGTCTTAGCAACTGATATATTTTTACCTAGATTGTCATCGGGAGATGTGATTGCAATACCGGCATCAGGTGCCTATTGCCCTTCAATGGCCAGTAATTATAATTTGAACCCCCGACCTCCTATAATCTTGGTAAAAGATGGCGCTTCACGTTTGATTCGACGCCGAGAGAGTTATGAAGACTTAATGTATTGTGATGTGGTATAGAGTTATTCGAGAATTGTTCTAGAGAGGGTGTTGTGTGGTTAACCCGTGGCCAAGATCAAATATTAACTCAAATTATAGCTAGCTTATCTGTTAATCGTCTAGCACATGCGTATCTTTTCTCTGGCCCTTCAGGGGTTGGGAAAATGTGTCTTGCTATGGATTTGGCTAAAGCTGTCAACTGTCCATCGGAAATAAGTGAGCCGTGCGGCACTTGTGATCAATGTGTTCGAATCGCTTCTGGTAATCATTCGGATGTTAGGGTATTGGGTGTCGTGGATGGCGACAATGATTCACGCTCTCGGACTGTGATAGGTATCGACGATGTTAAAGATGTTCTACACAAAACAAACCTAAAACCATTTGAAGGTAAATGTACAGTGATTGTCTTTGATGGAGCGGAGAATCTTAGTATTGAAGCTTCGAACGCTCTGTTGAAAACACTCGAAGAACCGTCTCAACAAGTATTAATAATACTATTAACCAACAGCGAAACTAATATTCTCAATACAATTCGGTCACGATGTCGCAGTTATATATTCAATATTTTACCTAAAGAACTCATAAGGAAAATGTTGATTGAAGAGCACTCTTGTGATTCTGATGACGCCGAACTAATAGCTAGGCTATCGAGGGGAAGTATTGGATGGGCGATACGCGCCGCTACAAACCCCAATGTCCTTAAACAACGTGATGCGGACCTTAACCATTTGGAAGAAACTATGAAAGCGAGTTTGGTTGAAAAATTCGATTACGTTAGCGAATTGGCTTCCGAGTTTGGGAGGAATAGGAACGGAGTTAAGGATGTTCTCTATTTATGGAGAATGTGGTGCCGTGATTTGATTATTTTGAATATGTCCAATGAAGAACATATCCTCAATAGCGATAAGATAGCTATGCTTAAAGATCAATCAAAGAATATTGATGTTAACGACATAGCTAGTTTCGTCGGTGTCGTTGACCGGACTATTTATGCACTCGATCATAATGTGAATCCTAGATTAGCTCTTGAAAACATGATTCTCAACATGCCTGAGGCGAAGTAGTTATGCTAATGATTTCATCTGATTCGTTCCGCTTCTTGCATGCTCCATGGTACGTAAGGTAGCCAGGGGTCTATCATTGAGTAATTTTCAAGGATGCGGTATGGGTTTGGTTGTGGAATTCTAGGTTCTTTTAAAAGCCGCATGTTTGCTTCTAATGGTGTCCGACCGGCTTTTCGTAAGTTGCATGCAGAACACGCTGCCACAACGTTCTCCCATGTGTGCGGGCCTCTTTGGATTCGCGGAATCACGTGGTCTAGAGTTAGTTCAGATGTTTTTAATGTACAGTATTGACATGTATATTGATCTCTCAAAAATATTTCTTTCTTTGAGATTTTACGTGGAGCATACGGTCGTTTAACCATATATGCGAGTCTAATTACCGAGGGGATATTCACGGGTTTTCTGACGGTGTGGATTGTTGCTTGGTAGTTGTCTAGCGTTTCTGCCTTTTCTTTCGCTACTAGAACAATAGCTCTACGGCCGGTACAGATATTGATTGGTACATAGTTCAGGTTTAGTACTAGCACAGGAGCACCCAGTAAGTGCTTTGGGAGACTAACTAACACTTGCTCGCGGTCACTACTAACCATATCTTTATCAGTTGGAAGTGCTCTAACCACCTGATACATACCTTAGTAATTTAATATCTATGTCATTGGTGGATTATATACCAATGTTTTTGATACTGCATGGCATCACTGTAACTCAGGGCAGGAGTTATTTTAGGCTATCACGTAGATTATCTTGCATGCTTCCTGCGATATCTCCAGCCTTCTGATTCCAATCACTAGGTATGATTTTGAGTCCTCTTGTAACGACGTCAAAGTTGTCTGCTAGAAACCCTCCTAAGGTAGAACCATCAATGCTCTCTTGTATGGAACCTACAGGGAATTTCTGTAGACCGGTCAATATTCCAGATAGCAGTATGAATCCGATAATGAGGCCTACTGCCGCACCGGAGACATTATTAGCTAGCCCTGCTAATGGGATGACGTTTATAGCCGTTTTTACTACTTTACTAACGAGCGTGCCGAGGACAAGCAAGCCAATAAATATCACGATGAATGCGGCTATCGACTGTACGTTCTCATTTTCTGAAATGAATGACAATATATTGCCGATTGGTCCAGCTATTCGGCTGGAAAGCGCCAGTCCCACCACCACTACTACTAGCGGGACTATCATTTTTATTATTCCTGTTCTGAACCCCCAGAAAGCTAAGGCTCCCCAGCAAATTAAAACCGCAATATCAATCCAGTTCATAATAATGTCCTATTTGTGTCTAGTATTGGGACTCGTACCAATTATAGCGATTAACAAATTACAAAACTACATATTTTAATGATGATAACGTAAGATTTGTTTATTTTACTCAATAAAATGGTCTCCCATAATTGTTCTAATTAATCGAATGCTATACTAGTTTGAGCATCGAGAGGAAATTAATTGACTAAGAAAAATGTTATAGCTATAGATGGCCCTGTTGCTGCTGGAAAGAGCATAATAGGACAATATGTTGCGACCAGATTGGGATTTAGGTATTTTGATACAGGTGTGATCTATAGGTCTGTAGCATGGATAGTTCATCGTCAAAACATAGATGAGTCAGATAAATTACAAATAGAATTAGTGGCAGCTCAGATGAGTTTAGATTTGGATACATCAAATACTAATGCTGTTATTGTTAATGGTGTTATTGTTTCCGATGAATTAAAGACTCAAGAAGTGACTAGACTATCTTCAATAGTAGCAGCTCTACCTGGCGTTAGAAACTCTATGACTAGTCTCCAAAGAAATATAATCGATCGCGAGGATGTTGTGATGGTTGGACGTGATATCGGTAGCATTATAGCTCCCGATGCTGTATTAAAGATATACCTTACCGCTTCTGTAGAAAGCCGAGCGAGAAGAAGATTTGGGGACCTGAGTGATCAAGGATTGGATATTTCATTCAGTCAAGTACTTCAAGAGACTATCTCAAGGGATGAACGTGATTCATCTAGGACTGACTCGCCGTTGGTCATTCCTCATGATGCAATATCAATTGACAATAGTGAAATGACTATAGAAGAAACCGTCGATGTTATCTTGGAACACTATCGAATATGAAATCACTAGGTTATGAGACGACGATATTTTATCGGGTAATAGCTGGTTTCGTAAGGCTGTGTTTTAGGAGTTTTGCAAGAGTACATATTACGGGCCAGGAATATATCCCTCCTTATGGACCAGTAATAGTTGTTGCTAATCATCTTTCGTACAATGACCCACCGTTTATAGCAGCTGTTCTGACAAGGCCCTTGGATTTTTTGGGAAAGAAGGAACTCTTCAATAATACTATAATGGGCTTTTTCATGAGGAAATTTAGGGTTTATCCAATTGATCGATCGGGTGGGGCAGAGGCGATGAACATAGCTATGGGATTATTGGGAAACGATCACGCACTGGCAATATTTCCTGAGGGTCAGCGGAGTCCTACATTTACCTTGCAGAAGGCGAAACCCGGAGCTGCATATCTGGCATTAAAATCTCAAGCCCCAATTCTTCCTATAGCAGTTTACGGTACTGAAAAATATCCCTATTGGCGGATGTTGTTTCCTTTTAGAAGTTTACATGTGAATATCGGGATGCCTTTTACATTACCAGTTATAGAAGGGGACTATACGAGAGGTGTGATAACTGGAGCCTCTGAGATCATAATGGGAAGAATTGCTGATTTACTTCCAGACGAATATAAGTAGTCACTTTGAAACCCACTGGGTTTCAAAGTGACTACTTATACGGGAAGATCAATACTGTAATTTGCCACCACGCTATTAATATTGTTAGCAACTGCCTGATCAGGTTCTACTAGAGGTAGTCTAGGTTTTCCTGCTCCGAATCCAGCCTGATTTAGAGAGTATTTTATTGGTATTGGACTTGTTATTGTGAACATTATTTTAAATATGGGAAGCATGCGATGGTGTTCAGCAGCAGCTTGTTCTATGTCGCCTTCAAGAATGAGACCCATCATTTGTTTTATTTGATTACCGACTAAATGTGATAATACGCTTACTACTCCGTACCCGCCCATCGCCATAATATAGAAAGTTTCATTGTCATTACCGCTCCACACTTTAAACCCATCACGGGCGCCAGATATGATGGTAGCTATTTGATCTAGGTCTCCGCTGGCTTCTTTTACGCCGATTATATTATCCACGTGGCTCAGCCGAATAGTGGTTTCTGCGGTCATGTTCAGACTGGTTCTGCTAGGCACGTTATAGAGCATACACGGAATAGATACGCTTTCGGCGATAGATTTAAAATGTTGGTATAAGCCTTCTTGTGGAGGTTTGTTATAGTACGGTACAGTTAGCAGTAGACAGTCAGCTCCAGCTCTCTCCGCTTCTTGGCTCATTTCTATGCTTTCAGCGGTATTGTAATTCCCTGTACCTGCTACCACCGATCCACGGTCGCCAATACTTTCTTTGATTTCTGCAAAAAGTCTGAGTTTTTCTTCTAATGTGAGTGCTGGTGACTCTCCTGTAGTCCCAGAGATGACTAGGCCATCGCTACCGGAGTTTATTAGAGAGTTTGCAAGACTTTTGGCTTGGTTATAATCGACATCCCCACTTTCATCGAAAGGAGTGACCATTGCGGTTATAAGTCTTCCTACCTCTATCATTCCGTACCTCCGAGACTTTTAATCCGGGTATTATACACGACTATAGTATTAAAGCCACAAAGTATTGGAATCAATGCGTACTAGTTGAGACGATCCCGGTTGACTAATTCTTCTGCGATTTGGATTGAGTTTAAAGCCGCCCCTTTTCGCAAGTTGTCAGAGACTATCCAAAGAACTAAGCCGTTTGAATTTGATGCGTCTTGTCGTATCCTTCCCACCAGTACATCGTCTTTACCGGCTGCATGTGCAGGAGTAGGGTATGATAGAGTTTGGGGGTTGTCCATTACTGTTACCCCTGGCATAGATGATAATGCTTCGCGCGCATCTGACACAGATACCGGATGTTCGAATTCGATGTGGGCTGCTACACAGTGGGAGATATAGACTGGAACTCTAACACATGTTGCTGATACCGGAAGATTGTCAGAATGCAAGATTTTCCGAGATTCATCTATCATTTTTTGTTCTTCACGGGTGTACCCTGTATCCAGAAAGCTATCTATATGTGGGAACACATTGAATCCGATTTGGCTGGGCAAAGATTCGGATTCGAAGGCTTCGCTTGCAAGTAGGCTTTTAGTCTGTTTAGTTAGTTCAGTCATTGCTGATGCTCCTGCTCCCGACACGGATTGGTAAGTATCAGCAACTATACGAATCAGAGGACTTAGTTGGCGTAATGGATGCGCAACCATCACTAGTGGAGTAGTTGAACAGTTCGGTATAGATATTATCCCTTGATGCCAATCGACATCTGATCCGTTAACTTCAGGGACTACTAGCGGTACTGTAGATTCCATACGAAAAGCAGATCCATCATCAATAACAACAGCTCCCGCTGATACAGCAATAGGTGCGAACTTCTGGCTAATCTCGCTACTCACTGATATGAATGCTATATCAATTCCATCAAACGAGCTTTCAGTAGTTGTTTCTACTTTCAGCTCTTTACCATTGACTGATATAGTCTTACCAGCGGAACGCTCAGATGCTAGCAGTCTGAGATTATTAGCTTTGGGATATCTAGTCTCAATAATATTGATGAATTCTTGTCCGACCGCTCCCGTTGCCCCTACAACCGCTATACTGAGATCTTCCATTTCGTGTAAAATCCTTTTGAAGTTTTCTTACGTTAGTCTAAAGTTACGGATCGTGCTATATACTGCAGTTTCTGTACTATATTCGTATTTTAGGATTAGATTTCAAGCACGTTTTCCAAGCCTAACACAAGGCCTGTCTGCATAACAACTTTCCTTATACATAAAATGACGCCTGGCATGTAACAATCTCTTCCTAGAGTATCATGTCGTATTGAAAGAGTTTGGCCCGCTGTTCCCATTATGACCTCGTGCTGTGCAACACGTCCTGGCATCCTAATACTATGAATGGAGATGCCGTGATGTTCTCCGCCTCGAGTGTTGGAAAGATTTTCTTTTTCGGTCATGTTACGGGTAAAGTTCTTTATAGAACCCAGATCGTTTGCTAAATTCATCGCAAATCCAGATGGAGCGTCGATTTTTGCTTCATGATGGGATTCTACGATATCCAAATACTCAAAGTAAGGAGCAGCTTGCTCTGCCAGTTTCTTCAGTATTACTGCCCCCAAGGCAAAGTTTGGTGCGATTATAGCCCCGAATGAGTGTTGATCTGCAAGGGTTTTGATTTGATTTGCATCTTCGTTAGTTAGTCCGCTAGCCCCTAGAACCATGTTTATAGAATATGCACTGGCTGTTTTGACTATTTCCATACAAGTTGCAGAATTAGTAAAATCCACAATTACGTCAGGGGTGGTGTGCTGGATTAAGGCTTTTAAGTCTGTTGATAAAGGTACCTCTTCTCCAGATAGAGTTTTCAAAACGGATCCTCTTTCAGTGCGGCAGGTAGCCCCTACTAGGGTAATATCTCGCTCTTCAGATATAGCCCGAACTGTTTCTTGACCCATTTTGCCGGTTGCACCGGTGATCAATACTTTGATGGTAGTCATAAAAAGGTTATCGCTCCTTTTGTTACTAATGGATATTTATGATTTGGTTAACCTATATAAAAAGCGGGATTTTATCCCGCTTTTTATATAGTCATCCTAATTCTTATTTACCGATCTCGAGAACCACCGCCTTGGAATCTTCGATCGCCTCCGTTATTTCTAGGTCCTCCGGACCTATCGCGGCCTCCAAAACCACCTCGGCCGCCGCCATTTCTGGGTCGGCCTCTATCTCCGAATGATGATCGTTGTGGTCTCTGTGGAGGAGGTTCTTCTTCTCCAAATAAAGCCTTTCGCGATAGATTGACTCTACCGAGATGATCAATCTCCCGAATCATTACGGTTATTTCCTGGCCGATATCTGGGTCCGTCTCTCCTTCCATCATTGATTCGTTTCTTAGAAGACCATCTTTTCCTGGCAAAAGTTCTATAAATGCCCCGAAGTCAGTAGTTCTGCCTACTTTTCCGGTTAATATATCCCCTACTACTAGTTCCCTAGTAAGAGCTTCAATTTTGCTTTGTGCCAAACTAATCATCTCTTGATTCGAAGACCCAATTGTTACTTTTCCGTCATCGCTAACATCTACCGAACATCCAGTCTCTTCGATTATTGATTTAATCACGGCTCCTCGTGGCCCTATCACTGCACCAATTTTCTCTACGGCAATTTGCATCCTTACCATCTTAGGAGCATATTGGCTTAGTTGTTCTCTTGGGGAGGAGAGAGCGGAACTCATTTTCTCCAATATAAATAGTCGTCCCTGCCTGGCTTGCTCGAGGGCTTCGCTTAGGATGCTGGCAGTGAGTCCTTGTATTTTTACATCCATCTGTAGAGCATTGATGCCTTCAGTAGTACCAGCTACTTTGAAATCCATGTCCCCGAGAAAATCTTCTATACCTTGGATATCACTTAGAACGGCGTATTTTCCATCAGCGTCCGTAATTAGACCCATTGCGATGCCTGATACTGGCGCTTTAATTGGGACTCCTGCATCCATCAATGCGAGAGTAGAGCCACAGACACTACCCATGGAGGTGCTCCCGTTAGAGCTTAGTACTTCTGACACAACTCTAATTGTGTAAGGAAAGTCTGCCTCTGACGGTAGTACCGACTGCAATGCTCGTTCGGCAAGGGCTCCGTGACCGATTTCTCGTCGCCCGGGTGATCCCACTCTTCTGGCTTCGCCAGTTGAATATGGCGGGAAATTATAATGGTGCATATATTGTTTGCTGTTGCTGTCATCAGGACCCACCGTGTCCAGTATTTGCTTCATAGTAAGAGGTCCGAGAGTAGCAATAGACAAGACTTGTGTTTGTCCTCGAGTAAACAATCCGGAACCATGTGTTCGTGGAAGCAGGCCTGCTTCCACGAATATCGGCCTTATTTCGTCGGTTGAACGCCCATCTGGACGTACTCCCTCATTAAGAATCCTGTGCCTTACCTGGCTTTTCACGACATTCTTAAATGCCGCAGCTATTTGATCACTGGAGTAATCTTCTGACATCTCAGAGGTTATTGAATCCTCTAGATTTTCTAAAGCTTCTACACGCTCTGCTTTGAGGGCGTTCTGCTCTAGGATTTCAGTCAGACGACCATTCAAATTACTCGTTATTGTTGCTTCAATATTTTTTGCTTCGTCACTGACTGGTTCAATATCCACCTTTGGGGAGCCAATTTGAGAGACTAGTTGGTCTATTAAGGCTATGGTTTCGTTGTTAGCTTCTTGAGCTATTCGGATACCTTCAAGGATGACTTCCTCTGATACTTCGTCTGAACCAGCCTCGACCATTAGAATTGCGTCTTTAGTGCTACTTATGACCATATTTAGTTGACTGGTTTTTATTTGTTCATATGTAGGGTGCACCACGTATTCGTTATTTTCCGTAAAATATGCAACTCTACAAGATCCTACTGGTCCATCGAAGGGTATGTGGGATATAGATAAAGCTGCAGACGCTGCGACCATTCCTAGAACTTCTGGAGGATTTTCTTGGTCTGATGATAGAACCGTGAGGATGACTTGGATGTCATTGTGGAGGGATTTTGGGAAAAGAGGTCTGATTGACCTATCTGTTAATCGGCAGGACAATATGCCAGACTCACCTGGCCTTCCTTCTCTACGAAAGAAACTACCGGGAATTTTCCCTGCTGCGTAGAGTCGTTCTTCGAATTCAACAGTTAGTGGTAAGAAATCTACGTCGGCTCTAGGTTTGTCAGACATGACAACCGTAGCCAGAACCATCGTCTCACCGCTTTGTATGGTTACTGATCCATGTGCTTGGAACGCAAGACGACCGGTTTCTAAGCTTATAGATTTGTCTCCGATCGATCGTTCTACTATTGTGGGGGTTGATATTGTAGACATAGTTGGAATGTACCTCTTAAATAATAATAGGGCCTAGGACAGTGGGTATGATTGTTCTATCACTCTACTGAGAATCGTAGGTGTAGGTTATCTTCGGAGTCCTAGTCGACTTATGAGAGTCTGGTACCGATTAACATCTTCGTTACTGAGGTATTTTAAAAGCCGACGTCTTTGGGAGACGAGTCCAACTAAACCCCTGCGCGAATGCACGTCTTTGCGGTGTGTCCTGAGATGATCGGTAACTTGTTTGATCCGTTCCGTAAGAACGGCGACCTGTACTTCGGTGGAGCCTGTATCGGTTTCGTGGTTTTGATATTCTGTGGTTATGGCCTGCTGTGTTTCCTGGTCTAACATTATGTTGATTATTACCTTCTATCTTATCGCTTTTCTTCTCTCATATACAGTCTGAGTATAACATACACAATCCCACACACGCAATTTAGCTATTATTCAGGAGGTAATGTCTTTTGCACTTATAGGGTTTTGCAGTAGTCATCTCCATCCTATATCATTGATTTTGATTAGTTCTTGAGCGTTGGCTTTATTTAGATCTATGCTGACGCTAGTAGGGTAGTTATTAATAGGAGGGTATATGGCTCAAGGGGATTTTGTAAAAGTCGGACAAGTTAGTGAAATAAATCCAGGGGATTTGATGACAGTAGAAGTTGGAGGAGAACAGATATTACTGGTTAATGTGGATGGTGATATTCATGCATGTGATGATATCTGTTCACATGCTTATGCATCACTATCCGAAGGGGATCTAGCTGGTGCAGAGATTGAATGCCCTCTTCATGGAGCATTATTTAACGTAAAAACTGGACAAGCACTAACTCCT
>PBPE01000105.1 GCA_002724585.1 Dehalococcoidia bacterium | reverse complement strand
TTCTGTTGTTGTCATTGATTTCCCCTTAAAAATTTCTAATACAGATCGTATCGTCAGGCTTTCCCTTATAGCGCATTAGAGTTGTACGATATCTTTGTAGAAAAAATTTTTTCAACAAGTAGCACTACAAGTCTTTTTATTAAGGATTGGGGAAGTCAAAATGGCTCAGGTTTCTATACAAGAGGATGTGTTGATCGGTGTTCCAGATGAACCGCGGTTAATAGGAGGAAAATGTCCCGACTGTGGTAACCACGTCTTTCCTATGCAAAAGGACTGTCCAAAGTGTACGGGCAACCAGATAGAAGAAGTGGAGTTATCAACAAGAGGAACTTTATGGACATGGACAGTGCAAGGATTTCCGCCTAAAGCACCTCCTTATATCGGTGAAACTGATCCCTCAAACTTTGAATCTTACGGAGTGGGTTATGTGGAGTTGCCAGGTGAAGTCAAAGTTGAAGCCCGATTGACAGAAAATGATCCGGAACGGCTAGAAGTAGGAATGGAAATGGAACTTACAGTTGTTCCTCTGAAATCAGATGAACAAGGCAATGAGATAGTTACGTTTGCTTTTCGACCAGTGGAAAATAAATAGAATGTATATTGGAATCAGAAGGGAAGATAAAAATGCATGATGTCGCCATTGTTGGAATTGGTATGCACGAATTCGGTCGTCATGACGGAATCTCTGGAATGGATCAAGGCGTAGTAGCTGTTAGAAGAGCTTTGGCTGATGCAGGGTGCGAATGGGAAGATCTAGAGTTTGCTTTCGGAGGCAGCAAGGATGCTGGTTCTCCTGACACTATGGTTTCACGTCTTGGCTTGACAGGTTTGCAATTCATAAATGTTCACAACGGCTGTGCAACAGGTGGCTCTGCACTTATTTCTGCTTATAACTCAATTCGTTCAGGAACCTTCGACATTGGAATTGCAGTAGGTTTTGACAAACATGAAAGAGGTGCGTTCAGGGTTAGAACCAGAGGGGACAGAATGGAGTGGTACGGAGAATCAGGAATGGCTCTGACCACGCAGTTTTTTGGAATGAAGATCAACCGTTATATGCATGATTTTGGAATCAGTCAAAATACATTGGCGAAAGTTTCCTCGAAAGCATTTCGTAATGGGGCAATCAACCCAATGGCATGGCGCAGGAAACCATTATCTGAAGAAGAAGTCCTTGAATCAGCGATGCTTTCCTATCCTTTAACCCAATACATGTTTTGTTCACCGGGAGAAGGTGGGGTTGCAATTGTGCTTGTAAGAGCAGATAAGGCCAAAGAATATACAGATAACCCCGTATTCCTAAAGTCATGTGTGGTTAAATCACGCCGTTTCGGAAGCTTTGAAGTTTTTTCACCACATTTAGCAAATGAATTTAGTGTGGGTCCAACAGTTGACGCGTCAAATGCTGCTTTTGAAATGGCAGGGATTGGACCAGAAGACATTGATATTGCTCAGCTGCAAGACACTGAGAGTGGAGCTGAAGTAATGCACATGGCGGAGAATGGTTTTTGCGAACATGGTGAGCAAGAGTCCATGATCCAAAACGGTGAAACTGAGATAGATGGAAAGTTCCCGGTCAATACCGATGGGGGCTGTTTAGCTAACGGTGAACCAATAGGAGCTTCCGGTTTGAGGCAAGTATATGAAAACGTCTTACAACTTAGAGGAGATGCAGGTGAACGCCAAGTTCCTAATGACCCTCGTACGGCGTACACACATGTTTATGGCGCACCGGGAATATCTGGTGTGACCATTCTTTCACGCTGAAAATTCTTAACTGGGTTCAGAGGGGCTAAATTTTAGGTGAAGTTCATTTAGAGATCTGAGAACAAGACCAGGCATATGCGAGTAGTCATTCTTGTCTTCATCAAGAGACAAATCTGAGAGTCTGTCTAGAACAACATTTAGAGCTATACGTTGTTCGGTTCTAGATAAGCCTGAACCAGGACAGTGATGCTCCCCTAAAGAGAAAGCCATATGACGTTTCAAATTATGTCTTTCTAGGTTTACTTCATCTGGATTTTCAAACATCCGTTCATCTCTGTTTGCAGCTGCGTATCTTATGTGAATAGTGGAGTCTTTTGGAATTGTTACACCGTGGAATTCTTCGTCTTGTGTAGTTGTTCGGTAGAGACCCTGTGTTGGTGATTCAAGCCTTAGAACCTCCTCAATAAAGGGTTCTACAAGTTCACGATTGTTAAGAACTCTTTGATATAGCCCATCTTCTCTTAAAAGAATCCAAAGTCCGGAGGTAAGGGCAAAAGTAGTTGTTTCGTTTCCACCTATATACAAATGGTCAATGATTCGCACGATTTCACTGTCTGTAAGTGGGCGTTCATCACCGAAAGTCCCGTATGCCAAGTGGCTAATCACGTCATCTTTAGGATTTTCTCGTCGTCCATGAACATGATTTAGAATGTAGTTTTGAAATTCGACACCCTGTTCGGCAACCCAGTTCTCTTTTTCTTCGCTTAACGGACCTGAAAATGGTAAAACCCAAGCTTCAGACCATTTCTTTAGTTGTTCTAAATCTTCGACAGGTAATCCCAAGATTGTAGTAATCATTGTTACAGGAAGTGGTAAAGCAAAAGAAGAAAGAAATTCGACTTCACCATCAGCACAGAAAGAATCAATCAAACTGTGTGAAAGGTCACTGATTTTTTCTGACCACTTGGCTGAACCCTGCAAATTGAAGTGAGGGTCAACCATATCTCTGTAGAGTTTGTGAACCGGCGGATTGGTTCCTAAAACTGAACGTTTTTCAAATCCCTTTTTGACATAAATTTCGTGGCTCGACTTATGTCTAGTAGTGCCATATCCATTTATGAACCGATCGGGATGACGTAATACCTGCATGACATCCTCATATCTTGTGAGGACAAAAATCTTGCTACCGGGAATTTGGTAAACAGGAAATTCATCTCTCAATTCTCTATAGGTAGGAAACCAATCTTCCTGAGTTTCAGTATCAAATAAATCAATATGGTTTGGTGTTGTCATTTTCATCCAGTTAAAAAATAAGGTACAGGTACTTCGAGGATATTGGAAAGAACGAAAATATAAAAGGCAGGCAGTTTTATGGCGACTTTTTTAGCACATATTAAGGTGCATGAGGGCAAAGAAAAAAGGTTCGAAGAAATAGCAAAGGAGCTTTTTTCAGCAACTCATGAAAAAGAGGATGACGTCGTAAGATACGAATACTGGAGAGGCTCAGAAAGCCAAACGTATTACACTTCAGCATCATTTAAAGACTATTTAGGGTTTCTTAAACATCAAGTCAGCTCCCACCATGAAGAACTAGCGGCAGAACTACGTGAAATAACAGCAGAAATTAAAATAGAATGGGTTGACCCTGTCCAAGGTGCATCAGAACTTGTTGAAACCAATCATCAAAACCCTCCGAGTGACTGGGGTGAATTGGCAACCTCATATTCAAACAGATTGTCCGCTCACGCTCAACTCTGGTGGATTGAAAACAGAAATCCATAAATAGAAATTATTAGCCGGCCAACTTTCCAGCATCTACAGGAATTGTTGCACCTGTAATCCAGTCAGCTAAATCACTCGCTAAGAACAGTACAACTCTGGCTATATCATCAGGAACTCCGGCTCTGCCCATAAGAGAGTTTGACGTAATGGTCGAAATGTCAATACCTGCCTCTTTCAATGGTTCAAGTTGATCCTGAACACCAGGGGTGTCTATTACACCTGGTGCAACAGCGACTACACGGATTCCTTTAGGTGCAAGTTCAATTGCCAGACTTTTAGTAAGACCCACGACTGCATGTTTAGATGCAGTATAGGCACTTATCCCGGGTCCTCCCGTCAGACCCTGAGTTGAGGCTAGGTTTATTATCACTCCACCAGAATCCATATGTAAAGCAGCTTCTCTTGAACCTGCAAAAGTGCCCCTGACATTCACCTCAAGCATTTTGTCCACAAAAGAGTCTTTCGCCTCAATTGCAGGTCCAGTCGTAGGAAAGATACCTGCGTTATTGACCCAAATATCCAAACTCCCAAAATCTTTCCTACAAGTTTCGACAACTTCAACAAGAGATAGCGAGTCAGATACATCAGCTTTGCGTGCAATTACTTTTGCTCCAGTGATCTCTGAAATCTCTTTTGAAGTGTTCTCTGCTTGCTCTAAATTTAGATCAGCCACAACAACTGAAGAACCAGCTTCTGCTAAACGTTTTACAATTCCCGCACCTATGCCACTAGCCCCTCCTGTGACAACTGAGCACTTTCCTTTAAGGGAAACAAGCTCTTCGATAGAACGCGAAGTGTGATCTTTAAAGTAACTACCCATATTGACTGATTTTAAGCAGTGAGTAGATCACTAACGCCATGGTCGATATATGCGGCTTGACAGCGTTCAATTACTGCTGTCCAAAGGGAGACTGCTCTCTCACTCGAGAAATCAAGAGTTCCAACAGCAAAAACAGGAACCACCCACCCATACAACATTCCTATTCTGTAGTCTTCACGAAGCTGATCAAAAGAGTATTCGATACCACCTGAAGTTAAGGCATCATGGTAAGTGCGTAAAAGGTCATCTTCATTATTTCTACGATCCTCTATAGAAACATTTTGAGAAATAAAATAGCCAACGTCTTCTGCGTGCCCATGGCGACTAAAAGTTTGAAAATCTATGATCTTCACTGAGCCGTCTGGAGCGAAGAACAAATTGTCTGCTCTGTAGTCCATATGGCTTACCGTTAAAGGCATTTCGGCAAGCCGGTCAAGCAATTGATGCACATTGTCACCGAATCTATGAACTAGTTCCTCGTTTTTCGGATCGACTACGGAACCGAAAACTTCCAAAAAACCCGGTAAGGATTGCGCATACACTTCCCGACCAACTTTCATTCCTTCATTATTGATATCTGGCAACCAGTCAAAGCTTGAAAGATTGTCGTTGTCCCAAAATGTGCTGTGTAATCTCGCCAAAGCCTCCAAAGCTGATGAGGCGTCGTCAACTGAACAGCCATTCAACTGATCACCTTCTCGCATATCGGAAAGGTCTTCAAGAAGAAGTAGATAATCATCTTTTTCAGTATCTATCGCCGCATAGAGGCAGTTAGCTGTGATTTCAGATATTAACGGTTGAGCTTGTTGAAAAAAGCGTGCTTCTCTTTCAAAAATCCTCGCAGGGGCGAGCATGCTACGGATTTCTGGAACTTGTGTGGGGATCTTTGAAATTAATGTTGTCTCACGTTCATCAGAAAATTTCAAATGCAAACGAGCTACCTCACCCATAAAACCGACGCCTTCTTCCATATCCTCAACAGATACTTCAGCAACATGTTGGTTGTCTTCAAGGGCAAGAGCAGCTGTCAACCATTCAGTTGTAATTGAACTTGCAGATTTGGGTATCTCACTGAGATCCATAAAACCTCCTAAATGGTTTAACTCAACGGCATAGATTTGAACGGTAGCAGCATAATAGAAGTCATAAGAAGTGGGAAAAGTCTGATTATCTAAATGTTTGCGAGTGGTTTGTCTCTTATTTGGCATAATGGCATAGGTTTTGGAGGTAGCAATGCCAGAATTTGCTAAAGAATTAGCACAAAAAAATCCCGAGCAAATAGCGATACGAGACGATAAGGCGGCACTTACTTGGGACGATGTTGACGGAATTCTAAACCGCGCTATTAACAGGCTCCTTGAAACCGATTTAGGACCCCAAAAGCGGATTTCTGTATTCGCAGAAAACTCTAACGAAACAGCATTAGCTCATTTGGCAGGCTTGCTAGCAGGAGCTTCCACTGTCCCAGTAAATTTTCATCTGACTGCGGAAGAAGCAGCTTACATTTTAGATGACAGTTCAACGAGTGTTCTTTTTCTAGGTCCTGAAACATTAGAGAGAGGATTAGAAGCTGCTCGGATTGCAGGAGTTGAGAAAGTTATCGTATGGATTGACGAAAAAGGAGCTTCTAGCAATTTTGAAACTTGGAATACATGGCATGAAAGGGCTTCACTTGAAGATCCAATTACAACCGGTAAACCGTTACCTCATTTGCTTTACACATCGGGAACAACAGGTCGCCCAAAAGGGACAGATCTACCACCAACTATGTTTGCCGGTGGTGACACTATTAAAGACCACATAGAAGCTCTTCAAGAAAGCAGATTTTCCAAGTTTGGGAATCATCTAGTGGTAGGCCCCATGTACCACACAGGACCCCTTTCTGGAATGCGCAATTTGGTTGCCGGAGTTCCGGTAGTAGTCCAAGGCAGATTTGATGCTGAAAAAACCTTGATGGCAATTTCACAATTTAAAATCGAAACCTCAGTGATGGTTCCAACTCATTTTGTCCGCCTACTAGATCTACCTATTGAGATACGAGAAAAATATGATGTTTCATCTCTGAAAATGGTTACTCATACCGGAGCAGCATGCCCTATAGAAGTCAAACGATCAATGATCGATTGGTGGGGCCCAGTTTTGTTTGAGGCATACGGGGCAAGTGAGGTTGGCACAACTTGCAGTATTACTTCTGAAGAGTGGCTTGAGCACCCTGGTTCAGTGGGCAAAGCAAAACCACCATTCGAAGCTTTAATTTTTGATGACGACGGCTCACCACTTGAGCAAGGTATTGAAGGACGTCTTTATTTTCGAGATGAAACCGGTAGGGGAGTGATTTATCATAATGATCCTGAAAAATCAGCAGCCGCACACCTGGAACCCGGTGTTTTCACTTTAGGTGAAATTGGATATTTGGATGAAGATGGCTATGTCTATATAAC
The DNA here is from genome assembly GCA_002724585.1 of Dehalococcoidia bacterium. GTDB lineage: Bacteria > Chloroflexota > Dehalococcoidia > Lucifugimonadales > UBA3495 > UBA3495. The sequence goes on along the minus strand of PBPE01000105.1, from coordinate 1,524 downwards.
GGACAGGTTTTCTGACATGATCGTTTCCGGCGGCGTAAATATTTATCCAGCGGAATCTGAACAAGTTTTAATCACACATCATAATGTTTTAGATGTTGCTTGTATAGGTGTTCCAGATAAGGAAATGGGAGAAAGACTCCTTGCACTTGTGATAATCGATGATTCCGAAACTCTTGTTACAGAGAATGAACTTCTTGAATACTGCCGTGAGAATCTTACGCATTACAAGTGCCCTAAAAAAATTGAATTTGTAGATGACTTGGGTAGAACAACGATGGGAAAGATAAATAAACGAAAACTTCGAGCTCCGTATTGGGAAAATACTTAGAAGCAACTTAAACAGCCGACAGGGGGAAAAATGGATGAGCCAGTTTTGTTGTTAGACAATCCAGAAGAAGGTGTCAGACGATTAACAATGAATCGTCCTGAAAAGCACAATGCCTTAAATGACGAATTACGGTCAGCGATTTTCGATGCTTTAAGAGAAGCTGATTCTGCCAGAGATGTGTCTGTGATAGTAATAAGAGGCAACGGTCCTTCTTTTTGTTCGGGCTATGATTTGTCATCAGTCAATAATCCAGTTGAAAGACATTCTGCAACTACCGATGGTTGGTGGTCCAGACATGTTGTAGCGAACTGGTTTGAAATGTGGGACATGTCAAAACCAATCATCGGACAAGTTCACGGATACTGTTTAGCTGGTGGTTCAGAGTTGGCTGCAGCCTGTGACCTCCTTTATGTCGCCGAAGATGCGCAAATCGGCTATCCCCCAGTTCGATTAATGTCACCCCCAGATATGCAATGGCAGACATGGTACTTAGGTTTCAGAAAAGCAATGGAGGCATTATTGACAGGTGATGCTATAACAGGAATTGAAGCGGTAGATTCGGGTTTTGCGAATAAGGCCTTCCCCATGAATCAACTTGATAAGAAAGTTACTGAGATCGCAACCAGAATTGCAAAAATTCCATCTGACCTTTTGGCTTTAAATAAGCGGTCGGTGCACCGTGCAATGGAAGCCATGGGAGTAAGAGAGGGAATTAGAGCCACGGCGGAAATACAAGCTTTAGGGTTCCATCAAAAATCATCGAAAGAATATATGAAACTTTTTAAAGAAGGTGATGTTTCAAAAGTGTTGAGTGACAGAGATAAACCATTTGGCGACTACAGAGAGAAAGATTAAAAAGAAACGTACTATCTTTCACAATCAAAAAACATCATCTGTTTGAAAATGCCAAAAGTGTTGATTTTGTAAGTATTTTTGTGAAAATCTTTACTAAGAAAAAGTAACATAACCTTATTTTTCGCTATTTTTAAGGGGTTTTTTTGTCGCATTGTTGTAACAATTCCGATATTGACGTTTGTTAGCAGATTCCTTTACACTCAGAGTCTCTGAATACACATCTGTATTCAGTATTTTTGTACACAAATGGAGGGGGCTTCCTTTATGGAAACGCTTATTAGGCGTCGGAGCTGGCGGATTGTTTCTGCTGTTTTGGCGCTTGGATTGATTGCCGGGGCCTG
>PBPE01000104.1 GCA_002724585.1 Dehalococcoidia bacterium | reverse complement strand
CCTATCCGACCGTTTTAAGTACGGCTCCACTTCGAGTTCGAGCGATCACGCTTTGCTCTGTCCCTGCTTGACTTGATTGCAGGGATCGGATGCCCCTCTGACGGGCGATATGAACCTGATAAGGGTTCTCAGCCTTCGTTGATATGTGTAACTCTGTAGGCTGGACGGAGTTGCTATATATTTGTATCATAAGGAGAGACTGTTTTGAAACATTGTTAGGAGTTTTTTTTGGCTGGCTCGATGTCTACTTATTTGGAGCAGAAGTTGCTTAAGCATTCTTTGGGTATTGAGGCTTACACGATGCCTTCTCCGATATATATGTCTTTGCATACTGGGAATCCGGGTGAGGGTAATGACCATCCGACTGGTGGTGCTGAAGTTACTGGGGGTTACGGTGCTGGTTACGCTCGGCAGGTTGTGACGTTTGGGACTCCTACTGATGGGGGTTTGGAAACGGATCCTTCTATTTGTAAGAACACTAATGATGATACTTTTACTGGTTTGCCTGATGCGGTTATTACGCATATAGGTATTTATGATGCTCTTACAGGAGGGAATCTTTTGTATTACACTGAAATGACCACTGCTACTACGGCGGCTTTGGGAGATACTTTTACATTCCTTGCGGATGCTTTAGAAATTAGATTAGGATAGGGAGCAAATGGCTACTAATTACCCCACATCACTAGATACGACCACGGAGTTACCGGAACCTACGGCTACCACCGACCTTAATGAAGCTGGTTACGAGCATGACACTTTGCATGTTACTGTCAATCAAGCTGTTAGAGAGTTGGAAGCTAAGGTAGGTACTGGTGTTTCGACTTCTACTGCTAATACGATTATGGCTGGTAATGGAACAGGAACTTCGGAATGGTCAGCATCACCGACTGTAAGCGGAACTATGACAGCGACTACAGGGTTCGTTGGGGATTTGACTGGGGATGTGACTGGGGATGTGACAGGGAACGTGAGCGGCACAGCGGCGACTGTTACTGGTGCCGCGCAAGCCAATATCACTTCGACTGGTACACTGACTGGTCTGACAATGGGCGGCGCTATTGCGATGGGCGACAACGCGATCACTACACCAGAGTTCACTGATTACGCAGAGACAGTTAATGCGATAGGTGACACTGCGGCTTCGCAGTCGATTGATATTACTTTGGGTAATGTGCATACTTGCACTTTGGCTGTAGGTACAACTACTTTTACTTTCGATAATCCTTCTGCTACTGGTAAGGGTTGTTCGTTTACTTTGATAGCCACTCAGGACGCTTCAGGTTCTAGAGGTATTACATGGCCTGCGTCTGTTGATTGGGCGGCGGCTACTGCTCCGACTCTTACGACTACTGCTAACAGGACAGATATTTTCACTTTTGTTACTTACAATGCTGGTACTAACTGGATTGGTTTCACAGCCGGACAAGATTTCGACTTAACGTAATGCCTTTAGGATTTGCTAGAAACGCTGGTCTTCTTGCAGGCGGTGGCGGTGCCTTCGATTGGACTGTTGTAGGTAGTTCTGATGATTGGACATCTTCTAATTACCAGTTTTACCGTTGGACAGGTAGCGGAAGTATACAATTTGAAAATGCTCCAGTAGGAGCTACTCTCGACATGATTCTTGTAGGTGGCGGTGGGGGTTCTTATCAACCGATGGGTTCTTATGGTCATGGGGGTTCTGGTGCAGGTGGGTGCAGGTATCTAACAGGTTTAAATCTTGTAGATGGAACCCATACTATAAATATCGGTGGTGGCGGGACTTATGGTCAAGGTGGCCAATCTACTGCTCCTTCCAGTTGGAATAAGTCTTCTTACTGGTCACCATCTTCGGGTGTTATTTATGCGGCAGGTGGTGGGTATGGTTCTGCGTATCCATATGCTTCAGCTACTTCTGGTGGTTCCGGCGGTGGCGGTGATGGTCAGTGGACAAGTGTAGGAAGTGGAAATTCACCTAGCACTTCTCCTTCTCAGGGTAATCAGGGCGGTAATGGTTCTTACAACCAGTATGGGTATTACGGCGGTGGGGGCGGCGGTGGCGCTGGCGGTAATGGCTATCCTTGTTATTATAGTGCCGGTTCTTACATGGCAGGATCCACTCAAGGTTGGGGTGGTTCAGGTGTAGCTTACACTTCTTTCCGTGACAGTGCTGGTCCTTCAGGCGATGGTTACGAATATTTCGCCGGTGGCGGCGGTGCTTATTTTGGTCCGGGTTGGATTTCTCAAACAAGTTCACCGCCGGCTGGAGCTTATTATGGACCCGGTAGTGCTGGTACAGGTGCAGGTAGCGGTGGTGGTCCTGCAAGTCATTTTGGTGGTAGCGGTGTTTGCATTATAAGATGGGATATCAACTACTAAAGCTGGTATAGTAAAAACATGTTTGAAGTGAGGGATGATAACCGCGCTAACACTGACAAACTTTTGATAGGTCACGACGAGTCTGGTTTGAAACAAAAAAGAGATCCTGAAACTGTTTTTTCAGATCCTAAGCATGAGCTACTCTTTAACCCTCATACTGAGGAATACCATGAATTGAAAGCCTTTGCTCTTTCAGACGATTGTCTCTTTTCGAGGCAAACTTTCACAGCGAAGTATGACGAAGAATGGATGCCTTATAATGATTTAACTCTTTATAGTCACACTTTGCAGAACAGACCGGCTTTAGAACAGCATTTCGATCCTGATTCTGCTATTGCGCAGTATGAATCTCCGAAAAAAGAGTTAGCTCACACTGTTATACAACAGATCGCTAACGAGAATGGTTTCGATGCTGAAATTTTTAGAATCAATATAAATTTGACTCAATGTTCTAAAGCGTCACGATCTATTGTTCACAGGGATCACGAATTCCCTCATTGGAATCTGCTTATCTATTTAAATACATGGTATGGGGGAATAACCTATGTTGATAATGAGCCTTGTCCTGCTCCTCAAGAAGATATGATCGTTACATTTGAAGGGTTTGAAACTATGCACTGGCATGAACCGCCAGCAGGTTTCGGAGATGAAAGAATCGTGTTAGTAGCTACATACATGCCGAGGGAAATTGGAACAATCACCAAAAAATAAATTAAAAATGGCACCGTCAATGGAGTGGCTTTTCCCGACTCCTTTTTATTGGAATAAAATTAATGACCAAAGAGCTGTTCTTAAAGAATTTGAGGAACTTCTTCCTTCGCTTAATTTCGATTACCTAGAAAAATGGGGTAAAACACACAAATTAAACGAGAATGCTTTTTCGACTAATCTTTTAGATGATATGCCTCTTTTAGCGGATGAAGTTGATATGAATGTTCAACAGTATTTAGTTGAGATAGGTAAAAGAGATGAAAACTCGGAACCTTGGGGATATGAGGTGGAGTCTTGGGTTACTAAAATAGACGAAGGTGACTATGTTCACTTTCACACACACGGTAATTGTGATTTGTCAGGCGTTTATTATGTTAGAGCTAGAGCAGACGAATGTGAAATATCATTTCAACAACCTAATAGTGTGATGAATCAAGATTGGTTGCTCGATCGTTATAATGTTTCATGGATGCACCGAGCCACAATGGGAAAAATTTTACTTTTCCCTCCTTGGTTGAGTCACGGCACTCCTCGTGCTGAAGGTAAAGATGATTTTGTGAGGTATAGTATTTCTTTTAACTTTAGATTCGGTGCAAAGTATCATCGTGGATGGGAGCAACCTGTATGATTGAAGGCGATATTGTATGGATAGATCCTTTGTTGATGCAAACATATATGCAATCAGAAGGTTTACATACTTTGGAAGCGTTAATAGAAGACGCTGAAAGATCAAGCAGGTGGGATACCGCTAAAGTTCTTACTGGTAATGAAGATAAGAACAGTAGAGAATCAAAAATTCTTTGGTTTGATCCTAATTTCCCTCCACCCACACATGAACCTTTATTAACATACGCTCAATCATGTTTAGACGAGTACATTAAACATCGCCCTGAAGCTGTTAATGGAACTCCTGATTTTTATGCTGAGAGCTATTCACTATTAAAATATGAAGAAGGACAAGGGTATCACGCTTTACATGGTGATGCCGCTCCGTGGACTAACGATATAACTAGAGGTAGGCACATTTCACAAATCATTTATTTAAACGATGTGGAAGAAGGAGGGGAAACTGTTTTCCCTATTCAAGAAGCAACAATTAAACCCAGAGCAGGTAAGTGTTTGACCTTCCCATCGTCTTGGTCACACTCGCACAACACTCTTAAAGCTGTAGACACAAAGTATTGTATTTCTATCTTTTATTCATTTTTCGCAAACGCACCTTCCCAAAGTAGCGCCGAGTCGTCTAATATGACGGTAGAAGAATTTATCGAAGGATAGAAGTGGCTCATTACGCACATGTGAATAGTGAAAATATTGTTACGTTTGTAACGGCTCTTAGTAACGATATTGCTGTAGTGGATGGTGTGGATGATGAACCTAAATCTATTGCTTTTCTTGAATCTCTAAATATTGTTGAAGGCGGCACATGGGTTCGTAGCTCGTACAATAATAATATTAGAGGCCGACACGCACAAGAAGGCGATGTTTATGACAGTTCATTAGACATTTTCAAAATGCCAGATGATATTAAACCGTTTCCTTCATGGGTTATGAATGAAACTACTGGTTATTGGGAAGCTCCTGTAGCTGAAACACCCGGATATACATGGAATGAAGACGCTGGGGAGTGGCAACAACCACCACAACCGGAAGATTTTCCTTCATTCACATGGCAGACACATTGGCAGGATGGGGTTAAACGCCCTAACGGTTGCTGGTCGCCACCTGTCGCATATCCCGGAACTTGGGAATATGAAGATGGTGATAATGATGGCAAAACGAGAATCTATACTGGCACCACTTATGCTTGGGATGAGGCATCAACTTCTTGGGTTGAAGAAGAATAACAATGACTGCGTATAGCAGAGCCGCCGATTATACGATAGATCAAAACTATAACGGTACTAACACTTCTTTAACATTTAGAGGTTTGACTACCGGAGCGTCTGGTTTATCTGGCATAACCTATGTAAACGATACTTATACGTATGCGTTTACTGGTCTTGGGCAAGATCGTAGAGAATACAACTTTGGTTCTTCTGAACTTCCTGCTGGAGAATGGACGTATCAACCTACGTTTTCTACTGAAGTTCACCCATTAAACGAGTTCGATTACCGTGGGCGTAACACATCAGGTGGTTTGCATCTGTTCACTGGTAAGACTGTTGTTTCAGATATAACGCATATTATTACGTACCATGTAACTACTACATCGACATTACCGCATGATGATGTGTACTATATTATTAATCCGAATCCAAAAATTACTATAGAAGTTAAACAACTTCAGAATGTAACAATAGAAGTAGGTGTTTAATGGCAAAATATGACAAAGGAGATGTGGTCAGAGTCACAGGTTCTTTCTGGTCTAATGACCCAGCGGTGTTAACTGATCCAACAGACGAAGATGGAAGTTGGGCAGATGGTGTTTATGAATCAGTCAATGTCTATCAGAGGAAACCTGATGGTACTACTACGAACCTCGAAGCCAGTATCAATAGATTAAGCACAGGCAAGTACTATGTTGATGTGACCTTAGATCAAGTAGGTACACATACCGTGAAGTTTGAAGGAACTAATGGGGTTGTTGGTACCGAAACTGTTGCGATAGAGGTAGAGAAGTCGGTCTTCGATCATTCTTAACCCAAGAGGGGCCATGACTAATACTACGCATGAACAGCATGGCGGCAACGTCAGCAAAGTCAGGGGACAGAAGACTCGTGAATTGTTCCTTGAAGGACTCGCGGAGCATG
>PBPE01000103.1 GCA_002724585.1 Dehalococcoidia bacterium | reverse complement strand
TTCATCAAAAGCTTCCTCCAAGATATTCTACGGGTGGAAACTTCTTGCTCTAATCAGCTTTATGGGTTCCCTAAACAATGCTTTTTTCTCTAAAGGTAGTGCATTGTTTCTTCTTCCTGTGGAAACTAGTCTTGGATTAAGTAGAGCCACTTCCTCATTGATATTTTCACTGGCAAGATCAGAGGGCGCAGTTGAAGGCCCAATAGTCGGTTATCTGGTTGACAGATTCGGTTCAAAGAAAATGATGGTTCTCGGAACTATCCTAGCTGGTATTGGGTTTGTAATATTTGCGCTTGCTCCCAATGTTTGGATTTTCGCTGTAGCGTATTTGGTGTTTATCGCAGTTGGGGCTACGATGGGATTCCAGCACGCGATTGCTGCCACGGTCAATATGTGGTTTAGCAAATATCGTGTTAGAGCACTGGCCATACAGGAAGCATCAGGAAATTTGGGTTCGATGCTACTGATACCACTGATTGGATTGCTGATTGCATATTTTAGTTGGAGATGGGCCGCTGCGTTAGCTGCTGCGTCTTACTTCTTTGTAATACTACCCCTTTCAGCGTTTGTTAAAAGTTCCCCTGAAAGCGTTGGCCTGCTGCCCGATGGGGCAAATCCCGAAGAATTAGAAAAAATCAGGAACACTCAATCCCAAGAACTAACGGACAGCGAGAGTAGAACTCTTAGGTATTACGATAATGCCGATTTTACGTTGAAGGAAGCATTGTTGACGCCGACTTATTGGTTTTTGTTGGTTGGTACTATGTTTAGACAAATTGCAAAAGCTCCGATACAGGTGCATATAGTAGCGATATTACATTGGAAAGGTTTAGACGTAGCGACTGCTAGTCTAATATTTGCATTTTGGTTGGGTATGAATGTGCCGTCCAAGTTATTCTTCGGGTTCATCGGTGACAAAGTTCCAAAACAAGTGTCACTCGGAGGAGGAATGGTGCTGTATGCGGTATCCATGCTTGTATTGATATATGGCTCATCATTGCCGATGTTCCTAGCGGCCGCGTTTTTAGGGGGGCTTGCAGAAGGTATAACTCCTATCAATTGGGGTGCTATAGGAGATTATTTTGGTAGGAGTTATTTTGCCACATTAAGGGGCATAATAAATTTGAGTCATAGTTGGGCCTTAGTAGGATTGCCATGGGCAGCAGGATGGTGGTTTGATCAATATGACAATTATTTTATGATTATATGGGTGTCTTTTGGCAGTGCGTTGGTATCAGCTGTATTCTATGTTCTAATGCGGCGGCCAAAATCACCCAACAAACTATAATTGGCTGACCCATAAAACGCCTAGGCAGTGATATGACTGGAATAAGGATGTTAGGCTAGTTGGTCTATAGGTTTCATATAGGAGTATAGATATGCCGGTCGCTAATCTACCAGATAATTTACAGATGTATTATGAAGATGACTGTTATGCAGACCCATGGCGTACTGCAGAGACTGTAGTTCTACATCATGGTAATGCTAAAAATTCGGCTTTGTGGTACGAATGGGTCCCTTTGCTAGCAAGGCATTACCGAGTAATTAGGGTGGATGCTAGAGGCTTTGGAAAATCTACAGTGCCCGCACCGGGATATAATTGGAGTTTGACGGGCTTCTCTAATGATTTATTGGCGTTACTGGATATGTTAGACCTTGAGAAAGTTCATTTAGTTGGTGAAACTATAGGAGGTACCATTGGGCTTCAATTCGCTTATGAACACGCAGAACGATTGATGTCTCTAACTACGTGCACTTCACCATATAAATTTACGGGGGTTCCTACATATCTTGAGTATTGTAATTTAGTCAAAGAAGAAGGCGTTGCAAGTTGGATAGACAGAACAGCTGACAATAGACTGGAACCTGGCAAGTCAGACCCCGATCATCATAGGTGGTACTCTGATCAAATGAAACAGACTTCCCAGCACGTTGTGGTTGAAACTCTAGAATATTTGTCATCAGTAGATCTCACGGATGTATTGCCACTTATTCAAACTCCTACCTTGGTAGTGGTTGGTAAGGAAAGTGCGATGAATACTCTAGATAGAGGGAGAGTTATGGCGAGTTTGCTCAACGACGGGCGCCTGGCTGAAATTCCAGGAGGGTCCGGTTATATTCAGCACTCCGATCCTGCCGCATGTGTTGCTGTATGGAGAGAGTTCTTGGGGAATCTTGCACATTAGTGGTGTTACTAAATTAACGAATGTGATTGACCTCCGTCTACGTTAAGACATGCCCCGGTAATTAAGTCAGCTTTTTCAGATGCCAAAAAAGCAACTGTTTCTCCGATTGGTTCAGGCCATCCGAATTTACCCATCGGAAGATTCCGGTCAATGAACTCGGCGACCACATCAGGCGGCTCTATTCGTTGGTACCTGTCCCAAGTGCTGCCAGGAAAATCTATGGACCCCGGTGCAACGCAGTTCACTAGGACGTTGTGTTGAGCGTATTGCAAAGCTAGGTGTTTGGAAAAAGCTATCATGCCGGCTTTAGCAGTCATGTAGTCAATAGACCCACCATGTTCGCGACCTGATATGGAGGCAATATTGATGACGCGTCCCCATTGTTGCGATTTCATATGGTCAATTACTAATTTTGTCATTCTGACAGCGCTGATCAGGTTTAATTCCAGACCTGACATGAACTGGTCCATGCTAGTATCTGCGAAGTTCACTGAACCCCTTCTACCTCCGACATTATTTACCAATATGTCCGGATGGCCTAGCTGATCCAATGTTTCGTCATAAAATAATTGCAAATCAGATTCATTAGTTACATCTGCTTGACTGCCGCGTGCGGTAAAGCCTTGATTTTGTATATCTGATACGACTTCATCTACGCGTCGCTTATCGCGTGCGCAGATCGACACTTTACAACCCTCTCTGGCTAGGCATAAAGCGATCTGGTAACCGAGGCCGTGACTTCCTCCGGTTATCATTGCGATTTTTCCCTCTAGTCCTAGGTCCATGGTTAATTCCTCCTGACACTTTCCGCATGATATTTTCAATAATATAGGCCGCTGATATAATAAGGCAACTTATACATATTTATCTATCCAAAGAGGAAATAGGACCTATGATTAAACGTTTTTCGGTATTGTATGTAGGGCAAATAGATTTTGAAGACGTAGGAGCGGATGCTACGCCAGCGAACGATCGCTGTTATCCTAATGAAACCTTGATTGAGCCTTATTATCATGCAGAAGAACTGGCCAAACATATGGACGATTTAGGGTTTTACTGTCTTTGGGCAGCGGAACATCATTTCCAAAGAGAAGGTTATGAGGTGTTTCCGAACCTAACCCTTTTGGGTGTTCATTTGGCTGGTATCACCAAGAACTTAAAATTTGGGGCAGGATTCAATATTGTTCCTATGTGGCATCCTATACGATTGGCAGAAGATTTTGCTATGGCAGACGTGATGACCAGAGGCAGGTTAATATTTGGGATAGGCCGTGGCTATCAATCGAGAGAAGTGGAAACTTTGGGTGCTCCGCTGATAGATCAGGATGCAAATCGAGCTGTCTTTGAAGAAAATATGGAAATCATATTTAAGGCGTTCAATGAAGATTCGTTCAGTCATAAAGGTCCCAAGCACACGATTCCCGCCGAAGTTCCATACCGAGGGTACGAAATGACCGATGTGACATTAGTACCGAGACCGGTGAACCTTCCAGTAGAGATATGGCAACCTATTACAAGTGGTAGGTCAATTGAATTCATGGCTCAACATGGAATAAAGGGTATGGTTGCTTTAACTGGTGAGGTAATGGCGGATGAAATGATTAGTAATTACCAGATGGCGAATAAGAAAGTGGGCAAAGACTTAGCGCTCGGAGAAAACATCGCATTTGGAGTTGGTTTTTACATTGCTAATAGTAAATCTGAGGCAATGGAGAAAGTCAGGCCATACCATGACGAGCGCTATAAATGGTTTGCTCCATTCGGATATGTACGCTATACAGATGAAGAAGGTAGACCTTGGGGCACCCCAGGAGCTCCGGCTAGGACGCCGCATGTTGAGGATGGTGTCGAGCAAAAAGCATGGTTCTGTGGCTCGTCAGAGGAATTCGTATCGTATCTGAAAGATATTGAGGAAAAATACCCTGGATTAGAAGACGTAGTATTTCAATGGCCAGAAGGTATGCCTTGGGCCGAATTTAAAGAACAACTTAGCCTGTTTGCCAAGGACGTCATGCCATGTTTTGTAAATGCTGATATAGGCACAGCGACTGTTCCAGCGGATGATTAGTAAAACATAATACGATAGGTATTCATTGAACACCCTCTCCAATTGATCGCAATCGGGAGGGTGTTTCTAAATGTATTAAGGAGATATAAGTGGCTAACCCCGAGCACTTGGAAATTGTGCGAGAAGGTGCACGAAGTGTATCTCGGTGGCGTGAAAATGGACCTTCTCAAAGTAAGCGTTTGGATTTGTCTGGTTCGACTCTGTCGGGCTTAGACCTCGGCAATATAGATTTATCTAACGATGATTTAAATCATGCTGACTTAAGTGGGTCTGATCTGCGGAATAGTAAGCTTGTGCATGCGAATCTCAGCGGAGTTAAATTGGATGATGCCATATTAGAGAGGTCGAATCTATCTAGGTCGGAACTAAAGAACGCTACATTAGTTGGGGCGAATCTTAAGGGCGTTTTGTTCACTGGTTGTGATCTGACAACCGCCGATTTGTCATCTGCAGATGCTTCGGTGTCAGATTTTAGTGGTTGTAATTTGAATAATGCAGATCTGACTTTGACCGACATGAAACAGTCCGATCTGACAGGTGCTAATCTGATGAATGCGAGACTTACGGGTACTAATCTAGACTTAGCGAACTTGTCAGGAGCGGATCTTAGATGTGCAAATCTTACTAAGGTTAGTTCCGATGGAGCATTATTCACCAGCGTACGTATGGGTATGACAATTATCGGCGATAGCGATTTGAGTGGTGCATTGGATCTGGAGTCCGCTAGGCATAGTTCTCCAAGTACAATTGGACTTAATACATTAGTCAGATCAAATGGAAAAATCTCCAAGAGATTTTTAATGGAGACGGGTTTGCCTGAAGTAGATACATTGCTTGGATATATACAGGACACTACCAACTTCAGTGTGCGCGTGGTAATACTGGGATCGTACAGAGATGCCACGTTTATGACAGGTCTCAAATCCGAAATTGATAAATCAGGTGCAGACTGTTGGTACTTGCCATTAGGAGATGAGGATAAGTTGGTGAAGGACGTATCATTTCCTCCTTTGAGTCGCCTAGGAAACTATGATCTTAAGCTGTTGGTGTGCTCGGAGAATTCCTATAGGAGCCCGTTTACTTGGCATTTATTTAATCAGGTTATGCGAGCCCACACTAACAGTAATGCAGATCGAAATGCTTTGCTTGGCATTGCCTTGGATAAAATTATTCTTTCCAGCAACTCTACAGGATTAGAGCAGATGAAGACTTTTGAGATGTTAGATTTTTCTGATAGCAATAAACTGGAGAGGTTGCCGTCCAAAATCCAAGAACTTATGATTAAGCGTATGAAGATTTTGTAGGAGCCGATGATTCACAGCTGTGATTACTCTGTATAAACTGTGTTTTTGTCCAGCATCAAGCATGGTTCACCCCATTGATTCGTACTGCTCAAGTCCCAATCTTCTGTTATTATGGAAGGTTTGAGTCTTATCCCTTCTTGTCCTCCGTACAATAAAAGTATTACTCCGTCGCCGGAATCTTCTGATAGTACAGCGAATGCCTGGCATGGGCCAGATTCATCCCATCCAACTACGTCGCACCAGGTGTCTTGTCCTGTAAGGTTAGAAGTGTATACCTGTTTGACCGGCAACGGGTCGGATAATAAATCAAATACTCTATTAAATTCGAAAGGGCTGTTAAGTTCGGCCGATACTTCAATTTCAAACAGCATTAAATGCCACCTTGTATAGTAAGTCTTCTAACGATTTTAGGAGCATCCGTTATCAACATCAAGTTTCATTGAGGAAGAAGGTATGATGACTTATACTTGCCGAAGTTATACTGGGTTATGAATAATCAAGGGGGGCACATGGAACTGGGATATTTTACAATGCCGCTGCATCCTCCAGGTTCAGATCCGGCAGAAACCATGGAATCTGATCTTCATCAAATGGAATGTCTCGACCAGTTAGGATACAAAGAGGCTTGGATTGGAGAGCACTTCACCACTGTGTGGGAAAATATCCCTGCCCCTGATCAATTCATTGCAGCTGCTCTATCTCGAACTGAGAATATTATTTTTGGTACAGGTGTAACATGTATGCCTAATCATGATCCCTTTATGATTGCACACCGTATAGCTCAGTTAGACAATTTAGCGAAAGGGCGGTTTCATTGGGGAGTAGGGTCTGGCGGATTCCCTGGTGATTTCGAAGTGTTTGGATTTGATGCTTCCACGGGGTTTCATCGTGGTATGGCTAGAGATGCGATAGACCTGATATTAAATATGTGGGCGAATCCTGAACCTGGTCAATACAAGCATGAAGCTTGGGATTTTGCCATCCCGCAACCGGTTCCAGAGATAGGGCTTGAATTTCATATGAAACCGTATCAAAAACCACACCCTCCTATTGGGGTGGCAGGAGTGTCTCCCAATTCTGATACTCTGGTTATGGCAGGAGAGAAAGGATGGTTGCCACTCAGTATTAATTTAGTGCCTTCAGAAATACTTAGTAGCCACTGGGATGCTGTAGAGAAGGGTGCTAAATTGGCTGGGAAAAAGGCCAATCGATCGAGATGGAGAATAGCCAAAGAAATATACATCGCTGATACCACGAAACAGGCTCGTGAGGAAGTATTGAACGGTACAATCGGACGTGATTTTGAGGAATATTTCATTCCTTTAATGGCATATATGGACTCACTTAGCCTATTCAAAGGGAACAGTAATATTTCTGATGCGGAGGTTACTCCCGAATATTTGCTCGACAACGTTTGGATAGTAGGAAGTGTAGATGATGTCACCGAGCAACTTAGACAACTTTATGTGGATACAGGAGGCTTCGGGGTATTGCTTGCAATGGGTCATGAGTGGGATCCCTACGACAATTGGCTTAAATCCATGCGATATTTATCAGACAGAGTAATGCCAAATCTTGTAGATTTGAAATCATAGATAGCTCGTTTTGCATCGCAATATGGTGCTTCAGGTGAGACTCGGGAATTAACAAATTTTACGGAGGCTATTATGGCAATAGGTATAAATACTCATCGTCCCCTAATCACGGGAGTATCTCACATCGCTTCAACAGGGCATTATTTAGCTACCGCGGCGGCATACAGGATACTCGAACAAGGTGGAAATGCGACAGATGCGGGAGTGGCCGCTGGTCTAGTGCTCAATGTCGTATTACCCCAGTACACGAGTTTTGGCGGAGTCGCACCGATAATAATCTATGATAAAACTAGCAATCAAACCAAAAGTATTAGTGGTCTCGGTCGATGGCCGAAGAGTGCTTCAGTGGAGTATTTTGCAAAACATCATAATTCAGAATTGCCCGCAGGTGTTTTACGAACGGTTACTCCTTCCGCGGCAGATGCTTGGATGACTGCATTGAAAACCTTCGGCACGATGACATTTGAGGAAGTTGTGAGACCTGCGTGGGAACTAGCTGAAAACGGCTTTCCGATTCCCAGTTCTTTACATAACGCGTTAGTTAAAGAAGGCGATAAGCTCGTTCATGATGAGGGGGAAGGAGTTTTATGGTCAACAAGTATGGATGTATTTTTTAGTAACGGAGTTGCTTTGCAAACGGGTCAGGTTTTGGTTCAAAAAGACCTCGCTCATACATTTAGGCGCTTAATAGAAGTTGAGAAAGCAAGTCAAGGTTTGGGTCGGGAAGAAGCTATACAATCAGCGCGGGATTATTTCTACAAAGGTCAAATGGCTGAGGAAATGGTTGCATTTAGCCAAAGTCAGGGCGGCTTAATGTCGATGGATGATCTCCAAGACTTTTCAGTTGAAATTGAGACGCCTCCTTCAATTTCATATAAAGATTGTGAAGTATACTCTTGTGGGCCGTGGTGCCAAGGACCTGTTACTCTACAAACGTTAAAGATATTAGAGACGACCGACCTAGCATCTATGGGTCATAATTCTGCTGCTTATCTGCATACGGTGGTTGAGGCTCTTAAATTAGCTTTTTCAGATCGGCATCATTTCTACGGAGACCCCGATTTTGTTAATGTTCCAATGGAAGGTCTTCTCTCTAGTGATTATGCGCAATTGAGGGCTAGTATGATTGATCACAATCACGCTGCTCAAGAGATGCCCGCGCCCGGTGATCCGTGGAAATATGAATCTGGAAAAGCTGGTACTGCTGCGATCAAAAAACCCAAGGAGATGGCAGGGGGACTCCCGGCAGACACTAGTTACATATCGGTTGTAGATAAGTGGGGGAATGCTTTTTCTGGAACTCCCAGCGATGGAATAGGAGGTGGCCCAACTGTCCCAGGGCTCGGGTTTGTAATGTCACCGAGGGGGTCTCAGTCTTGGTTGGATGAGGAACATCCCTCTTGTTTGGCCGCAGGTAAGCGTCCGCGGCTTACACCTACCCCTGCTATGGCTTTCAGGAATGGTCGTTTATGGATGCCTTTTGGAACTCCAGGTGGCGATGTGCAATGTCAGTCAATGGTGCAATTATTCCTTAACGTTTCGGAATTTGGTATGAGTGTTCAACAAGCTATAGAAGCTCCAAGGATATCTACTTGGAATTTCCCTAATTCTTTCTGGCCGCATGCTTATAATAAAAATTTGATTGGTATTGAGGGCAGAATAAATGCCGATACATTGTCCAAGCTATCCAGTATGGGGCACGAACTTGATGTGTGGGACGATTGGACGCCGAGAATGGGTGCGTTGTGTGCGATTGAAGTCGATCACGAAAGAGGCGCTTTGTTTGGTGGAGCAGATTTGAGGCGTGATGGATATGCTATCGGAAGATAAGCTATTGGGCTGTTAGCCCGCCATCTATAACTAGTTCAGCTCCAGTCATAAAGGATGATTCGTCAGACGCGAGAAAGAGGACTCCGTAGGCAACGTCTTCCGACGTGCCAACTCGTCCTAATGGATGTCTTAAGGCTGACCGTTCTCTAGCTTCTTTGGTTGCAAGTAGGTTAGGAGTAGTCATCGGAGTATCTATGATTCCTGGATGGACGGAGTTTGCCCTAATGCCATCCTTGGCATACTGTATGGCAGTAGATTTGGTTAGAAGTCTAACTGCCCCTTTTGATGCGCAATAAGCGGCAGCATTCGCGCTGCCGACTAACCCTGCTACAGATGAAATGTTTACTATAGAACCTCCCCCTGTGTGTCGCATTGCTGATATTGCATGTTTAGTCCCGAGAAATACGCCTTTTGCGTTAATATCCATTGTCTGGTCCCAGAGTTCTGAAGTTGTTTCTTCTACTTGAGACCACTTATATATACCGGCATTGTTAACGAGAATATCGATCTTTCCGAACGACCTCAATGTGGTTTCTATGGCATTCTGCCACTCTGACTCTTCAGTAACGTCTAGATGTACAAATAACGATGAGCCTCCAGAGGAGTTTATTTCAGACTCAAGGCGTTTTCCCTCTGCGTCCAGTATGTCACAAATGACAACCTTAGCTCCTTCCGAACTGAACAATTTAGCTTCTACAGCCCCTTGGCCTCTGGCTGCCCCTGTAATTAACGCGACTTTGTCATTTAAGCGCATAATGTTCACCTATTGCCATCGCTGCTGTTTTCCTGATTCGATGTAATCCGATTCCTTGTATTATACTTGTTGTAAAGCTGGAGTGGTTGATTAATCCACAATTTGTAAACGTGATTGGTTGGTTGGTAGATAGTGACTTTACTCGATTGGATATTATTGGTGGTTAGATGGTGCCACGCGTTAGGAGCGGTTGCGTGGCTGGGAGGGTCTATGTTTTATATGTTTGTGATTAGACCTGTTCTCCATCGAGTTAACGGAATGGACGAAGTGAATAGAAGTGTTGCGGTTGAGTTTCGATCTGTCATCAAAACTTCTGTTACTATTCTTGTTATTACTGGTGTTATATTGGCAGCTAGCCGTCTGACTTCGCAATCCATTAGTCTAGTGTACGTCGTAATATTAGGAATAAAAATTTCCTTGGCGGTTTACATGTTCTATTTGGCGTGGTTAACAAAGGCTAGACGTGACGAATTAAAAAATATACCTGTCACAAATTTAGGTAGAATCAGACAGTGTTTGACTAGCACCTACGCGATCCTTGCATTGGGCGTTATAGTGTTTGGACTTTCAGATCTATTGACGCTGCTGGTTGAGAAGAATTTAGAATATCGATAAGTTAACGTGGACGGATGATGAAAAGACAAATGATGGATATCTTGGTTTGCCCTGAATGCAAAGGGCAACTCGTTATTACAGTAATATCTGAGGCTCAGGGCGATATAATTACAGGAAGTCTTAGTTGTGGTACCTGTGAAATTGATTTTCCAATAGCCAACTCAGTGCCAAATTTTATGAATGCTTCTGATAAACGGAATTAAGCTCCTGTCAGTACACTCACCACCTCTGATGCTAAGCCTTCCATACGTTCACGTAGTTGCGCTCTTGTCAGGTTTTCTATCGGGTGATTAGTGAATATAGTAGGGTAAGTTTCAGCTCCCCACATTCTGGCCATTCCTGAAGCAGTTTCAATGAATCTATCTGTACAAATTGTGGCAGAAGGAATCCCCGCCTTCTCTAAGTGAATACCGTCGTGCACACTGCACGCGCTGCAGGAGCCTCAATCGCCAATTGCTATTATTGCCGCATCACACTTTTCTGCTAGGTTAATGATTTCTTTAGGATCAGCGGGTCGTGAGGCACTTGGTTTTCTGTGCCAAATGACGCTTGATATTTCGTATCGGTTAACCAATACCTCTGCTAGTTCTTCTAGTAGGACATCGGCATTTCGTTTACTATCGTCAATTATCCCCAACGTCGCTCCCGCTAGTGTTGGGATCCTACTGGCCCCGTCGAAAGGGGGTACTTTGGCCGTTGTCGTAGGATTGATCAGGGTGTAGTTAATGGTGTTCATTATGAGTCAACTCCACTTAGTTGGGATTAAGCATATGCCTATGAGCTGATGGATACTGTAGTAGCGGTGGATGCGATTTTTGGACCCCAGCTAGGAATTACGGAAGAGAAATTCGCCTCTTCGCCCCCTGCAAAAAGCAGCAAAATATCATCTGGAGATTCAAGCAGTGGTATGAAGTTACGTTCGTCGGTCTCCGATATGTCACCCTTGAATACTTTGGCTTTCTTCAAATCTGCGATGGATCGTTTTATTTGTGAATGCAGCGTTTCCCTCACTTGTTGTTTAGTCCATTGAGCCCACAAGCTACTATCGCCGGCAATAGTTACGGCTATTTCGCCTTGCCGGATACCTACCGATTTGTCCGATACTGACCCGCTGGTTGATAAAGAAGTGCCTAGAGATGAAGCAGCGTCAGCTATAGAGTACAGTATTGCTTCTGGATCCCCAACTGCTCTGACCTGTCTAGGAGCTTCTGCTGCGAATACGGTTACAGCGTTTGAGACTGGTTCAAAGCCTCTCTCTTCGTGGAGACCGGGCCAGTGTGTTTCTGAATCTGCTTCACCGATACAATAAGAGAATTTTCCTGGATGTCCGATGACGCTTCGGTCAAATAAACCTGGTACAGCAGCGCAAGCATTCATTAGAATCAGGCGTATGGCTCGTCCGATGGTCGCATTGGCTCTGTTACCTGGCCCAAACAGATTTCCTCTTGAGTTTATTCCTATCTGGCTAATTATGGGCCCATTTACTATAACGAGTATGGCTGCACCGCCGAGGCTTGATGATGGGCCGACAAGATTGAATTTCGGTTCTAGCATTGCTTTGCTTGCAGCAAGTACTACAGGAAAATAATCCGGTTTACACCCTGCCATTACTGCATTGGCCGCGATCTTACGGGAGGTAAGCTCTCGTCTGCGTTCGGGAATTTCACCGATTATCTCGTCGCCATTTAAGTTTGCGTATGAAAGGAATTCAGAGACTTTGTAATCAGTGGGGGGGACAATTGGGAGCCCGTCAGTCCACCCAAGTTCGTACCCAATTTCGAAGCTCTTAATTGGGTCATCGATCTGAATGTCAGTAGTGTCTTGATTAGATTCGGCCATTGTTTTGATATCCTAAGAGATGAGGCCGGAGTAGAACAAACTAAACCGGCCCCTTAATGTATTACCAGACTCGTTCGTATTTGGAGAAGCTACGGAGTTCTCGGGGTGGGTCCATATGAGAGCCTCTTATCGTGAATGATACTTCGGCTACATAGATATCTCCATGAGAGTCAACAGCTATACCGTGGGGAGCTATAAATTGACCTGGGCCTTCTCCTTCGTCCTTGTCACCGAACATGCATACTCGATTTCCATCTAGGTCATATATGCTTACCCTGTGTCCTAGGCCAGGTGCGTCGTCAACACCACCCATACCATTTAATTCTCCTATATAGACATGGTCTTGCCATAGGACCATTGAGTCCGGCCTATGTATATTGCTCCACATAGTAAGGAAATTTCCTTCTGGATCGAATATTTGTATCCTATGACACTCACGGTCCACTACATATACTCTTTCCTGATCGTCAAATACAATATTGTGGGGCCTAATGAATTGACCTGCGTCAATTCCTGGTTCTCCCCATGAGAATTTGTATTCACCGTCACTACTGTACACGTGAATCTTTGAATTGCCGTATCCGTCTGAAATGTATATATCGCCATTACTGTGCCTAATTGCGGCGGAGGTTGGTCGGTTGAAAGGTTGACCACTCCAACGGGGAGAAGGGTGGTTTCGTTCTCCTATCTCCATAACTTTCTCGCCGTCCGGAGTGAATTTTTGTATGGTGTGTATGCCATCGTCGGCAGCCAATAGTGTTCCGTCAGCAGGGCTGTAGTACAAGCCGTGAGTGCGGTTGTCGCTAAATAATCCTTCACCGAATGACCTAATAAAATTCCCGTCGCGGTCAAAAACCATTATAGGATGCTCTCCACGTGTCAGGATAAATACACGGTCTTCAGCATCTACTGCTACCCCCGGACATTCCAAGAGTTTCATGCCGTCTGGTAACTTGATCCAGTCGTCTACAAATTTATATTGAAAGTTACCCTCTCCATAAATATCTGCCATATTAGTACCTCTTTGATTGAGATTAGAATTTTGTTCTTTGCAATCCCGGTAATCGTACGTAAACGTATTTAGAGTGTCAAGTTAAGTAGTCTCATCACTCTAACCTTCAGATAGGGTTTCATTGTGCTCCGTTTGCCAAGCCGAGTTGTTCAGCTAATAGTAGAACTTCCTTCACCCTTCAGATAATCAGCAGTGCGGAGCGCGAGAGCCTCTATGGTAGGAGTCGGATTTATGCACGCACTTGTGGTAAATATACTGCCGTCAATAATGAACAAATTGGATACATCATGAGTCCTACCCCATCGGTCGACCACTGAAGTTTCAGCATTATCTCCCATGCGAGCTGTACCGAGTAAGTGCCAACCGCAATTCCGTCGGAGATGCGCTGACATGATTTTAGTTGCACCAGCAGCTTTAAGAACCTCTGACGCTCTGTCGAGTCCGTGATCTAGCATGCGGTGGGTATTGTCACTGACGGTGTAGTTGATCTTGGCCCCAGGTATTCCGTCGCTATCGGTATGGATGGGATCTAGGCTTACTTGATTATGCTCTTCAGGTAGATCCTCCGTCATGATGGAGATACCTATGGTATGCCTAAACCTTTCGGAGAACTCATTATGGTGGTTTTCCCCCCAAGAAACTGGTAATCCCAATAGCCCGCCTAATGCAGATGCTAGAGGAGCTTGTTCGCTGCCGAGTACTTGTAGGTCATACCCTCTAATGAAATCGCGGTTCGAGTCAGTTTCATAAAATTCCTGACTTAACATTGAACTGCCTCTAGGGCCACCTTTGAATTCAAAAGCCTCTTCAAATAGTCCCACAACCATTCCACAAGGGTGGTGCATCAAGTTTTTCCCCACAAGTCCGGTGCTATTAGCTAAGCCGTCTGGGAACATCCCTGATTTAGAATTAAGTAATATACGGCTCGTGCCGACTCCGTTGGCAGCCATAACTACCACTTTGGCCTTCTGTATCTGAAGGTCTCCATTTTGATCATAATAGATTGCGCCTGCGGCTTTTCCATTTTTATCAACTATAATCTCGCGTACGCGAGAATAGGTTTTTAATTGCACTCCTTTTCTCAGTGCTTTTGGCCAGTAGACGATATCTGAACTGGTCATTGACCTTAAATATCCACCATGGTCTGGGTCGTTACCGTTGTATTCTACCGATGGTATTGCGTTGTCTGATGGCCACCAATGCCACCCCAGCTTGTTGAATCCGCGAGCAAGGACTTCACCTGAATGTCCGATTGATAGTGGTGGTGTAGGTCTGTCTGGTTTTGGCGGGTAGGCAGGATCCCCTTTTAAACCGGAAACACCGTGCATCTTGTCGTTAAGGTCATAATAAGGTTCTAGCTCTTGATAGGTCATAGGCCAGTCATCTGCTACACCATCAAGAGTTTTCACCATAAAATCTGAAGGATGAAATCTTGGGAAATGGGATCCCCAATGTATTAGGCTACCTCCCACTGCGTTATACATCAATGGAGAGATGGGTGTCTCACTTTCATCCACTGGGTAGTCCTCTGCGAGCCGCCTCATGTTAGGGTTCGGATTAAAAGCAGTCTGCCAGTTGATAGCACTTTCAGGTTTGTCAGTAGGAAATGCATCTAAAGGAACCCAACCCCCTTGTTCTAGACACACGATTTTGGCACCAGACTCTGAGAGGCTCCAGCAGAAGGCGCCTCCAGATGCTCCAGCCCCTATAACTAAGACATCGGCTATATCTGATGCTGTTACCATTATTTACTCCATTCACTCTCGATATATTAGCTTGATTCCTAGAGCTGTTATTGAAGTTTGATTAGGCTCGCTCAAATACTGCTGCGACTCCCTGTCCCCCACCTACGCACATTGTTTCAAGTCCGAATTGGACGTCTCTTCTCTCCATTTCATGAAGAAGGGTAGTTAAGATTCTTGCACCGGTAGCGGCTATCGGATGTCCTAGCGAAATACCAGAACCATTTACGTTAAGAATGTCTTCATCGGGTAGTTTCCACTCCCTAAGTACAGCTAATACCTGAGAGGCAAATGCCTCGTTTAGTTCGATGAGATCCATATCACTAAGTGTCATACCAAGTTTGGCCATAAGCTTGTTAACTGATGGGACTGGCCCAATACCCATATATGCAGGATGGCAACCGGTCACCGCCCATCCCTTTAGGTATCCCATGGGTTCTAAGCCGAGTTCTCCAAGTTTATCTTCCGCTACTACCATACAGACCGATGCGGCGTCGTTCTGGCTACTTGCATTTCCTGCAGTTACCGATCCATCTTTCATTACTGGGCGTAGCCGTGCGAGGCTTTCCATGTTAGTCCCGGGACGAGGATTCTCGTCTGCGATGAAGTCTATTGGGTCACCCCTTCGCTGGGGTACTGATACGGATACGATTTCCTTGTCGAATTTGCCAGATTCCATTGCTTCTGAGGCGCGTTGATGGCTTCGCATAGCGTACTTGTCTTGTTCTTCTCTTGATATCTCATATTTTTTTGCTAAATTTTCAGCAGTTTCCACCATACCACCGGGGATGGCTCCAAAGCGTTCTTCAGGCGCAATCGTTACACGAGCGCGCTCCAGACGGTCATGGAATTGTACTGATCCGAATCGTGCACCCCAGCGAGATTCGTTTACATAAAATTCTGCATTGCTCATGCTCTCGACGCCTCCGGCAATAACCACGTCAGCGTTTTCGGTCTGTACCATCATTGACGCATTTAGAATCGCTTGCAATCCTGAAGAGCAACGACGATCTAGCTGGTAACCAGGCACTTCAATTGGGAGATCTGCTTTTAACCCTGCCAAGCGACCGATGGCAGGATTTTCTCCATTAGGGTAGCCATGTCCAAGGATGACATCATCGATTTTATCTGCTGCCAATCCAGTCCGTGTCAATATCTCTTTTATGACTGTTGATGCTAATTCGGCAGCGGAGACGTCTTTAAGTCCTCCTCCGAACGTTCCGACAGCGGTTCTAACTGGGGATACTATAGCTACTCGTCTCATAACAGCCTCTACTCAATATAAATCTAGATTCCAATTTTGCCCGTTTATAATAGCGATTTGGGGCTACGGTGTCGAATATTTCATAATAATTGGATCTTTAGCAGTCAAGATTGTGTATGGGGACTGGCTCTAATGGTTTATCTGTTGTGAAATTAAAGATGCGAGAGTAAAAATATAGTTCTGCTTCTAGTACACGCTGGATGGTTTCTGGTTTGCGGAAACCATGTTGTTCCCCTTCAAATAGCAGGTATGAAACAGGAATGTTCCTAGATAATACGGCTTGATACATCAAATCAGATTGACTCTGGGGTACTATACGATCTTCTGTTCCTTGGAATAGGATGATTGGGCAGTTCAATTGGTTGATGTGGTATCTGGGTGATCTCCGTACATACAGGTCGTGAGCGGATGGATATGGGCCGACTAGTTGGTCAAGATATCTAGACTCAAATTTATGGGTTTCTTCGGAGAGCCCTATCAGATCGCTAACACCGTAATGGCTGGCCCCTGCGGCAAACACGTTATGAAACGTAAGAGCGGAGAGTGTAGTATATCCTCCGGCACTTCCTCCTGAGATGCATAGTTTGTTTTTATCTACCAGACCTTGTCCAGACAAATATAGAGCAGCCCCGATGCAATCTTGGACATCTAAGACACCCCATTCACCTTTGAGTCGATTCCTGTATTCCGTCCCGTAACCAGTGCTGCCTGAATAATTAACATCAACGACAGCAAAGCCTCTGCTTGTCCAATATTGGATGTTGTAATCAAGACCAACTTGGGCCGCTTGTGTAGGGCCACCATGGGATTTTACTAATAGAGGTGGTGATGTGTTGGGTGGCCCTTGGAAATCTGGATTCGTGGGTGAGTAATAATTGGCATAGCTTATATACCCTGTCTTGGATTTGTATTCTATTTGTACAGGCTGAGATATATATTCTGTTGGGATGTTAGCAGTGTTACTTGAAGCAATCGTGTTCCAACTACGGGATTCAAAATCATATTTAATCAGTGACATAGGAGTTGTAGGAGCAGAAGCTTCCATTACTAACGAAAAGGCATTGACCTTTAAGTCTCCTCTTCCCATCTCTGGAAATTTCGAATCTAATTCACTCAATGTTCCGGTATTTGGGTTGAGAGTGGTTATTCCCCATCGTCCGTTTATCGTACGACTTGCAATGATTAGATTTTCAGACATTATTCCATATGTTGCTGATCCGAATACCCATTGAGGTTTCCCGAATTCTGCCTGTATGGGAGTCAGGTTTATGGCGGTAGAACCGTCCCATTTATGAATATTCCACCAGCCTGTTCTGTCTGAGACGAAGAAAAGTGATCCGTCTTGTGACCATTCAGGTTGGTAAATTGAATCGGATTCTCCTAGTGATAACATCTGCTTCTGTCCTAGGGTTCCGTCTGTGTTGATTGTTGCTACCCATAATTGATTCCCATCCCAGGGCATATTCGGATGATTCCAGGATAGCCACGCCAGTAGAGTTCCAGATGGATCAAGCCTAGGATTAGAGTAGAAATCCGATCCGTATACAATTGGTCGTACTATACCTGTGTTCACGTCAACCATTGATATTGTGTTTATGGGTTCAGGAGAATCCTCTAAATGTTCCTCTGTTACACTGATCAGGCAATTCCTGAATCTGTCCACGGTGTAGTCAGAATATCGAGATGTGGGCGTATTCGTTAGTCGATAAGGTTGGCTTCCTTGGGTATGTTTGTATATTTGTTGATCGGTGTAATTAGAGAAATAAATTGTCTCGTCAGATACGGTGTAGGATCCACCTCCGTACTCGTGAACAGTACTTCTGACGTTAAATGGGCTTGGTGTTATTAACGAGTAGTCGTGGTTCTCATCACATTTCATTATGGCAATTCGACCGCCATCAGACGGTATTGATTCGGTCCAATAAATGTCGCTGCCGTCGAGACATATCTGGCCTAACGTTTTAGCAGACTGTGATATTAGGCTTGGGGTAATTGGAGAAGTCCAAGACCCATAAGCGGAGATGCTAGGTTTGGTCATAGTGTTCTCCTGACGAACGTTTAATCATATTTATTATTTGTTGATGATGTCTTTTTGAGCGGATGGGATCTTCAATTGCGGATTGAATGAGTCGTTTCAAGCGAATATCGTCAGGATGCCAACCAAAGTGTTGCTGAAGATCTCGTGCATACTCAATTAAGAATTCATCATTTGATACCATAGATAGGTAATATACCATTTCTATCCTAGGCACACTGGGTATCAATTTGATATCTGTCACGATGTCGGTGATATGATAGAGTAATTTGCA
>PBPE01000102.1 GCA_002724585.1 Dehalococcoidia bacterium | reverse complement strand
TTTACGAACAAACCTCTTACTAATTGGTTGAATTTCTCTGGTTGCTCAAAATGAGTAGAATGAGCAGCATTAGGGACTATCTCCAAGGTTGCATTAGGTATCAACTTAGCGGCCGCCTGCATAACGTTTGGAGGAAATATCAGATCTTCCTCTCCGACAACCAATAACGTAGGAGTAGTCATATGCGAAAGTTGTTCCTTGTTTGGTCCATCAGGATTACGGAAAAGGGGCGACACCACGCTTATCGGCATAGGCGGATTAAGAAACCCTATTTGTTGAAATAACGTGGTTTTATCCGGGTTATGTTCAATGAAGTGTTCCGATAACGCTCGACCTAATGGGTGTTCGGGTGGATGAACGTCTTTCAGCAAATCAATGACAGATGAATCTCCAATACCCCCTGTCGTATCCCCTAGAACTAAAGCACTCACTCGATCAGGATTTGTTAAAGTGAAGTTTAAATTGGTGACGCCTCCCATGGATTGGGATACCAAAGCTGCCTTTTCAATACCGAGGTAATCAAGCAAACACTTTAGGTCATCAGCAAATGCTTGAGTCCCGGGACCATTTGTTACATCGTTGCTGAGTCCCCAGCCTCTATGATCGAATGTGACACATTTGTAATCGCGAGAAAAATCCGCCAGTTGCTGCCACCAGCTAAAGTGATTTCCTCCACGACCGTGAGAAAACACGACAGGGGGGCCACTACCGTGAATCTCATAATACATCTCTATTCCGTTTATCGTTGCTGTAGGCATATACAACCTCCAATTTTCTTTCTGGCTATTACAATAAGGGTATATCCCGCATTTCTTCGAATCTTGCCGATCTTATAGACTGCCTGCTCAATCCATATCGCTCTGACCGCGTGATATCTAACCTGCGAGAGCGAGAGTAGTGATAAGATTGTCCTCTGAGACAACTGTATCCTACAAGCAATAAGAAAAAGGTTATGGCCATCAGACCCGAAATAATATAAATCACAGCATGCATGAGCTAACTATACCGGCCAGGCTTCTCTCGTATATGCCATATTCCAAAACATGTACTCATATCTACTACTCGTCATGAATGCATATCTCATAGCGGCTATCTCAGATGCTGTGGCATCTTGGGCTGAGCGATCCACAAAACTCCTCCAAGCTGCAACACTGTTTTCTAGAAAACCTTCCACATAAAACGAGGTCCATTTGCTATACAAAGGATGTTCGGACGGCCCAACCCGTTCTCTCATTAAGTGATACGTCCAAGGACACGGTAATAAGGCAGCAGCAGCTGGACCTAGTCCATGCATAGAAGCAGTAGTTAGCATATGATTGACATAGGCTGTTGTGGTCGGAGATCTATCACGAGAATTTATTTCTTCTGAACTCAACCCAACCAATTCAAGCAATTCCTGATGCAACGGTCTTTCAACCGGTGTCATAACCCTATGGGACACCTCCTCTAATATCTGTGCATCAGGAGCCTTGGCCAATATAATAGCTACGCTTCTAGCAAAACCTTCCAAATACAAATAATCTTGCGCCAGGTAATACTTAAAGGTATCCAACGGCAATGTACCATCTTTGATTTCTTTCAGAAACGGGTGGCCATATATAGCATCCCACAGCGGCTTAGCTTCCATTTGCAGTTGTTCAGTAAATGTCTGTTTCATTATTTTACACTTGACTTACGATTCTCAATCCGTCTACTCCATTATGGGTGTGCTATGTACGAGGACTAGGAATAGTTACTATAGCCTTACCAGTAGAAGTCTTATTGCCTTCCTGATTCTCCAACCATACATTTATAGCCAATGTAGTCCGGCCATCAACAATTTGGCGGTCTTCAACAATACCATTGGCTGTAACGGTATCACCTGCATAAACTGGCTTTAGAAAAGTAATAGATAAATT
Source organism: Dehalococcoidia bacterium (assembly GCA_002724585.1). Taxonomy (GTDB): domain Bacteria; phylum Chloroflexota; class Dehalococcoidia; order Lucifugimonadales; family UBA3495; genus UBA3495. The sequence continues at coordinate 9,352 of PBPE01000102.1, read as the reverse complement.
TCCTCCCTGCCGAAAATCTATACCAAACTCGCGGCATAACAGTTCATGGATATACGAATAGGACATTTGCCCTGAGGCTATCGGACGCTCCAGCCCCATTGCTTTAGCTTTTTCAGGATCCGTGTGGATATTAGTCGGCTCCTCGGTTTCTACTCCCTCGGTAATCAAGACACGTCCGACTTTCTCAAAACGGTCCATACGATCCTGATCCAATGTTTTAGTAACCGGATTTAACTGGTACCCAACTTCAATGTTCTTCATATCAGAGCTCATAATTTTATTTAACCCCTCCCATCAGAAAACTGTGCTCACTACGCACAATTTCCCGACCATCTTCGTCTACAGCGAAAGTCTCGACTACTAGCCAATTCCTACCACGTCGTTCATATTTATCCTTGACCCATCCAGTAACCTGTATACGTTTGCCAACCGGAGGCGGCGCATAATATTCATCTTTGTGTTTAGCACTAATGACAGGCAATGTTCCTGCGTGTTTTCGCTTAATCACTTCTATATATTCTTTGGCTGCTATGTGGGGGTAAAACGCTTCCGTATAACCAACGACCTCTTGATATTCCTCCAATAATTCTGGAGTGACAATGTACTCCAAATGGGCCAATTGCTCTCCCACAACCAGGTTGTCATATATATTGGGACTATTTTTCTGGGTAGACATAACTCACCTTATCAACTTTCTGTTGTTTATTTTTGAAGTCTTTCAAATGTCTCTCGGTCCTTTGTAGACTCGTTGATTGATCCTAAATCTTGATAGATAATACTTCTCTCCTCGTAATAGATAGCATGTTCTGGGTTGGCACGTATTGCTTCACTATATGCTTCAACAGCTTGCTCCAGTCTACCAAGTGTGACCAATACCTTTGCCCGCTCATGCCAAATCGTATCACCGCCATCATGTAATTCCTGAGCTTTATCTAAATCACCAAGAGCTTCGTCTCCTAAGCCTATATTTGATCGCGACCTCGCCCTATTGATGTACAGGTTCTCAGTACTAAGACCATTCGCCTCAGATAAATCAAAATCCTGAATAGCCCCCAGGAAATCCCCGAGGTTATGCTTGGCGATACCTCTATTATAAAAAGCATTGGCAAAGTCAGTCACAATGCCTATCGCTTCATTGTACTCATTTATTGCTTTGTGATAATCACCCAGATCACTATAAAGATTCCCTAACGCGTAGCGATAATCCGGCTCCTGGGGACGCAACTCAATCGCTTGCAGATAATAAGCCAGCGCCGCCTTACGATCACCTTGGTCCCTATATGCAATACCCAAGTTGTACAATGCGTTGGGCATATTAGTATTGAACGATAGAGCAGATTTAAAGTCACCTATAGCCTGATCATAATGACTCAGTGACGCGTGAGCTACACCCCTTGCATAATAGAAGTCCGAATCTTCAGGCATAAGATCTACGGCATGATTATACTCGAGTACAGCCTGATGAAAATCACCTAATTGTCTGAAAACTACCCCTTTTGCATAGTAGGCGGCCGCATACTCTGGATCAATACTAATGGACCGGTCATAGTCCGACAAAGCCTGGTCGTAGTTGCCAGTATTCCTATAGGCCAAGCCTCTATAATAATATCCGGCTGCGAAGTCTGAATTGATCCTTAAAGCCTCGTTAAAGGAAGATATAGCCAAGTCTAGCATTCCGCGTTGCATTAGCACTTGGCCTCGAGCCACCAACTCATATTCTTCAGGGTATCTTGCCATAAATGTCACATGCTCATGGGGAATAGTTCAATTTAAAATAGTATAACTCAGAAGGTCAGTCAAATGATCGCAAACGCCTAACTAACCCAGATCATACTCAAATAAATCATAATGAGATTCGGACATACCCAGACGCGAATAAACTTTCTTCGCCAGGACATTGCCTTTGTCCACATATAATCGCAAACCGCATACATATCTCTCTTCTACAGCCATTTCCACAATCTTGTTATACATCTTGGTATAAACACCCGTATTTCTGTGATGTGGTTCAACAAATACACTCTGTATCCACCAAAACGTCCCGTTTCTCCAATCACTCCACTCTCTCGTTATAAGAACTTGGCCTATTACAGCGCCCGCCTGCTCGGCTATTAGATAGAATCCAAGGTTCGGGTCCGCTATAACTGCTGAAACACCGAATAATAAAACGTTTCGATCCAAGCTTATCCCTTCTGTTTCAAAAGCCATCTCACTATTGAATCTAGAAATGACCTCAATGTCCTGAACATCAGCACTTCTTAGCCGCATATCATCATTAAGTCTATCCATAGTAGCCCACCTTGCCTATCAATTTACTCACGTTTACCACTCACATATATATTACATTGACAGTAGCCACAACTACTCATATCGTAATATCACTTATATCATACGGGTAATGGAGTTTCGAAATCGCCTCAACAACTAAAATTAGCAACGCCCGCTTTCTGATAACCCTGGATACGAACCGAAGGATCATACAAAATGGCTCACTAATAATTGACGGTACCGACATAACCCATATTGGAACTTCGTCAGAATTATCAGGGGTACACACCGATCAAGTGATAGACGCAACCGACCTAGTTGTAACACCTGGGTTTATAAATTGTCACATGCATATTAGCTATGCCCATGCAGTTCGTGGAATATATCCAGACGACATAGGGCTTAAGTATCTTCCTACGGTCTTCAATCTTCAGCAACAGATGACAGATGAAGAAGAGTACTACACTACATTGCTGGGCATAACAGAACTAATTAAATACGGAACAACCTGCTTTCTAGACCCGGGCACTACCAAGTTCCTCGACGTTTGCATGGAAGCTTATGAATTAGCAGGCTCCCGAATAGTCATTGGTAGTAATGTCGTCGACAGAGAAAACCCCCTAAACATACCGGTCTCTTACACGGAAGATGCGATCAATGAAATCGAACGTGTAATACAAACGTATAACAATAAGCAAAACGGGATGGTCACCGCCTGGGCAACACCTTTTTCACCAGCTTATTGTTCTGAAAACCTCCTCAAAGCGGCAAAAGAAATTGCAGATAAATACGATACAGGACTGACATTACACTACAATAATTCCCAGGAATTCATTGATAAAACCGTCGCCCAATATGGGAAATTGCCTACCGAAGTCTTAGCCGACCTAAATATCCTCGGCTCAAACACTTTGCTCGCCCACGCTCTCGGATTACGGCAGTCCGAACTGGGACTATTAAGCGACAATAACACCAAAATCACCATTTGCCCAACTGCTGCTCTCAAGTCTGGTGCAGGGATATCGCACAGTTCTCTAGTACCAGAAATGTTAGACCTAGGAATCACCATAGGACTAGGCACCGACGCAGCAAACAATTCCAACCTCGTGGAAACAATGCGATCCATGTATCTATCCGCCGTGATATTCAAAGATGGCAGAAACGATGTGAACATGGTGCCAGCTGAAACCGCTTTAGAGATGGCCACAATTAAAGCTGCTACAGCTTTAGGCCTTCAAGATTCTATAGGTTCACTAGAGGTAGGCAAACGGGCCGACATAGTTCTGTTTGACACTATGCGTCCTGAATGGGGATCCCTATTCAATCCAGTGAACAACTTGATCTATAGTGCTGACGGCCGGAGTGTCAAGATGGTCTTTATAAATGGTCGTCTCGTAGTAGATGATTACACTCCATTATTTCTCGACTCGACCGACCTCATCCGAAAAGTTCAGATCATAGGAGAAAACCTATTAAGTAGAACAGGACTACATTTCCCGTCAAAATGGCCCATCACTAAAGATTCGGACTAGCGCCTGAATAGCGCACACTATCGTTATAATCCCAGTTCATTTAGCAGGCAAATATAACTTTCAGCCAGTTTACATAATCTAGGAAATAATCGCTCTTACTCTTTCGTACATTTCATCAGATCCAAGAGTAATCTTCTCTCGCTTGGCCATAACACTGCTTTTATGCTGATCAATAACACCTAGACAATCATTAATCATTTTCTCGATCTCTTTTTGACCACTCGAGCCGGGTGATACTTTCATATTCGCACAGTTTGAAACGTCTAAGACATAGTCCAATTCAGACTGTCCGAAGGACAACTCAACGCCTGATCTCTGCCTCAAATGTTCCTTAAGATTATCGACCTTCATTGAAAGTATATTATTTCCCTGAGCGTCCAATTCATTCATAGCTGCCCCTACAGCTTGATATGCAGCCCTGTAAGAAACACCTGCTCTCTGGATCAATAAAGCTATGATAGCGGTCGCTTGCGTTCCCTGTTCTGCAGCCTGCTTCTCCATTTTGATTGGATTAGCCTCCATGGTACGGATCGAACCAGTTGCGATCTCCAAAGCATTCTCCAACTCTTTACACGAATCCAATAAATCTCTTACTAGTTCAGTCCCCACAAAGGGTTCATCTGAAGTAGTCTTTGTCATAGCAAAAGCTCCGGTAAGGCGACCCAGCAACAAACCACCTCCTATCGCAGATAGCATGCCAGGGGAATATGGTATCTTGCTTTGTACGGCAACGCTGCTCGAAATAGCATATTCCGGCCCCAAGGAGACCAAATCAAATTCCTTGGTAGAAAACGCTCGTAAGTCTTGCCCCAGTCGAGCGACAGCATTTCCCGCCATAGCCACAGCATAAAAGACCATTAGAAGGTAATCAAAATGCCTGATAATCTCCCGAGCATTAGCTCCAATTCTATCGAATCCAAGAAGTCTACTTTCTAGTTCTAGATCGACCAAGAAATAAGACCCGGCTCCCACTTCCGCAGATGACGCACTCTCGTTGGTATGGTGATACCCAAGCTCAAAAGTGTCCCAAACGCGTTGCAAAGTATACACATGGGATAGTAAATAATGACCAAATGTGGAGACTTCAAGCGGATTTAGATAAGCGTAGGTAGGCATGACAACTGTTGCATACTCGGTGGCTCTTGTTACCAAGGCTTCTTCCAATGCTATGATGCTGTCTAATTGATCCAATAGCAATTCACGAGTCAATATCCGAGTTGCTACTGAACGGTTCGTGGGGCTTGATCTCCCAATGTGGATCCACCCGCTGACGGATTCGCCATATTTCCCTCTAAGATAATCCTCTGCTGAGTGCACACCGCCCAGAGATAACTCCCTGCGTGATTCCATAACTCCATCAGACTGCATCTCAATAAGCCCTGTCAACAACTGTTTGGCGATATTATCAGTTATTAACCCTGATTCTCTGAGCGCTATTACATGGGCAATATCGTATGCATGCAATGCCTCCATAAATCTTGGGTTTTGTAGGACTTCTACGTAATAGTGTTGTAATAATTCTGCTGGTTCAGACTTGGTACGTGTGCTATGAAAGAAAGCCATGCTCAAAACTCCTATGCAGTTGCGTATCTATCCAAAAAAGGGGGGCTGATGACAGCCCCCCTTTTTTGCACCAATCCAATTATTAGGTTTACGATGCCGGAGTGGTCTCTTCTGTAGCCGGAGCCATACACCTAAAGTAGCTTACCAACCTTTGGAATCTAATTTGTACTACCGTTGCATCCGGACCCGTAACCTGCATTGCATAACTAGTCCCATTTTGAGGGCAGACCCAACCAGCTACAAATCCTCCTCCAACTGCCGCTCCTGAGGGGTCAAGCACTCTGAAACCACCAAATAGACCACCTTGCGCGCCGGTAACTGGTATCGGCCCATCACTAATAGCTTCAAAGGTCAGTCCCGGTTGCCCATCTTTCAAACGATTGTAAGCATCCGCGACAGTACGTGCTGGTGCACTAACCGCAGGGAACCAGGATAGCATTGCCGAAACGCCTTCATAAGGGAACGTCATCATACCCTGAGTCGTTGATGGAGAGTCTTCAGACCAACCCGCGAAATTCACAGGCACGTCACCATCCAACCGTAATCCAAATCCATAGTCAAGAAGTATTGTGTTTGCGGTTTCAGTTGGAACCTCTATTTCCACCAGCTCAGGTTCCGGTGTGGCAGTCGGTTCAACTTCAGCAACCTCCTGAGTTTGTTCTGCGGCAGCATCAGGAAGTTCTACGGTGGCATCCGGTTGTGCTCCGCACGCTATGACCAAAGGGATCAACCCGGTCAAGAATGCTATCATTATCAATTTTTTTATTGTCATGTTATTTATCTAGTTTCCTATCCCTTATATAGTGCCCTAATTAGGGGGTCAGGTATATCTTGTCTTGGCTAGAACCCCTCAGAACCGTTGGTTTAGTTAAAGCCTCCGGAGCCAAATAAATCTCCACTGAAAGCGCTAAACGCATCTTCTTGCGGAGCGATTGTAGCTGCTGCCTCCACTTGTGATTCCAGTGCCTCGACCTGTGAAGCTGCGGCTTCTGCTGCAGCTGAAGCCTCAGCTTGCTGTTCAGCTAGTTCTTCTGCTTCCGCAGTGTTACCGGCGGCTTCTGCTGCGGCTTGCTGATCAGCCAACGCGGACGCTTCGGCTTCTAGTTCGGCTGCAGCTGCACTTGCTTCAACTGCAGCTGCTTCCGGTGATGCCTCAAGTTTGTCGAATACAGTCTCTGCTGGTTCAATCGCACTAAAGTCTCCACCAGCTGAACCCAACAGGTCAGCACCGAGAGTGTCGAGACACGCCGCTTGATGCTCCGGCCCGAGCCCAGATATATCGTCGGCTGGCAATCCAGCCATCATTCCGCCTACTGTATCTCCACCTACAAGGGATATCGAATCAGGTTCAATATTCTCTACCATTGTCGTGATATTTTCAGCCCCTAAAGTCACTGCACTATCTGGGGCCACGCTCACTGCTAGGCCAACCAGCTTGTCACTCTCCAAAGCTCCCAAATCGTCTACAGGCATTACGTCTATCATGCCAGATGCAGCTGCGTCTCCAATATTAGCAAGGTTGGTAGGCTCCATCGCATCTGCCATGCCTACGACACTTTCTACTCCCAAGACCTCGAAGTTATCCTTGTCCATGGCAGTTACGACACCAGCAACTTTATCTGAACCGAGGTCTATGACAGAGTCCACTCCCATGGTCTCCACCAGCGCTACAGTCTGGTCACCGCCCACAGCAACGAAATGGCCTACATCCATGGCTTCGACCATAGTACCTACTGTATCTGGTCCTAATTCATCTATGAATTCAGGTTCCACAGCACCGACAACATCAGCCATCTTATTTGCGCCCAGGTCTATAACCGCATCGATACCAATGGTGTCTACTATCGCTTCAGTAGATGCGGGACCTAATTCCTTAAAGGCTTCCATGTCTAGTCCAACAGCCACACCGAGAACCTTCTCTGGTTCAAGGGAGATCACTTCTTCAAACCCTACAGTTTCTACCATTGCAAGAGTCTGGTCTCCTGCCAGATTTTCAAAATGTGTTGGATCCATATTCGTTATCATGTCCGCCACCACGTCAGGAGGCATAACCTCTACGTGAGTGGGTTCCATGGCTCCAACCATACCAACAAACTTGTCTGGTCCCAGATCAAGCATGGTATCTAGACCCATGGTTTCTACAAGCGCGAAAGTCTGATCACCACCCATAACAGCGAAGTGTTCAGGCTCCATTACTGCTGCCATATCGAGAACATCCGTTGGGGGTAAATCGCCAATCATAGTCGGTTCCAAGGCACCTATCATATCGGCCATGGATTCCGGACCTAGACCTTTAAAGGCATCCATACCCATGGTGTCTACCATGGCAAAAGTTGATTCCGGACCTAGAGTAGCGAAGTGCTGCTTGTCCATGGCTATAGCCACGTCCATCATCATGTCAGCACCCATGTCCATCATGGCATCAACACCCATGACATCTATCATTCCGAAGGTTCGGTCGCCACCCATTGCCATGAAATGATCCCCGTCCATATTCATGGCCATGTCCATCATAAGATCTCCGCCCATGGCCTCAAAATGGGTCATTTCCATCGCACCCATCATGTCTACCATGCTTTCAGCTTCCAGGGATAGCATCGAATCGAAGCCCATAGTCTCTACCATAGCGAAGGTCTGATCAGCGCCCATGGCTCTGAAGTGATCCATTTCCATTCCCATGGCCATATCCATCATCATGTCGCCGCCCATGGCTTCGAAATGAGTCGGTTCGAAAGCGCCCATCATGTCTGCCATGTGTTCGCCACCCATCCCCATGAAGCTATCAAACCCCATGGTTTCAACCATTTGGAAAGTCTGGTCACCACCAAAATTCTGGAAGTGCTGTTTATCCATGGCACCTGCCATATCCATCATATGATCTGCACCCATGTCCATGAAAGCATCCATACCCATGGTGTCTACCATTCCAAATGTACGGTCACCACCCATATCCATAAAGTGATCCATGTCCATATTCATGGCCATGTCCATCATCATATCTCCACCCATGACTTCAAAATGGTTAGCATCCATTGCTCCCATCATGTCTACCATATGGTCTGCACCCATATCCATAAAGGTGTCAAACCCCATCGTATCTATCATAGAAAAGGTCTGGTCAGCTCCCATGCTCTGGAAATGCTGCTTGTCCATTGCCATTGCAAAGCCATCCATACGACTAGGATCCATTTCCATCATTCCATCAAATCCCATGGCTTCAACCATCGCAAAGGTACGGTCACCACCCATATCCATGAAGTGACTTTCATCCATCGCCATTGCCATACCCATGACTCCATCGGATCCCATTTCATTGAAGCCCATAAAGTCCATATCCTTGGCCAAGTCAAAAGTAAAATCAGCACCCATATCCATAAACTGGTCCGGCTGATATCCCATCGCCATTTCAGCTGCCATCATGGCGTCGTCAGACCTTACTCCTCCGAAACCAAAGACCTCTGCATCGAACATTGCATCTGGTCCTTCAAACATCATGCCACCCATACCTGGGTCAGCAAATGACATTGGATCCATACCAAACATGTCTGACATCATCATATCCATGGGATCTGGTTGTCCGAAAGGATCATTCATCCCAAATGGATCATTCATTCCAAAACCACCTGGCCCTTTTTCAAAGGCATAAGGGTCAGCTAGTCCCGATCCTGGCCCGCCAAATCCAGGGCCAAAGTCGTCCATAAACGGCCCACCAAACATATCCTGGCCGCCGAACATATCCGGTCCACCAAACATATCCTGGCCGCCGAACATATCGGGTCCACCAAAGTCCATGCCCATGCCCATATCAGGGCCGCCGAACATATCCTGTCCACCGAAGAACTCGTCACTAGGCATTCCGAAATCGCCGAAGCCGCCGTCAAAGCCTCCAGGACCGTCAAAACCGCCGCCCATCATGTCGCCACCGAAGCCGCCGTCAAAACCGCCGCCCATCATGTCGCCACCGAAGCCGCCGTCAAAACCGCCGCCCC
>PBPE01000101.1 GCA_002724585.1 Dehalococcoidia bacterium | reverse complement strand
CCTAGTACTTTGACTTCCTTCCACGTTGCAGATTGTTATTAGCCGTCCACCCTGGTTACGGATTTCCTGCATAGCGGCTACAGTATCAGCAGTTTCTCCAGATTGGGCTATAGATACATACAGCGTATCTGTGTCTACTTTATGTTTCCGGTATCTAAACTCAGAAGCGCTCTCGGATTCAGCCGGCAAATCACTCAATGACTCTACCAAATGTCGCCCTACCTGCGCCGCGTGAAGACTAGTTCCACAACCAAGAAGCATCACCTTGTTAAGACTTTGGATTTCGCTAGTATCCAAGTTAATTTCAGATAACGTTATCCGGCCATTCTCAAAATCTATTCTTTCAGATATAGCATTTGAAACAGACTGGGGTTGCTCCATAATTTCTTTGAGCATGAAATGACGGTAACCTCTTTTATCCACTAACACATCTTCTGGAGTCACCCGTCTAGACTTTTTATTGATTAATTCGCCAGAAGTGCCTTTGTAAACTACACTTGTAGCACTGACGATTGCCATTTCGCCTGATTCAAGATAGACGACGTCTCCGGTCATAGAAGAGTCCTTAATCATCGGAACCATTGCCGTGAGGTCACTGCTAACTATTCCTTCTTCGCCGTTATGGCAAACTACTATCCCTCCAGAGTGTCCGAGCCTCATGGCGTAGATTTGTGAACCTTCACCTGCAATAGTCGCCACTATAGCTTGTGATCCTATTAGCCGTTTACCAGTCTCGCGAAAAGACTCCTCAAATGACTTACCACCATCCAGCCCGATTTCGATAAGATGGGCGATTACTTCTGTGTCAGTTTCGGAGGAGAAAACATGGCCGCTATCCAGTAGTTCCCTTTTTAGTTCGATGAAATTCTCGACGATACCATTGTGCACAAGGGCCACACGACCACTGTGGCCTGTATGCGGATGTGCGTTATTCTCTGAGGGTTTTCCGTGGGTGGCCCAACGTGTGTGCCCAAGGCCCAACATTCCGTCCATGGGTGACTTGGCTACCGATGCAGACAGGTCACTTACTTTTCCTGTAGATTTACGAAATTTCAGGTCCCCTACTGGGTCCAGAACAGCGATCCCTGAACTATCATAGCCACGGTATTCCAGGCGTCTTAGCCCATCTATCACTATAGGCGATGCTTGTTTGTTACCAATATATCCGACTATGCCGCACATAGTGCCTCTAGATCATCAATAAAAATTCTCAGCACGGATACATCCTTTGCTAGATGTATCTTAAACACCAATTTCAACACATAGCTGAGGATGTTAAGTATACGCTATATGTTGGTACCCTGTGGCGTATTACTAGATACGGCATCCATTATTATTTGGGCCAATGCATTGGGATCATGCCGTAGATATACACCAGCTGCCAGTACTGGCTTAAATAACACTTCGTTAACCAGTCCGAAGCAATCATCGCGGTCTAATTCTACCGGGTATTGGCCATCAGCTGCATATCTTTCCAACAAAGAGTCGGGGAATGGTGTCGAGTTCACTACCATGTAATCCAAGGGTTTATCAGTTCCCAAATATTCCAAAAGCAACTTCACAAAGTCAGAAGCTTTAAAACCATTAGACTCAGCCGGTTTAGTCATTAAATTGCATACATGTATTTTTATAGCACTTGAGGAGTTGATGGCTTCCGAAACATTTTCAACTAGCAAGTTAGGCAGCACGCTAGTATAAATATCCCCCGGTCCCAGAACTATCGCATCTGCTCCTGCAATCGCCTCAAGCACCGGTGGGTATACGTACGCTTTCGGTTCGAGTCGAACATAATCGATTTTGATGTCCAACCGTTCATTCCTAAGATCAATTGCTGATTCACCAGCTAGCTCACTACCATCAGCTAGTTTAGCCACCAGAGTCGCATCAGTAAGGGTTACGGGCAAAACCGACCCATCTATGCCTAAAAGTCTCGAAGCCTCCTCTATGGCAGTAACAGTGTTTCCAGTAATCTCGGTCAAGGCGGTTAAAAGCAAGTTGCCAAAATTGTGGCCCGCTAAACCATTACCCGCACTAAACCGGTAATCAAAAAGTTGTTTCATGATCTCACCTGAATGATCTGATGAAGCAAGTGCTATTAGGCATTGCCTAAGATCACCAGGTGGCAAATGGCCCATCTCATCTCTAAGCCTGCCCGAACTGCCTCCGCTATCAGTCATAGCGACAACAGCAGCCAAGTTACAATCTAGGCCCCGTAATCCACTTAAAGTGGTATGGTTCCCCGTACCACCGCCTACCACTACGATATTAGCGTTACTCATTTATAAATATTAAACTCTAAACACGATAAAATATTCGGTTTGCGTAGTATAGAAACGGTATTTTTACAGTGTCAAGGAAAACTATTGCAAGAAATCGCGACATTTACTTATTCCTTGTACTTACTTGCATAGAACAATTGGGTTGAGTGTCGATAGACATTAAAGATACAATAACGAATCATCAGAAAGATTGATAGCGTGATATATAATGGCTCGAAACAAGAAAGAATGGGAACAGAACACACTGCAACCATCCATTGAACGCTTTGGTGAGACATCGGACCGATTCACTACTGATAGCGGATTGGAAATTGATGCCGTTTATTCCGTTGAAGACACAAACCATACTCCGTCCTCATACATTGAGAACCTTGGATTTCCGGGGGAATACCCATATACAAGAGGAGTCCAGCCTAGCATGTATAGGGGACGGCTATGGACTATGCGCCAATATTCAGGGTATTCCACAGCTAAAGATACCAATGAAAGATTTAAGTATCTGCTGGAACAAGGTCAAACCGGATTATCCGTTGCATTCGACCTACCAACTCAAATCGGTTACGACTCAGATCACCCCTTCTCAACTGGAGAAGTTGGCAAGGTAGGAGTTCCCATATCTTCTCTGGAAGATATGGAAATTTTGTTAGATTCCATCCCCCTCGATCAAGTCAGTACTTCTATGACTATTAATAGCACTGCTAGTATTCTTCTTTGCTTGTATATAGCCGCTGCAAAAAGACAAGGTGTAACGCAGGACAAACTTAGCGGAACCCTACAAAACGATATCTTGAAAGAATACATCGCCAGAGGAACTTATTCCTATCCACCAATTCCATCTATGAAACTCGTCGTGGATGTATTCAAATACTGTTCAGATAACATACCGCGCTGGAATAGCATCAGCATAAGCGGTTACCACATGCGGGAAGCCGGAGCCACGGCAATACAAGAACTGGCCTTTACATTCTCTAATGCAATAGCATATGTCGAATCAGCAATTAAAGCGGGGCTCGACGTGGATGACTTTGCACCCCGCATATCTTTTTTCTTTGTCTCTCAGAATAACCTTTTGGAAGAGGTAGCTAAATTTAGGGCTGCTAGAAGAATCTGGGCCAAGATAATGTCTGAAAGGTTTAAAGCAAAGAATCCCCGCTCTATAGCTCTGCGTTTCCATACCCAAACAGCGGGAGTAACCCTTACAGCTCAACAACCAGATAACAACATCGTACGTAGTACGATCCAAGGTCTCGCAGCAGTGCTAGGTGGAACCCAATCACTCCACGTGAACTCTAAAGACGAAGCGTTGAGCCTACCGACAGAAGAATCTGCTCAACTCTCATTGAGGACACAGCAGATAATCGCGCATGAGACTGGTATCACAGATGTCGTTGATCCGTTAGGCGGATCCTATTACATTGAAAATCTAACTGATAGATTGGAAACAGCAACCTTCGAAGAGATCAACAAGATTGATGACATGGGTGGCGCCGTCAGCGCCATTGAACAAGGCTATCAAATGCGAGAAATCGGGGAATCTGCATATAATCATCAAGTAGAAATCGACTCTGAAGAGCGGATAGTCGTTGGGGTAAACCGATACGTAACGGAAACCCCTCCAATTGCCGGACTTCTAAAAGTTGACGCCAGAGCTGTAGCTGATCAAATAGACAGGTTGAAAAGTCTCAGAGAACGCCGAGATAACAAGGCAGTAGCCGTGATGTTATCTAATCTTAGGTCCATGGCGGTAACGGATGCAAATATCGTACCAGCCATCCTTGATTGTATTGAAAACTATTGTACCCTCGGTGAAATATCCCAAGTTTTCAGAGAAATTTTTGGAGAACAGACTGAGATAGCCTCTATATAATCAAATTTTGTCATTCGAAACGTTGGAGTATTACATGACCACACAAATGCTAAATGAAGAAGAACGCATGTTACAGAGATTAGTGCGTGATTTCGCTGATCGGGAACTAGCACCCAGGGCACAAGAAGTAGATGAAAAAGAAGAATTCTCTTGGGAAAACTGGGAAGGCTTAAGTCAACTTGGGCTAACTGGCATCGGTATTGACTCTAAGTACGGTGGAAGCGGAGGTGGATATCGACAAACCGTCATCGCTGCATCTGAGACAGCTCGAGGAGACGTATCGGCTAGTACAACTCTAATAGCCCATTTATCTCTTGGTACATCCACTATTTACCGCTTCGGAAATGAAGAACAAAAGCAAAGATTAGTCCCGCAACTAGCAAGTGGAAAGGGTGTAGCAGCATGGGCATTGACTGAACCAGGAGGAGGCTCAGACGCAGCGGCTCTACAAACGACCGCTACTGAAAAAGATGGAACTTATTTCTTAAATGGATCAAAAGTCTTTATAACCAACGCTGAAGTGGCGGAATCAATAGTTGTGTTCGCGACTATGGACAGGTCAAAAGGAAATAAGGGAATTAGTGCATTCGTTGTACCAAAGGGATCTCCTGGCCTTCAAATTAATCCCCAAAAAGGAAAAATGGGAATTAGAGGGTCAGGAACTAATGAGGTGATTTTCGAAAACACTCCTGTACCAGCAAACAATTTAATAGGCGAGGAAGGACAAGGTTTCAAATACGCCATGGATATCCTAGATACTAGTAGAATAGTCGTAGCAGCACAATGCGTAGGTATAGGCCAGGCTGCTCTAGAGCATTCAATTAGATACGCACAACAAAGAGAGACCTTTGGAAAACCTATAGCTAACCACCAAGCGATACAATTCATGATAGCTGACATGGCCACACAAGTTCATGCGTCTCGATCAATAACGATGGAAGCAGCTACATTAAAAGACGAAAACATGCCCTTTCATACTGAAGCGTCGATGGCAAAATTACTTGCATCAGAGATGTGTGTCAATGTCTCCTCACAAGCTATACAAGTGCACGGAGGCTACGGGTATTTCAAAGAGGCTCCGGTCGAGCGCTTATTCAGAGATGCCAGAGTAACCACTATTTACGAAGGTACATCTGAAGTTCAGAGGTTAGTTATAGCGCGACATGTGCTAAACGAATATTCCAACTAGTCAAAAATTCTAAACTCAGGAGGCCAAGCATGCCCGAAGCATGCAAGATCAATCATTTAGACCATATCGGTATTGCAGTGACAGACATCGAAAAAGCAGTCGAAATGTTCACCAATGTTTTTGACATCCCACCATGCGAGATTGAACAAATCGACGACCAAGGGGTTAAGGCAACCCTTATAGAAGTGGGGCAAACTAGAATTGAACTCTTGGAACCATTAAGTCCCGACTCTCCAGTTGGCAAATTCATACAAAGTAGAGGAGAAGGCTTACATCATCTAGCTCTAAATGTGTCTGACATATCCCAAAAGCTTGAAACGTTAAAACAACACGATATTCGACTTATTGACCAATCTCCAAGGGAAGGATTATCAGGGACGATAGCCTTTATCCATCCTGCCTCGGTTTTCGGTGTATTAACTGAGCTAGTTGAAAACTAATCATACATTTCGAGTCTGTAAAATACATCGATACCAGTAGTTCATTTCAATAAATAAGTAGAGATGTGCGAATGCCTGGTTACCTGATATATGGTGATACATTTCTTGCATACGAACGCTTGAAGCAAATCGAGTCCCAAATTACAAGCGATACTGTCTTGGATTCAAATCACCACAAAATTGCATCACACGATGTGAATGTAGATGAGTTACGAAACATGTGTTATGCATTGCCGTTTCTGGATCCGGTCCGCCTAATAATAATAGATAACCTTATGGCAACACTCGATGGTAATCGGTCCAGTAATAGAAGCCATAATACTAGATCAAAAAATAAAATCGGGGAGTGGGAACAACTACCGGACATTCTCCAAACTATGCCAGACTCTACGCACATTATTTTTGTAGATTACGATATTAGCAAATCCAACCCTTTGCTCAAAAAATTAGAACCATTGTGCCAGTCTTATTATCTCCCCACACCTGTTCGAGATGATCTATTGCGCTGGATAAAAAATCGATCAGAACAGCAACTTTACAAGATAACACCAGCAGCTATTAGGTTACTGGCTGACTTAGTCGGCAACGACCTATGGACGCTGCATAACGAACTCGACAAATTAGGCCTATACGTTCGAGGAAAACCTATAGAAGAGACTCATGTGCGAGAACTCGTATCGCAAATCAGAGAGAGCAGCATCTTCCAGTTTGTAGATGCCATAATTGAACAGCGTACAGGGGTCGCCTTAAAGTTACTTCAAGAAATACATAGAGATGGACAAGATGCTGGTTATATATTCGCCATGATAAACCGACAACTTCGGCTGATAACACTTACTAAAGACTTACTAGATAATGGTTTTTCTAAACAAGCTATCGGAAGTCGTTTGCGGATTAACTCCCAATTTGTAGTAGAAAAAACTATCGCTCAAACTTCTCGTTGTTCCAACCATGACATTCGTCGTCATTATGAAACACTGACTGAAGCAGATCTTGCCATCAAAGAAGGAAGATTAGATCCTGATACCGCCATCCATCTATTAATTCATGATCTTACCCGTGTTTAATCAACAAAACATAAAGGATTATAACAGGCTACTTGATGACCTAGCCTGATTTCACTCAGTAGCGGTCTAGGCTCAGACCGACAGATCACAGTAGCTTTATTGCATCTACCAAGAAAAGGACAATACCTAGATACTTCACTTGCAGTGGGTGATTTCCCTCGTAGGCTGATCAGTTTTTTATCCGGTTCATCTAGTCTGGGTAGAGCTTCAATCATCGCTGAAGTATATGGATGAGTAGGTGTACTAAATAAATCTACAACGGGCGCAGATTCAACCAAAGTGCCCGAATATAGCACCCCAACATGATGTGCCATAGCCGCGACAACGCCAAAATCATGACTGATAAACAAAATAGCCGTCCCAAAATCTTTACAGAGGGTCTTTAATCGATCCAAAACTTCTGCTTGTAATGTTACATCCAACGCAGAAGTCACCTCATCGGCAATGAGGAGTTGGGGTTTATTCACCAAGGATATTGCTAGCATAACCCTTTGGCACATACCACCGCTTAGATCAAAGGGGTACGATCGGAGTATCTCTCGGGGATTAGACAGACCTAACTCTGATAAGATTTCTTCGGAATAGGATTGGACTTTTTGTTTGCCATATGTATTATGTGCGGATATCGCCTCCTCCAATTGTTTACCAATAGTTAGAACCGGATTTAGCGCTGCGCGAGCGTCCTGAAACACCATAGAGATATCACTGCCACGCATTCTACTGATAACGTCGGGGGGAGAATTAATTAAATCCACACCCTGAAATTTTATACTGCCGCTCACTATCTTAGCAGTTTCAGGAAGTAACCCCATTATAGCTAGAGCCAACGTCGACTTCCCAGATCCATTCTCACCTACAACACAATAAATCTGAGATTCTGTCTGCTGAAAACTAATACCATTTAAGGCTTTAACCACCCCGGTTGACGTATTAAAATGAACGTTCAGGTCTCGAACAGATAAAATCTCCTGCATAGCCTGCCTCCCATAGACATTGCGACTCATTCAAGAAAATAAACGTGTCCCCTTTTCACTCTCACAATACTGATAACTTGATTGGCTCGAAATTCCCACTACGAATTTCTCGGACTAAATCCGATATAGACTTGATATTGTTCTGAAATCGAGTAGCTACAGTGCCAACCTGATCTGTCCTATGGGCATCACTACCACCGGTGGTAGGCTTCTGCAGCATGCGTGCCAGATCTTCAGAAAATTCGTTTTCAAGAATGCTTCCTCGACCGTTCGCCGATTCAATCGCATTGCATTTATGGAGAAAAGTTTCCTTCAATGCAGAGTCCATCATACGCTGCCGTTCTTGAGGAACATGTCCGGGTTCCTCAAGGAATCGTCTTCTGTACGGATGGGCTGCCACCAGGGCACCACCACGTTTAGTAACCACATCCACAAGAAATTCCGGCTTATGCAT
>PBPE01000100.1 GCA_002724585.1 Dehalococcoidia bacterium | reverse complement strand
GCAAGTGATGGGAGACACACAAGATAAGACCGATGCGTATGCAGCATTAGATCAATCGGAAGTCGATGATTACTTTCAGGATATCCGCGCCAATAAAACAGACGAGGCATCGATAACCTGTGATTGTCAAGAGTAATGAGAAAACATCCCTATCAACAACTAATGGACCGTAAACGGAAGTGGTCCCCCGTACAAACAACAGCAGGAAAACTAAAAGAAGGAAGTGAAGAGACCATCTACAGGGCTCTCGCAATCCGTCATATGGAGTTACCAGTTGGTGAATTCATTAAAGAAGGTCTTAAGGGTGAGGTACCATCACTTGCCCAAGAACTTCTCGAATCGAATGTTACCGATGAAGAGAACCATGATTTGGCTTTGGGTTACATCGCCAATGCTTTGGGGACTAATGAAAAAGCTGAAACCGAAGCTCTTAGACTCCGAGACGCTTGGGAAAGCCATCCAGATCACACAATCCTCAAGGCATTGGTGGCCGAACGTGCGATTTTCTTCGTTCTACTACCCTTCTTTAGGTTTTGTGGTGATGCTGGTTTAAGAACAGTATCCGCCGACATTTCACGAGATGAACAAATACATGTGGCCGCTAACTCTCTTGTATGTAGAGATATGGGCTTATCTCCTAGTCCAAGTTTGGATAAGCTTAGGAAGGCCACCATTAATTGGATTATGGAGCCTCTAGGTATAAATACTACCGACAAATATTTGGACAAAAAATTCTGGCTGGATTCAAGCGATCGATTAATGTATGACGGCAAAGCCCCAGAGCTTTCCGACACACAGAGAGCAAGAATGCCAGCGTTCTTCGAACATAGCAATGTCAACCTCCCGCAATATGCTTGAGGCCATCTACGGTCCTCAGTTTGATACGTACCTCCTGACTGAACTTCAGGAGGTCTTTCCACCCTCGACACCTATCCCGACGGATACAATGTCACAAATAATGTACAACGCTGGCCAACAGTCAGTAATTCAATGGTTAATTAAACGAATGGAGGAAGAGAAATGAGTTGGCCGGAGATGGTATGGAGGCCACAAGATCCTAACGCTGATGACATGGGGATGGTACCATTCACACCACCAGTTAAGGGTGATGTCACCAGAGGTCAAGAGGCAGGATTACCTGCTGATTGGCAGGACTACGATGGTAGGATAGAAAAGGTAAATGCATGGGAAGCATTGGATAACCCATTGTATGAAGCTGCTGCCGGTGCTTTAGATATAAACTGGGAGGACTTCAAAGCGGACTTCATGAATGAAATAGGTGAAGAAGATCTCTACGTAAGGCCAGAAGATACCAGTCCTCCTGGGACACCAATAAATCCGTATACTGGTGAACCGGTGCCAGATGACGTAAATCTTGGCGCTGTAGTGAGTGGCCAGTTTACTGAGGACCCATATGATTGGGGTATAACTCATGAAGGTTTTGAATCTTACCTTAATGATATGCAGGAGTGGTTACTGGAAACTGTAGAGGATGTTGCATCAAGAGATGGTTACAGTGGAGGCGGACCTAATGCTAAGGATTGGGGATTCCCGGAAGGTAACATCTACACTATCTTAGGTTTAGATCAACCTCCCCCAGGACCAGTGGCAATCAAAGAAGAATACTTTACATTCAAAGATTCACCTGATCACTATGACGAACTTAAACCAGCTGCTGAGGGAAACCCTTGGATTGACGCAGCAGTATGGATAGCTGACAACCCAGAAGGAGTAGTAACTAAGGAGGCAACTTAATGGCAAATTTTCTAGAACAATATTTAAGTCCTGCAGGGACAATAGGGTCAAACGTTTGGACAATGGGGACTAAGACCCACAGCCCTACGCAAGTTAAAGTAGCTATACAACAACTACTGAACAAAGGTGTTGGTATCAACAACGCACCTGGACAGTTCTTTGCAGGCGGTGGACCTATGAAAGGTGTGCCTGGCATGTACTCACCTAAGAATCCAATGGGTCAATTCCAAGGCCCAGGAGGTAACTTAGGATTTATAGGCTACTCAAAGGCTAAGCTGGCTGGCTATACACCTCAAGAGATTAAACAAGGTGCTGCCGCTGGAGGTATGTTCTTACCGAGCGGAGCTGAACGACAGTACCAAATGGACATGCGTGCTGAAGCAGAGCGTGATCAAATGCTGGATTACATGAGGCAACTACAAGAAATGGCTAATAGACCAGAACCGCAAGTAGGTAGAAGCTCTAGTTATGTAGTTGGTACAGGTGGTACAGCTGAGATACAACAAGCTGATAAACCTAAAGAAGAGAAAAAAGGGAGAGGTACAGGTAAATGGAAACGTGAATATTTCAACGCATTGAATACAGCAGCAGTTGCTGGTGCAGGTGGAGGAACAGTAAACCCATGATGAATAAATCAGATGACAGCTAAAACAAGATACGATGTACTATCAAGTACTAGATCTCAATACTTAAACACAGCAGATGAAGCTGCTAAACTAACCATACCTTATCTCATCGATCAAATTGATGACAAGGTAGGGTACAAGAAGACCAAGACACCTTGGCAATCAGTCGGTGCTAAAGGTGTAGTCACCTTAAGTGCTAAGCTAATGATGAGTCTACTACCACCACAGACTAGTTTCTTTAAGCTGCAAGTAGATGAGTCACAGTTAGGTGACTATGGACCAGAGGTTAAGTCTGAACTAGACTTAGCCTTTGCTAAGGTAGAGCGGACTATCCTTGAATCCA
This sequence comes from Dehalococcoidia bacterium, assembly GCA_002724585.1. GTDB lineage: Bacteria > Chloroflexota > Dehalococcoidia > Lucifugimonadales > UBA3495 > UBA3495. The sequence continues at coordinate 3,903 of PBPE01000100.1, read as the reverse complement.
TCGCTGCATCTGATGATAGAGTCACTGTACACCAAGCAATGAAACACTTGGTTGTTACTGGTAATGCTCTCATCTTCATGGGTAAAGATGGACTTAAACTATTTCCCCTCAGCCGTTACGTAGTAGATAGAGATGGTAACGGCAATGTTATTGAGATCGTAACAAAAGAAAGGATTAACAGAAAGACCATTGAGGAGTTAATCCCCAGCATCAAGACAGATGATATAGATGGTGCTAGTGATGACGACAATAAAGACTGTGATGTGTACACCCATGCTAAAGTAAATGGTAACAAAATTGTTTGGCATCAAGAAGTTTTCGATAAGATCATTCCTAAATCGCAAGGTAAAGCTCCGCTTAGTATTACACCTTGGCTTCCCCTGAGATTCAATGTAGTAGATGGTGAGGATTATGGTAGAGGTAGGGTAGAGGAATTCATGGGGGATCTTAAGTCCCTTGAAGCACTCTCTCAGGCCCTCGTAGAAGGCTCTGCAGCAGCTGCTAAAGTAGTCTTTACTGTATCACCATCATCGAGTACTAAACCAGCCACTCTAGCGGCAGCTGGGAACGGTGCAATCATTCAGGGAAGACCTGATGATATCGGCGTTGTTCAAGTTGCCAAAGGAAATGACTTCGCTACTGCCTATCAACAAATAGGTACTATCGAGAAGAGATTAGCTGAGGCATTCCTCATCCTCTCTGTTAGACAGTCGGAACGTACGACTGCTGAAGAGGTAAGGATGACACAGATGGAACTAGAGCAACAGCTTGGTGGACTATTCTCCCTTCTAACTGTTGAGTTCCTAGTACCATACCTTGATCGTAAGCTTTCTGTCATGCAGAAGAGTGGATCTATCCCACGTATACCAAGGAATATAGTTAAGCCTACTATCGTAGCAGGTATCAATGCTCTTGGTCGTGGCCAGGACAGAGAGAGTCTTACAATGTTTATGCAGACTATTGCACAGACAGTAGGACCAGAAGCTATGATGCAGTTCATCAATCCTGATGAAGTTATCAAACGTCTAGCAGCTGCATCAGGTATCGACGTACTCAACCTAGTGAAGAGTATGCAAGAGATGCAAGGTGAACAACAGCAACAGATGCAACAACAAATGGCTATGCAGGAACAACAGAATGCTCCAGCTATGGCAGCTGTAGAACAGAAACAAGCACAGGCTGAAATGCAAATGGCTATGCAAGCAGAGCAACAACAATCACCCTAATAAACTATGGCAGAAACATTAACAATTGATAACACACCACAAACTGAAGTAGTTGGTGAGCTTACAGCAGAAGAGCAGGACTCCTTAGCGGTTGGTGAGAAGTTAGAGTCTGATCAGGCGGAACTACTAGCTGGTAAGTTTAAAGATGCAGAAGAGTTAGAGAAAGCTTACATTGAATTACAAAGTAAGCTAGGAAAAGATGGGGAAGAAACTCCAGAGGTAGAAGCTACTGATGAATCTAAAGATGAAGAGCCTGACTCTTCAGATATACTAGAACGTCTTTGGGATCAAGCTAAAGCTGAAAACCTTCAGGAATCTACCATTGAAGAACTATCTAAGATGGATCCAAAAGCTTTAGCTCAGATGCACCTTGAGTATAGAGCTAACAACAATCAAGATACTATCACAGATCAGCAAGTCACACAACTAAAGGAGATTGCTGGCGGTGAAAAGGATTACGAATCTATGATGGGTTGGGCTCAGAATTCCTTGAACAAGGAAGAGATTGACATGTATGATACAGTCATGGAACGTGGTGATCCACTTTCCTGCTTCTTTGCAGTACAAGCTATGAAGTACCGTTATGACGATGAGTCAGGAACAGAAGGTAGAATGCTTACAGGTAAAGCTGCGTCCAATGAAGGCGGTAAGTTCAAGAGTCAAGCTCAAGTGATTGAAGCTATGAATGACCCTAGATACGAAAGGGATCCTGCATACCGAAAGGAGGTAGCAGACAAACTCGAACGTTCTGATGTAAAATTCTAACAATGATTGGAAGGTTATTACACCTATGTATGTTCACATGCTTAGGTATCCACCTCTCTCTATTAGCTTATTGACATGGAAAACTTAAGAGCATTGGGTATAGGCCTGATGCTAGCTGGCTTCCTATCAGTTTTAATAGGTATCATGCAAACTTTGCAGACGGTATCTATGACTGATGGGTTTGCCTATGATATGTTATGGTGAAAATTATGCCCAAAGGAAAAGGAACTTACGGAACAAAGAAGGGTCGTCCCCCTAAAAAATAATGGCGTCCGTTCATCAGCTTAGGCTGACGCATGACGTGTGATCAGGGAACGGGGATCACATCATAGAGGAAAAACTATGACCGTCACTTATGTCTATCGTGGCGTTAAGTACACGAGGAAAAAGTAAAGCGAACAACAATACAAACAAACTAAAACAAATGAAATCATTTATTGCACTTGCCACACTGTCTGCCCTCTCTGCGACACCTGCAATGGCTGGCCCATATGTCAACACAGAAATCAACAGTGGATGGAATGGATCAGACTACGGTGGATCAGTCACTGACCTACACGTAGGTTACGAAGGGTCTGCAGGAGCAGCTAGTTACTACCTACAAGGTGGTCCAGCTATTGTCTCTGTTGATGGAGAGGATGCTAATACTGAGCTATCTGGTAAAGTAGGCGGTTCCTTTGCGGCAACCGAAGCTGTGTCAGTTTATGGAGAAATCAGTTTCATCACAACTGACAATGACAACAACAACTACGGAACCAAAGCTGGTCTTAAGTGGGCCTTCTAAATGGATCTTCTGTTCTCTCTAGCATTAGTACTACTATTAGTATTTGGTATGGAGATGACTTGGTCTACTAAACGAAAGTAGATAGGAGGAGAGGCACCTCAGAGTAGGACCTCTCCTTCATTGGCATTAGCCCAGTACGCTGGATACCTTTTGCCGTCTAGACGGTGGGAAAGACCACGAAAAACTGATCAAAAAATTTCAGCTGAGAACCGTAAACAATAAACACTTTAATTTAAAATGGCTGATACTGTTGTATCCTCAATTGGTAGTATTAATAATACTAGCTCTACCCCACTAGCATTATCAACAGCATACGATACTAAGTATGCAACTTACCTTAAGCTCTTCTCTGGAGAATTGTTTAAGGCTTATGAATCAGCAACCGTCGCTAAAGGTACTGTACAATCACGTACCTTGAAGAACGGGAAGTCAATGCAGTTCATCTTCACCGGCCGTATGACGGCTGATTACCATGAGCCTGGGAAACCAATCCTTGGTTCAGGTGATCCTCCGGTAGCCGAGAAGACGATTGTGTGTGATGATCTTCTCATTAGTTCTGCCTTCGTGTATGACCTTGATGAGACTCTTGCTCACTACAGCCTTCGCTCTGAGATCTCCGCTAAGATCGGACATGCTCTTGCCGAAGCTTATGACAAGAAGATCTTCCGTACGATCGCACTAGCTGCTCGTGAAGCTCATCCTATTACTGCCGCACCTGGCCCTGAGCCTGGTGGATCCGTCATTAAGATTGGTTCTGGCAATGAATATGATGCACAGAAACTAGTAGATGCTTTCTTTGAAGCAGCTTCTATCCTAGACGAGAAGAATTTACCTAAGCAAAATCGTACGGCGGTATTAGCACCTAGACAATATTATGCTTTGGTATCTCAGGTTGACTCTAACATCCTGAACCGTGACTTTGGTAATACCCAAGGTAACTTGAACTCTGGTGAAGGTTTGGTATCCATTGCTGGTATCAACATCCAACGTTCTAATAACCTACCTTTCCAAGCTGGTACTGTCGCAGCTGTCGATGGTGAAAACAATGCTTATAATGGAGCATTCGCAGACCACGCTGGCCTCATCTATCAGAAGGATGCTGCTGGTGTAGTTGAAGCAATCGGTCCT
>PBPE01000099.1 GCA_002724585.1 Dehalococcoidia bacterium | reverse complement strand
TTATTGAAGCAGGAAATTAACTATACCCCTAGTTATACTTCCTTAGAAACTTTTACCAGTTTTGCTAATTCTGTACTCTGGAATAGTTATTAATGGGCACCCTTAAGTGCATTATCGATACTGATCCCGGAATAGATGATGCATTGGCGATTTTGATGGCGCTAAATTGTGCCGGCCTGGATGTTTTAGGATTTACTACTACTGGTGGAAATATCCCTTTAGAAATGGCAAATAAGAATATTCTCTCTATATTAGATTATTTGGATTGCCAGCATGGTGTGTATAGCGGGGCAAAAATTCCCGTAGCCGGGTCTTTTCCTTATGCAACTCATTTCCACGGGACATCAGGGTTGTCTAAAGATTTGCCGACACCAATTTCTAATGTTTCTAGCTTCACAGCCGTAGAGTTCATAAATAATGCGTTGTGTCGTTATCCACAAGACGTCACTCTAATATGCCTTGGTCCATTGACCAACCTGTATCGATTATTTCAGAAATATCCGGATAGCATAGCTAAGATCGGTTCATTAGTCATGATGGGCGGAGCTGTGAACTGTCCTGGTAATGTGACAGAGCATGCAGAATTCAACTTTTATTGTGACCCGGTAGCAGCCGATTGGGTTTTAAAGAGTGGCGTACCTACTACTCTGGTAGACTTGGCAGCTTGTAGGCAAGTTGGTATGAGTAGAAAACTTGCTGAATCAATGTCATCTGTAACGAAAGCTGGCAAGTTCGCTGTTGAATTAATAGTTAATTGGTTTGAACTTGATGACGCCAGATATGTATTTGAATTTTATGATCCTCTGGCGTTAGCTATTGCCATTGATCCGTACTTAGCAACTTATCGTGCGGTTGATATAGAGGTGAATTGCAATGTTTCACCTCTATATGGACAAACTAGGATTAGGCGCTGTTCGGGATCTACAAATCTAGTGGATATAGTCGATTCAGAAACATTCTTCGATATGTTTGCGAATGGTTTAAATATTAACATCCCATTGATCTGATCGATTACATGATCTATTAAATTGTAACCGATTCATAATAGAAATCATTAGCCCATAGATCATCCAATATTGCTTGATCTCCCTCGGTTAGGGATGGCGTGTCAACTGCGGATGTGTAATCTGCTAATTCAGACAGATTAGTGAAGTTAGGTAATACCGATACTATAGTAGGTTGGTATAAACAGAACTGTATGGCAGATTGAGCGATGTTACGTCCTATATCTTCACCAGATAGGAATTGTACTTGTTCAACTTTAGCGAGGGCTTCTTGTAGCCATTGGATGCGTCTATGTGATCTGTGATCGCTTTCATCGAATGTAGGGGCTTCTTTATATTTGCCGGTTAACGCTTCGGATGCATGAGGTACTCTTGAAAATAGACCAACTTCATTTTCTTCTGCTATCTTGAAAAAATCCTTGGCCGGATCTTGTTCCAGGATGCTATATATTATTTGCAAACTATCCACGTGTCGATCTTTCATAGATGCTTCTCCTTCTTCGAACCAACCTATATCTGGTCCTAAGGCGCATCCGTAATGACGTATCTTTCCTTCTGACTTTAGCTGTTCTAAAGTTTCAAACACCTCATCCTTTTCCAAGGTATCTATTCTTGGGTTATGGAGTTGGTATATATCGATGTAATCTGTTTGTAATCGCCTCAGGCTCTGTTCGCATGCAAATTTGATAAAGTCGGGCTCAAATTTTTGAGGGCGTTCTTTATGCCCTTCACGAGGTGTTAATTTATCATAGAAATCGTATCCAAATTTAGTTGCTATGACTATATCGTGCCTGTGATGTCCTAAGCCTTTTGCGAGTATTTCCTCTCCATATCCTTCACCATAAGTGTCGGCGGTATCGTAGAAATTTACCCCAAGGTCAAAAGCGTTGTTTAGTAGTGCGAATTTATCGGATTCTTCGATTCTCCCCCACCAATTGGTAGCTACGGTCCACACACCGAATCCGATTTCTGAAACAGATATATCTGTTCTCGGTAAGTTACGGTATTTCATGATCGTTCACCTCTGTACAATGAGCAAATAACTATTTCCACGTGCGGCTTTTCAGAGTGTCTTATATTCAATGTGTATGCGGAATTGGCTATTGTCCCAAAGCCTTCTTTATTTCGTTTGCCTTTATTTCAAATTCTGTATCAGATAGGATCGGAGTTTTATTTTCCATATCAACTTCGGGGATGATGTCAACCCATGAAGTGCAACCCTGATATTCCGGTATGAATGGAACGGAGGTGGTTGTCTCTAAGTCGTAAACTCTGACCAATATGATTGATAACGGAACCATTGGTTTCCAATTAAGTCTCCCTTGGGCATATTCGTCCGTCCAGATATGGAATCCGTTTAACGATTCTATTTTATCCTGGTTTGATATTTCAAAAATTTCATGGACCTTAGCCCATTTATTAAACTCTATAATATTCTCGTCACGCTTATGGCTTAAAAGCGTCTCCAGATTCTTCTTATAGGGCTGCTTCAGCAATTCTGATCTCTGATGCTCGTATGTTGGATACAAAAGGAACTCATCATGTATTATTCGAAAGTCTTTACTCTCTTCATGTATTCCCCCTTTACGCATCAGCAATATCTGATCGCCAGAGGCAAGAGCTTCTACCGTGACAGCCCATTCTTTTAGAGCAATGCGGGTTCTTACCTGGGTCATATCGATCCTCTCTGTGTTAACTAATTGCGGTTGAATTCCATGTTAGCATTCAGGGAAGTTTGGCTCAATCCCCCGGATCCTAACGCGAGTAAATCACATATGGCGACGGGTTTCCAGAAAATCCACAAAAGATTTTTGTGCCGGGGATAGTGGGCGGTTTTTGTGACTAACTAGGAATAGAGGTCTGTGACATGACCAATCCTCGATATTCAGGACATTTATTAATCCAGCCTTTACTTCTGCGGAAACCCCAAGTTTTGATATTACTCCTATTCCTCCTCCTGCCATAGTGGCTTGTTTCACGGCCTGGTTACTCCCTACGGTCATGTTTATCTTAGGTTCAATTCCCAACTTCGCAAAACATTCTTCAGCTATAGATCTAGTTGCTGATCCCTGCTCTCTGATTATTAACCCTTCTGAGTTGACATTGGTGAGGGTTGTTTTGGGGCCAAGTAGTGAAGCTACTTGTGGGGATGCGACTAAAATGATTTCGTCGGTCACGTATGTGACGAACTCTAAATCAGCATTAGAGTCGTTAGTCCAATCACCGACCATAGCTAAATCTATTTTATATTCAGATATTTGCTCGATTATATCAACGGTGTTACCTACGGTTATCTCTGTTGTTATGCCAGGGTGCATATTTCGGAATTCACCTACTAGTACTGGCAGGACATATTCGCCTGGTGTAGTACTGCCTCCTAGGATTAAATTTCCAGATTTCAAACCTTTTATTTCGTCTAGAGTTGAAATCAATTCGTCGGATAGGGTGAAAATTTGCTTCGCATACTTTAATACAACTTGGCCAATGTCAGTTATTTGTAATTTCCTCTGTTTGCGATGAAGTAGGACGGTTCCGAGAGAGTTTTCTAACTCATTTATTTGTATTGACACCGCAGGTTGGGTGAGATTAAGCATCGCCGCAGCTTTAGAAAAACTTCCTGTATGGGCAACAGCATAAAAAATAAAAAGGTGGTGAAGATTTATTCTCTCGTGCGATATATTAGGCAGGAGAATGTTTTGAGTATCTCGGTTCTGGTTAGCCATCGGTGCTTTCATCCGTATTACTAAGTCGTAACATCGACATTAGGTTAGCTGTAGTTATACGGGCTGTGTCAGATAGATCGATCCCTTTTATTTCAGAAAGTGTTTGTGCTATATCTACGAGATGTCGTGGCTCTGTCCAGTTATGACGGTATTTCTTGAATGGCTGAGGAAAGCAGTCTGTTTCTAGCACTATATCGTCAATTGCAATATGCTTTACCACTTCTTGGAGTTCGGGAAGCCTTGTTAATGGTCTGGCTAATGAGATTTTAAATCCACAATCTATTGCTTGCTCTGCAGTTTTCAGATTTCCCTGAAAGTAATGCATAGCGCCTCCCACTCTGTAGGCGCCTTCTTCGGTTAGAATTTTCAAAACCTCGTCGTGTGATTCACGTGAATGAAATATTATGGGGAGATTTAGGTCAATTGCTATTCTGATATGTTCCCGGAAAACTTGTTCCTGAATGACATGGTCAGGTGAACTTGGTAGAAAATCTAATCCCACTTCACTTATACAGACCACCTCCGGGCGTAATTTAGCTAGGTTATACAACTCTTCACAAGATTCGTCATCTAATACCTTGTGTGATTCCATGGGATGTATTCCTACTCCTGCAAATATCATCGGATATGTATCAGCCAAATTTATGCAGGCTTTTGTGGATTCAACGGTCGTACCTGCCGCTATAATGAAATTTACTCCGGTCTGGACTGCTCTATCCAAGATTTGTGGAATCTCGGACTCATCATATTGGTCAAAATGCGTATGGCTATCACTTAATACAATGGGTACGTCATTCTTGTTATTCATCCAGGGATACCTCGAAAACAAACCGCGTGACTTCTCGGATTATATACCAGTTATTCTAAATAAAAGAGGTCTAGATTGAAATCATATGGAACTAAACACTATAAGTTTAATATTTAGGTAATGGCGGCCCACGTTCAATTGACACTGAATTGTGCTCATGTTAGGCTAATTCTTGACTTTATTAGTCAACAATTGTGGAGTAAATTGGATAGGACCTTATAACCGCTTGGCCACGAGTGGAGGGATTTATATGTCGACACAGAAAATAATATCTCGTAATACTTCATCAGATGATCTAGCTTCAGATTATAAATGGGGATTTACGATTGACATTGAGGAAGATGCTGCTCCTAAAGGGCTTAATGAAGATATTGTTCGTTTGATATCTGCGAAGAAAGAAGAACCTGAGTGGCTTTTGGAATGGAGGCTCAAGGCTTTTCGGCATTGGATGCGTCAAAATTTTGAAGAGCCATCATGGGCTCATCTTAGTCACCCCGTCATAGACTTTCAGGACATACATTATTATGCAGCGCCTAAAACGAAAGAAGATGGACCCAAAAGTTTGGACGAGGTTGATCCAGAGTTAATCGAGGCATTTAACAAATTAGGAATACCGCTGGACGAACAAAAAAAGATGACTGGTGTCGCGGTTGATGCCGTCTTAGACAGTGTCTCAGTAGCTACCACTTATCAGGATATGCTTGAGAAGTCAGGTATTATATTCTGTTCTATGAGTGAAGCAGTAAAGAATCATCCGGAGCTTGTCAGGAAGTATTTAGGGTCTGTCGTACCGTATACGGACAATTTTTATGCAAGCCTGAATTCTGCGGTATTCAGTGATGGATCGTTTGCTTATATTCCTAAAGGAGTTAGGTGCCCAATCGAACTGATGACCTACTTTAGAATTAATGCAGAGGAGTCGGGCCAGTTTGAAAGAACCCTTATAGTCGCGGAAGAAGCCAGTTACGTTAGCTACCTGGAAGGTTGTACTGCTCCTATGCGTAAATCTACCCAATTGCATGCTGCTGTAGTTGAGTTGATCGCTTTGGACGATGCGGAGATCAAATACTCTACACTCCAAAATTGGTTTCCTGGGGATAAAGAAGGCGTTGGAGGTGTATACAATTTTGTGACCAAACGAGGTAAAGCGGCTGGTAGGAATTCTAAGATATCATGGACGCAAGTAGAAACAGGGTCAGCGATAACATGGAAATACCCAAGTGTAGTGCTGCAAGGTGATAATTCAGTAGGGGAATTTTATTCTGTAGCTCTGGTTAACAATTACCAGCAAGCAGACACTGGAACCAAGATGATACATATCGGGAAAAATACAAAAAGCACCATTGTTGCCAAAGGTATCTCGGCAGGTAAGGCAGAAAATACTTATCGTGGGCTTGTAAAGATTAATGCTTCCGCTAACGGGGCGAAAAATTTTACGCAGTGTGATTCTTTACTGATTGGCGATCAATGCGGAGCCCACACAGTGCCATACATTGAAGTTAAGAACCCTACAGCGCAAATGGAACACGAAGCCACTACATCCAAGGTGAGCGACGACCAGCTCTTCTATTGTCAACAACGTGGAATAGGGGTTGAAGACGCCCACTATATGATTATAAATGGCTTCTGCAGGGGTATATTTCAAGAGTTGCCATTCGAATTTGCTATGGAGGCTTCTCAATTGTTAAAAGTTAGCTTAGAAGGGACAGTTGGTTAATAAATAATGGTAAATCAGGCTATATCACCACTCTTACAAATTGTAGATCTTTGTGTTTCGGTAGAAGATCAACAGATATTGAAAGGCGTTAATTTGACCGTGAATGCCGGCGAAGTTCACGCCATTATGGGCCCTAATGGATCTGGTAAAAGCACGTTGGCTAATTCGCTGGCTGGTCGTCCTGAGTACAGTGTGGTATCGGGAGAGGTTCTATATAGAGGTGAAGATCTACTTGCTTTGGAACCAGAGGATAGAGCGCGGCGAGGGTTATTTTTGGCGTTCCAATATCCGATGGAGCTTCCCGGCGTCAGAGCATGGCAGTTCTTAAAAGCTGCAGTGGATGCGAAGAGGCAACACAATGGGGAAGAAGAGATGAGCGCCCGAGAATTTGATCAATTCTTGAAGGATAAAGTTTCTCAAGTGGATATTGACCCTGAATTGAGTAGAAGAAACGTTAATGAAGGTTTTTCTGGCGGGGAAAAAAAGCGTAACGAGATCTTGCAAATGGCTATGCTAGAACCTGATCTGGCGCTTCTCGATGAAACGGATTCAGGGTTAGATATAGACGCACTGAGAATAGTGTCTGAAGGGGTGAACAAATTGAGAAACCCTTCAAACGCTGTAGTACTTGTGACTCATTATCAGAGAATATTGAATTATATTACCCCAGATTTCGTACATGTCCTTGTAGATGGCAGAATAGTGCGCTCTGGTGGCGCGGACCTTGCTCATGAATTAGAGGAAAAAGGCTATGACTGGATACGAGAAATGGTCTCCTGATCATGGTGCACCCTTGTGGCTAAATCCAAGGGTCTTTTCTCCCAAAAAGTAATGCTTATAGGTATATTTTCATTAGGTCAAATGGGGTACGCACGTAAACATGGCTGAGATATCATCTAAATATCCACAATACACACATGATTATCACTTGGTTGGCTCTGACAAAACGGAAACCACTTTATTGGAAGAGATGAGACAACCGGCTTGGACGGTTTTCAATAATATAGGTCTTCCTACGGCGAGACGAGGAAATGAAAAATGGAAATATACCGATGTTAGACCAATAGCTAACAAGACATTCGTCTACGCTCCAAATGTTTCGATAGACAGAGGTCTGGAATTAAAATCGCTAGAAAACTTCACCCCTAATTCTGATGACTGGATAAACCTTGTATTTATCGATGGTGTTTATCAGCCTAGGGCGAATAAGAAAATTTTAGACTCCGTAGAAGTTTCCACTCTGCATGAAGCCTTAGAGAATCATGAAGAGCTTGTGAAGAAATACTTAGGACGAGAAGCTGATTATTCGGAGGACGGATTTACCGCGCTTAATACAGCATTCATTGAAGATGGAGCTTTTGTACTAGCTAGTGAATCATCTGAAGAAAATACAGTGGTTAATTTGGTTTTTCTGACATCTGGTCAGGTTAGTGATTGTGTTACGTATCCGAGAGTGCTCTTAATAGCTCAGCCCGGAAGCCATTTAAGCGTGATAGAAAATTATGTTAGTTTGTGCGAATCTAGTTCACTTACGAATTCGGTTACAGAAATATATGTGGAGGAGAATGCTACAATAAAACACTACAGGATATGTTTGGAAAAGGCACACGGTTTCCATGTAGGTGTAAGTCGTGTCTGCCAAGAAGCGGACAGTACATTCATATCGGCTTCATTCGCGTTGGGTGCGGCTATAGGTAGGAATGATTTTCACGTTCTGTTGGATGGAGAAGGAGCGAACTGTGAGCTGTCTGGACTGTATTTAACGCTGAACGATCAACATCAGGATAATTTTATTAGCATAGATCACGCTAAACCTAATGGTACGAGTAGATTGTTCTACAAAGGTATTTTGGATGGTTCATCGAAAGCCGTCTTTGGTGGTAATGTTATAGTAAGAAAAAATGCTCAGAAAACAGATGCACAGCAGACGGATAAAAATCTTTTGTTATCCGACAGTGCAGAGATCGATAGTAAGCCAAGCTTGCTAATATACGCAGATGATGTAGTTTGCGGACATGGTGCTACTGCAGGGCATATAGATGAGGATACTCTGTTCTATATGCGGAGTAGGGGTTTGGATGCAGAAACCGCCAGTCGTATCTTGATCCATGCGTTCGCAGCAGAAATTCTGGATAAAGTGGATCTATTACCTCTGGGGGAGTTTCTGAATAATATTTATGATGAATATATCCCATCAGCAACGCTTTCGTTTGGATCAGTGCAGTAATATGACCGACGGATTTAAAGTAAACTCTATTAGAAAAGATTTTCCAATTCTCAGTCAGACTGTTAATGGGAAACCGTTAGTGTACCTTGATAATGCGGCGACTAGCCAAAAGCCACAATGTGTTATTGATTCCTTATCGAATTACTACCAGACGGTAAATTCGAATGTTCACAGAGGCGTCCACACCCTAAGTCAATTGGCGACTGACGATTATGAGGCTGCTAGAAGCAAAATCAGGAGCTTCATTAATGCAGGAAGTGATCAGGAGATTATATATACGCGTGGTACGACAGAGTCTATTAATTTAGTGGCTTATTCGTTTGGTGTTCAGAATATACGCTCTGGTGACGAGATAATAATTAGTGGTATGGAACATCATTCAAATATAGTGCCTTGGCAGTTGCTATGCGAACAAACGGGAGCAGTGCTAAGGATAATACCTATTACCGATTCAGGTGAATTGGATATAAACCAATACGGTGCATTGCTGTCAGACAAAACAAAACTTGTATCAGTAGTACATCAATCTAACGCTTTGGGGACAATCAACTCTGTAAAAGAAATAACTGCAATGGCGCATTCTTTAGGGGCTGTGGTGTTAGTTGACGGAGCTCAATCTGCGCCACATATGAAGGTTGATGTGCAAGATATAGGATGTGACTTCTTTGCTTTCTCTGGACATAAGTTGTATGGCCCCACCGGTATTGGAGTACTGTATGGAAAAAGCGAAGTTTTGGATAACATGGTTCCTTATCAATCAGGTGGAGAGATGATAAAGTCAGTGACTTTTGACAAGACCATATTCAACGTACTGCCGCATAAATTTGAGGCGGGTACTCCTGATATCGCTGGTGCTATTGGTCTAGGTGCGGCGATTGATTATGTTAATGATATTGGGCTTGATGCGATCAATTCTTACGAGTCTGAGCTTCTGGCTTATGGAACTGCCAAATTGGAACAAATAGCTAGCTTGCGTATTATTGGCACTTCTTCACACAAGGGAGCGGTACTCTCATTTACGCTTGGTGATATACATCCGCATGATATAGGGACGATTTTAGATTCAGAGGGCATAGCCATAAGGACTGGTCACCATTGTGCCCAGCCAGTTATGGAACGCTATGGAATACCAGCTACTGCCCGTGCATCCATGTCGTTTTATAATACTAAAGAGGAAATTGATACTCTTGTAACTGGTATAGATCGTGTCCTGGAAGTATTCAGTTAGATCACCCAAAATGTGCTGGGTCAAAATATTACAGCGCATTTTCTGGTCAACTTAGATAGATTGTTGTATTTATTATGTCAGATTTGAGTTATTTGTATCAAGAAATACTATTAGAGCACAACAGTAAACCTAGAAACTATCGTATTCTTAACGATGCTACGGTGAGTATAGAGGGTCATAATCCTTTGTGTGGGGATAAATACACACTGCAGATTAAATTAGAAAAAGACACTATTGTTGATATTGGTTTTCAGGGCTCAGGTTGTGCTATTTCTAAGGCCTCAACGTCTATGCTAACGGAACGTGTCAAGGGTAAGACTACTTCAGAAGCATTTTCTGTATTCGACGCCTTTCATATGATGGTGACGGAACCTGATAAAGATATTGATCATGATCTATTAGAAGATTTGGAATTATTATCAGGGGTTTCCGGTTATCCTGCTAGAATAAAATGTGCCATTCTGTCGTGGCATGCTCTAAGGGAAGCAATTGAAGGTGAGTCGGGATCTGTAAGCACTGAGTAAATTACGATCATATTGCTTCTAAGATGTGACGTCCTGTCTTTATTTCGTGGTAAAGTCTGATAATGTCGAGCAATTCTGAATTACAATTTGATGGCATTTATGATGATCTTATCATGGATCATTATCGGAATCCGCGTAATAGAAACCCCATAAGCAAACCGCATATAGAACATAGCGATTGGAACCCATTTTGCGGCGATGAAGTCAGTGTTACTATCGGAATCAATAAATATGATCGGATTTCTGGTATTTGTGTAGTTGCCGAAGGTTGTTCCATCTTGCAAGCATCGGCTTCAATTATGAGTGTGCTTCTCTCAGATCAGAAAATAGCTGATGTATTAGCATTTTTCGAGGATTTCAAATATATGATGGACACTTCCTGTCTCAGTTCATCTACCGAAGTTTCACCCGAAATAGCTGCCTTACGCACGATTAGAAAATATCCGGTGCGAGTCAAGTGTGTGATGTTACCCTGGGTCACAATTCGTGATGCTGTAAAATCATACCTTTCTTGATACAGATGTGTTGTGCATTAAAGGCTCGGCTGTAGCAGCGATTTCATATTAGCTGTCGATCCACACATGTGCCCAATGACTATATTCATCCATAGTATTATTTGGATAGAAGTTTTCTATTGTATTGGAATATATCCAGTATGATGGAGCGTTTATAGGAGTGAACATATATCGGTTCTCCAAGATGTGCCCCTGAATATCTGATAGCTTTTGAATACGTAGCTCTTCATTTAGTTCAGAGATTTGCTCTTCTATCATTAAATCTAGAGTCCCGTCTCTGTGGTCGGCAAGGTTGATCATCCCTCTACTATGTAGAATGCCTGTTAGAAAACTGTTTGTTGTTGTGATAGGTGGTAACGATCCTAATACCAATTGATAAGTTTTTAATGGGCTTATTAGTTGTTCCCAATACTGAGACGGATGTATTGCCCTGGTTTCTATATTAAACCCGGCCTCTGTGAGATCGTCTGCTATTCGTAGAGCCAATTGTAGATGTTCATCATCAAATTCAGCTACAGTTAACGATATGTCTAGTGGAATATCATCTGGTAGGTCCTTGACTAAATTACGAGCTTTACTAGGGTTTGCAAAATATCTGGCTCTTGTGTCATCTTCACTTATTCCGGCATTGGGCAGATATATTGGTATACCAATGTCCGACGATCCCGTGCCGTTCCATATCATATCCATATAATCCCATGGGTCAAGCGCATTTAATATTGCGGTTCTGACCGTGAGGTTATTTAATGGTTCTGACTGCACGTTGATCCCTAAAGCGATTTTCTTTGTCGGGTTATTCGATTTGTGTATCTTGTAAGGTTGTAGATTAGGGTCCCACTTCTTCATTTCTAGCGCGTTCATCATGATCATGTCGACTAATCCGGTTTCCAAAGCTGCTGCATGTTTTTGCCAGCCGTGTTCTCTAGAATCGGGGTTAGGTAGGCTTTTAATGAATAATTGATCCAGATATGGTATTCCGGGCTCGAAATAATCTGGATTTGAGACAAAATCATATCCAGCTTCGACTGATGTACCTTCCCAAATCCATGGGCCAGTACCAATAACGGGACTGCTTTTCAAGTCTCCGTACTTGTCAACGATTTCGTGGGCTACTATTTTACTGTTTGCATCAGCTAACGATAACAAGGAGTCATTATCCTGAAACGAAGTACTCACGTTTAGAATATAAGCCGACGAAGACGTGAATTCTTCAATACCTTTATCACGGTATAATCTTGAATTAGCCCATCCCTCAGTCATAATCCTGTTATAACTGTATATCAGGTCTGCAGCATTTAACCTGCGTTTTCTCATATCTCGGTTTGGATGCCAATACACATCTTCCCTAATGTGAAACTCGTATGAAAAGTCATCTTTCATAGTCCATGTTTTACATAAGTCACACATTAAGGTTAGAGAGTGTTTATCAATATCCGGACCAGTTTCAATTTTTAAAAGGCGACTATACGCTATACCGGGGCCCAAAGATGCGAGGGCGTACTGGCTTTGTTGATGAACGTCTCTGTGAGATATCTCGGCCACTGAAGCTATTGTTAAAGCTCCTCCAAGAGTCGGGTTTGGATATTTGGGTTGTGCAGGGGCAGGAGTAGGACTGGCTGTAGGTATGTTTGTCGGGTGTTCTATCGGAGGTTCAGTGGTATTTGGAACTGTCACGGTGGGTGTAACTTCGCGGCTTGTTATATCTATGTTCGGGGAATTATCTATTTCTGCCTTAGCGCATGATACGATTATGAATGACAATATTG
This sequence comes from Dehalococcoidia bacterium, assembly GCA_002724585.1. Classification (GTDB taxonomy): domain Bacteria; phylum Chloroflexota; class Dehalococcoidia; order Lucifugimonadales; family UBA3495; genus UBA3495. Next base: position 72 of record PBPE01000099.1, on the reverse strand, counting down.
TGATTGCATAAATACAGAATGACACCCGCTGCTTTCTTCCGCCCATCTCCGAACCCATCCTTAGTCTCGTTG
>PBPE01000098.1 GCA_002724585.1 Dehalococcoidia bacterium | reverse complement strand
TTGTCACCATACAGAATCATCTGTTTGGTCAGAAGCAAGTTGGCCTAGCGTAAGGGAGGCTGAATAGATGGCAATTTCACGCGCACAACTAGCGAAAGAACTAGAGCCTGGTCTTAATGCCTTATTTGGCATGGAGTATGATCGTTATGAAAACGAACATGCTGAGATCTTTGAAACTGAATCTTCAGACCGAGCGTTTGAAGAAGAGGTGTTAATTGTTGGATTTGGCAATGCTTCTGTTAAACAGGAAGGCCAAGGTGTTCAATTTGATAACGCCACTGAAGGTTTCACGGCTCGTTACACTCACGAAACCGTAGCCCTTGCATTTGCTTTGACCGAGGAAGCGGTAGAAGATAATTTGTATGACCGCCTTGGGGCTCGTTATACAAAGGCTCTTGCAAGAAGCATGGCTCACACCAAGCAGGTAAAAGCTGCTAATGTTCTGAACAATGCGTTCAGCAGCAGCTATACAGGTGGTGACGGTGTATCTTTGATTAACACTGCACACCCACTTTCCTATGGTGGAAACCTTGCTAACCGAGCTACTACAATGTCGGATCTTAACGAAACGTCATTGGAAAATGCTCTGATCGACATCTCAACTTATGTTGATGACCGAAATATGATCTTGGCCCTTCGGGGAACCAAGCTGATTGTTCCGCCTCAACTACAGTTTGTTGCCGACAGACTCCTTGAAACGCCTGGAAGAGTAGGCACAGCGGATAACGACATCAACGCTATCAAGAACATGGGACTGCTGCCAGAAGGCTATGCAGTTAACCACTTCTTGGTTGACACTGATGCCTGGTTTGTCCTGACTGACTGCCCTGACGGCTTCAAGCACTTTGAAAGAACCCCGATTAGCACTTCTATGGAAGGCGATTTCGATACGGGTAACGTGCGCTATAAAGCGCGAGAGCGTTACTCCTTCGGATGGAGCAATCCTCGTTGTGTATTCGGCTCTCAAGGAGCATAATATAAGGGGGTGTAAAAGCCCCCTTTTTATTTCCTGACTAAGTTTTCTCAACGGAAACTTAGACACTAGCCACGACAGGAGACATACATGGCTACTACTACTTTTTCCGGCCCGATTAAGGCTGGAACAATTAAAGATACTACAGGCACAACTGTAGGCACTGATGTAAAAAACACTGGTTTTGTCAAGATGGCACAGACTGCCTCATGGACACAATCCACTACTGCTGCTGATACAGGAATTACTATTCCTGCAAATAGCCAGATTACTGAGATTATTGTTTACATTACTACAGCTTGTGATGCAGCGAATATCTCGATGGGAACAAGTACTGCTTCAACTGAATTGTTTACTGCTTTGGCTGCAGGTACTGCTGCGAACGTTATCCATCACGGTGCTGACGGTACTATTACTGATGCCGATACATGGGTTGATATTGGTACTTCTGATTTATCAATTTACATTGACTTTTCTGCAGGTACATCTGGTGTTGGTTATGTAACAGTTGAATACATCCAGGGCATTAACAACGCCTAAAGGAAGGAGGTAGATTGCTATGGCCCTTAAAGGTTCAGGCAGTGATGTAACATCCAGCTTTATAGAAGCTGCTGCCGCAGACGCTGATGGCATTAGCACTGCTGCTAGTATTGGTAGTGCTACCAACCTAACTATTAATGGTGCATTGGCTTCAGGGGGATCTGTTACGATGGATTGCCCAAGGAACGTCACCATTTTGTCTGCAGGTAATGATTCCGGCATCACATTCACAGTTACAGGTACTGATGAAAGTGGAACTGCTATTACTGAAGTTATTACTGGTGCTAACACAGGTACAGCTACAGGAAGTAGTTTTTTTCAAACAGTTACCCAGATAGCAACTTCAGGAGCTTCAGCAGGTAATGTAAGCGCAGGTTCTGGGACCAGTTGCAGCGGCGTTATTTCAGCAGCACGTTGTCGTTTGCGCGGCATCTATGTTGTTAATGGTAGCAGTGCGGCAACGCTCAAGTTTAGAGAAGGTTCTGGAACAGGAACAATTGTTATGCAATTTGCGACTGTTGCAGGAGCCAGCACTAACTCTTACCCAGATATTCCAGATGATGGTCTGCTATTTAAAAACGGCGGATATGTAACTTTTACTGCTGTTACAGACTTAACTGCAATGACCACATTCTTTTCTTAAAGGAATCGGTAAATGGCTACGTCAGGATCTAGAGATTTTGAGCCGGATGTTGCGGAATATATAGAAGAAGCATTCGAAAGATGTGGTCTTGAGTTTCGTACTGGGTATGACGGGGTTACCGCAAGGAGATCCCTTAACCTCTTGTTTGCTGATTGGGCAAACAGGGGGTTAAACCAGTGGACAGTTACTAACTCAACTACCACATTAACTGAAGCTGATGAATATATTGATTTATCTGCCAGCACCATTGATGTTCTGGATGTAATTATCAGAAGAACTGAAGGAAGTACAACAACTGATACTTCCATGGAGCAGGTGAGTCGTTCCGAATATTGGAATATACCCAACAAAGCAACTAAAGCCAGACCAACTCAATGGTTTTTAGATAAGCAAATTACACCACGCTTGTATATCTGGCCTGCTGCTGAAAATAGCACAGACCAATTGATTATTAATCGCCTGGTTCGCATTGAAGATGCGGATGCCAGCGTTAATACAGTGGATATGCCATTCAGGTTTTATCCTTGCTTGGCGGCCGGGCTGGCTTATTACATTGCTTTGAAGAGAGCCCCTGATAGGGTGCCAATGCTGAAAGGTATTTATGAGGAAGAGTTTCAGAGAGCGGCAGACCAGGATAGCAGTAGGGCTTCTTTAAAGATTGCACCGGGTATTTTTTCTATCAGGAGGGCATAAATGTCTTATGCGTCTGGCAAATACGCAATTGCCATATGCGACAGATGTGGCTTTCAGTATAAGTACACTCAGTTAAGGAAAGAGTGGACTGGATTCAGAGTTTGCGCTGAATGCTATGAGCCCAAAAGCCCACAATTAGAGCCTCCGAGAACCCTTGCAGATCCTGAAGCTTTGCAATATGCAAGGCCATCTGTCCCTGCTTCTGCTGTAGCTGGGTCTGGGGTAGTCAGGACTATTGATCCTAATGCAATGACAACGGTAACTGGAGACTCCATAGGTTCTTCTTTTGATGGAATAGAGGCTACAATAAGCGTAGGCACAGTAACGGTGACAGTATGAGTGGTTTTACTTATTCAGGTTTAAAGACAGCAGTTCAAGACTACTGCTTGGCAACAGAAACAACTTTTGTAAATAGTCTTCCGACTTTTATTCAAGAAGCGGAAGAAAGAATACTCAAGAATGTTGAAATGCCTTTGTTTAGAAAAAATCAAATAGGTTCTTTTACAACTAGTAATGCTTATCTGGCAACGCCTACTGATTTTTTATCCCCTTATAGTCTCGCAATTTCTTCCAGCGGGAATTATTCCTACTTATTGTTGAAGAATGTTTCTTTTATTAGGGATTACACGCCTAATGAGTCTACTACTGGACTGCCAAAATATTATGCAATGTTTGATGACGATACTTTTCTTGTCGCACCAACCCCGGATAGTAACTATAACGTAGAATTGCATTACAAATATCGACCTCTTTCCCTTACAGCGGGGGCGGAAAGCGGGACAACATGGCTTTCAGAAAATGCCCCTGACGCAATGCTATATGGAACCCTGGTGGAAGCTGCTACTTTTCTTAAAACACCCGAGGAGATAATGCTTTACCAGCAAAGATTTGACAGGGCAATGCAGGCATTAGCAAACATGGGCGAAGGTTATGGCATGAGGGATGAATTTAGACCTGAGTTTAGACCTGCAGTTGCTTCTCAGACTTTAAAGGCTCCAAATCTAATAGGGGTAGCTCCGGGGGTTAGGCAATAATTATGTTAGATATAGAAATATCCGCATCGCCAGGGGCTTTTGAGGTTCAAACAACACAAGAAAGGGGGCATACCCCAGAAGAATTAGCTATGAATGCAATTTCTAAAATAATTAGTATTGCTGATAGCGCTGATCCTGTTATCAAGCAGCAGGCTGAAGCATTCAGGGAAAGAATGTTCTATGTTATTGTTCAAGCTTTAGAGCAGGCAGTTAAAAGCGATAGAACTACACTCTATAATGAGTTTAAACGACAAGGCCATACTGATTTGGCCGAAATTTTGAGGAAAATGTAATGGCTATTACCCAAGCAATGTGTACGTCTTTTAAGCAGGAATTGTTGCAAGGCATACATAACTTTACTAACGGCTCTGGCGGTGGAACTACAACATCAACAGGCACAGGAAACGCTTTTAAAATTGCTCTGTATACAAGCAGTGCAAGTTTAGATTCAACTACAACAGCGTATAGCTCTTCAAACGAAGCTAGTGGTACAAACTACACTGCAGGCGGCGCGGCTCTAACAAATGTTACGCCAACAGCTTCCAGCACAACGGCTTTGACAGACTTTGCTGATGTGACCTGGGCCAGTTCAAGCATTACGGCAAGAGGAGCGTTAATTTATAACTCTTCTACTACAGCCGGTTCTGCGAACAGGGCTGTTTTGGTATTAAATTTTGGATCGGATAAAACTTCTTCTTCTGGAGATTTTACAATCACGTTTCCAACTGCTGATGCCAGTAGCGCGATTATTAGGATCGCCTAAACCAGGAACGCCTGATGGCTGATGTAACAATATATTTTGAGGGTTATAACAGCATAACTCAGACGTACAACTCTGGGGGTTATAACCAAAATGTAGGGATTACCTCTGCAACTAGTGGCCTAGGTAGTGTTACTGTTGCTACAGATATGGTCTTCTCTGTCACTGGAGTGGCAGGAACTTCCTCCGTTGGCAGTGTAACAATATCATTTGGACAAACTGTTGCTGTTACCGGAGAAAGTGCAACTTCTTCTATAGGGAGTGTGACAGCAGGAGCAGGAACTTCTGTTTCTGTTACTGGAGTTTCCGCAACCAGCGCACCATATGGCGGCTGGGGTAGTGATTCTCAGGAATGGGGTGAAGGAAATTGGGGAGGTACTGTTACCGTATCGGAAGGTACGGGAGTTAGCGTTACAGCTACTGGTATAGCAGCAACTTCAGCCGTTGGAAGTGTTACTGTATCGGAAGGTACTGGGGTTACTGTATCTCCATCCGGTTCTGCCGGAACTTCAGCCATTGGAAGTGTTACCGTTTCTGCAGGCACAGGCGGATCAGTCATTATCGTAGGTATTGCTGCATCTGGACTTGTTAATGATGTTGAGATTACGGCAGGCACAGGAGTATCAGTAGAAGTTACGGGCATATCGGCAACAATGGATGCGCCTCCAGGCGTACTTATTTGGAGTGTTGTAGATACAGCACAAACACCTAATTGGACAGAAATAGCGGCGTAAATTATGGCATCGACATATGTAAATAATTTAAGGGTAGCAGAACCAGCAGATGGTGATTCTGGATGGGGAACATCTACCAACACATCTTTAGAGTTGATAGGTGAGGCACTTGGTATTGGCACAGAAGCCATTACCACTAACGCAGATACACATGCATCGACAGTTGCAGACGGAGCTTCAGATGAAGCCAGAGCATTTCGTATTAAATATACAGGTACGTTGGATTCTGACTGCACAGTAACCATTGCTCCGAATACGATGAAGCGGGTACAGATTATAGAGAATGCTACCAGTGGGGGTTATTCCCTTATTATCAGCCAAGGTAGTGGGGCTAATGTCACTATAGAGAATGGCTCTAGCAAAATGATCTATCTGGATGGAGCGGGAGCAGGGGCGGCAGTTGGTGAGGCTTTAGCTGCTGGCGGTGCTTATAACGCCTGGGTAGTCAAAACAACAACCTATACAGCTTCTTCCAAAGATCAGTTAATTTGTAATCATGCAAGCACACCTTTTACGGTAACGCTGCCAGCAAGTCCAAGCGAAGGAGATACAGTAATTTTAAAAAATGTCGGTGCCGCTACGGTAACAGTCGGTCGAAATTCAGAAAATATAGACTCAGCAGGTTCAGACGGAACTCTTCCAGAAGGCAATGCTGTACAACTGGTTTATGTTGATAGCACAATTGGATGGGCTAGTTTGTAGGAAAGTCTTATGGCAGTTTTAGGACAAAAAAATCAATCAGTTCTCAACGAGATATTGTTTACTGCGACAGAAACTTGGGCGTGTCCGTTTGATGCGAGAGTAATCGTAACAGTGATAGGCGGTGGCGGCGGTGGCGGGGCAGCCTACTGGAACAACGCCGCAGCCAGTGCAGCGGCGGCAGGAGGAGGATCGGGAGCAGTTTGCAAAAGCCTATTAACTGTGGCCTCTGGAACTTCTTACGTTGCCACTGTTGGTGGTGCTGGCAGTTATAACTCTGGAGATGAAGCACAAGGCGGTACAGGCGGGGATTCTTCGTGGAAAGTTTCGGGCGGTTCTGCTTTGTTGAAAGCAAATGGTGGAGTTGGGGGAACAGGTCAATCATCTAACACCACAAATACCCCATCAACGACTGGCGGTGCTGGCGGTGCGGTAGGCACAACCGGAAACATATTTGGAGTCGCGGGAGCGCGAGGCGGAAACGCAGTTGTTTCAAATTATGACGGCAATGGCTATCACATTGCCGCAGCCGGAGGTGCCGCTCCCGGAATTTTTGGTCTAGCACATCGAGGTGGCGATGCAAGTTGTACAACAAGCAATTACAACAAATGTATCGCTGCCGGAGGTGGAGGCGTTTGGGGGCGGGGAGGAGATCTTGTCGCAACAAACGGAAACGGGATTGAAATGTCTGGAGGCGGAGGAACCGCTTTCGGAGCAGGATATGATTTTACAGCAAATGTAGACAGGGATTGGTGGACGGCAGGGGAAACGGCAAATTCCTACACCTACAATTTTGTGAACAGGGGCATGACGTTAAATTATCGCTTGAGTACTCAAGCCGCCGAAAGCAGTATGCATACAGGCCAATCTGCCAGTATTTTTGACGGGTTATGGGGAGCAGCGGGATCTGTAACTACGTCTGGTGCTAACTCTTATCCCGGCCCCGGAGGCGGCGGCACAGGGTATCATCATAATATTTATTATGGCGCTTCCAGTACAGGCGGATACGTTTCGCCCGGATTATTCGGCGGAGGTGGCGGAGGTGCTCAAAAAACGGGGTCTAGCGGAACTTATGGGGGAACGGGTTCCTATGGCGGTGGCGGTGGCGGTGCTGCCGCTTATTCAAGTTCAGACTCCTATTCGGGAATGGGCGGCGGCGGTCTAGTTGTACTTTCAATCGTGGAGTATCTGTAATGGCACGCTTTAGCGTAACAGACAGTGACGGCGTTACAAATTTAATTGAGGCTGAAGAGTCCTACGTCAAGGACAATTATGAGTCCTATGATTTGATTGTTGATCCTCCTCATCAAGTTGTTCCAGAGACAGTTCAATCCGCAAGAGAGTGGCGAGATCAAGAGCTAAAGGATACTGATTGGATAGCGCAAACGCCAGACTACCCCAAACGAGATAACTACCTAACTTATCGTCAGGCACTAAGGGATTGGCCTGCAACAAATGATGACGACGAATATATAAATGATTTTCCTGCAACACGACCAGAATTAGAAAAAGAAGAAGAGGAGGCAGAAGGTTAGAGATGGCAGTTTTAGGTGCGACGGTAACCGCATATCCTCAATTAACCATCACCGAGTCAGTGACTTGGGTTCCTCCTATGGACGGGAATATCTGCATCCACTTAATTGGAGCCGGAGGCGGTGGTTGTGGCTATGGAACCAATATTGCGCGTGGAGGCGGAGCGGGTGGTTACTGCAAAAAGAATTCATTAGCTGTTACAACCGCAGGAAGTTTCACAATTGTTGTCGGAGTTGGTGGAGATGGTGGCGCAAATGCCACAGGATCAAACGGCGGAAACACAACGATGGCGGGAACTGGGCTTAGTAGCACGCTAACCGCAAATGGTGGCGGCGGGGGAGGCATAAGCAGCGTGGCCGGAACGGGTGGAACGGCATCTAATGGCGACGTTAATAATACGGGTGGTCCGGGTGGAGCGTCTGGTTACTCTGGTGGTGGTGCTGTGGGTATACACGGCACCGGCGACACTGGGGAGGTAGACGCCGGAAACAATGACGGTCATTCTGATGCGATGGGCGAAGGAATCGGTAGCAGCGGATACGGATACGTCATTGGCGGCCAATCAGCGGCTTCAGTGTGGGTTGCGTCCGGCACTCCGTGGTCACTAAACCAAGCTGGAGCATTAGCTGGCGGCGCTGGTTATTGGGCTAACACCAATGCCGTATTTATTGTCGGTCAAAATGGTGGAATCGGAGGTGGAGGTGGCGGAGCCTATAACCAGAACTTTGGTAGCTATTGTGAGGGCGGTCGCGGTGGCGACGGGATAATTATTATCCAGTACCTCCCGTGGTGATAGGAGAAAAAAATGAAAACCTATGTAATCAAAGACGCTGATGGCAATATCACCAACCCAAGAATTAAAGGCTCAGAAGAATGGATCAAAGAAAACTTTGATCATTACGAGGAATTCGCTCCCGCTGAAAGTGGAGTAACTGAATCTACGATGGCTAGGGTGTGGCGTAACTCTGAACTAGAACGAACAGACCTTTTGATGTTGCTTCCAGATCATCCAGACAAAGATTCGTTAACCGAGTATCGTCAGAAACTAAGAGACTGGCCTTCAACTTCAGATTTTCCTGATACTCAACCGACAATAGGGAGTTAATAAATGGCTACATATGTCAATAATTTAAGATTAAAAGAAATTGCCACTGGTGATGAATCAGGCACCTGGGGCACAAGCACCAATACCAACCTCGAGTTAATTGCGGATGGTCTTGGTTATAATACCCAGGATTGTTTTGGTAGTGACGCAAATGCTACGACTACAGTTGCCGATGGTGCTGCTGATCCAGCTAGAGCTTTATATTTTAAAGTAACCAGCAGCGCAAGTTTAACTGCTACCAGAGAACTTACAATTGCCCCGAATACTATCTCTCGGGTTATGTTTATAGAAAATGCAACTAGTGGTTCACAAAGTATTACAGTCAAACAAGGTAGTGGCGCAACAGTTACTATAGGTACTGGGAAAACCAGACTTGTTTACCTAGATGGTGCAGGTAGTGGGGCCGCAGTGATTGATGCAATGACTGATGTTGTTGTTTCAGATTCCTTTCAAATTGCCGGAACAACGCCTACCTTAACTCTTGGGGACGCAGAGGCAGAAGATGTAAAGATTGTTTTTGATGGGCATGCACAGGATTTTTATATTGGCCTGGATGATTCAGCCGATGATTTGATTGTCGGTCTGGGATCTGCTGTAGGTACAACTCCGATTATTTCATTGACAGAAGCTGGCGCAATTACTTTAAAGGGAACTGTGACAACTGATGACAGCCCTATGGCATTAACACTACAGACTGCTGAAGTGGATATAGCTGCTGATGATGTAATTGGTAAAGTAGATTTTCAAGCACCAGATGAAAGCACTGGCTCTGATGCCAACTTGGTTGCTGCAGGTATTGAAGCGGTATCGGAAGGAGACTTTAGCGCAACAAGCAATGCAACAAAGTTAAGCTTTAAGACCGCAGCTAGTGAAGCTGCAGCAGAAAAAATGGCTTTGTCATCTGCCGGGAATCTAACAGTTACAGGCAGTATGACTGATGGAGATGGCGCAGTCAGGGCAATACCGCAAAGCGGTTCAGCCAAGACTGGTTCATATTCATTAGCAACAGGAGATGTTGGAAACTTTATTGAAGTTGGGTCAGGTGGTTCTATTACTATCCCCAATTCAACTTTTAGTGCGGGAGATGCAATCAGCATATTCAACAATACGACAGGTAATATAACTATTACATGTACTATTACTACTGCATACAAAGCTGGAGAAGATTCTGACATAGCAACTGCAACCTTAAAAACTCGTGGCATAGCGACCATTTTATTTATAAGCGGCACAGTTTGTGCCATCAGCGGGAATCTAAGCTAATGTCTGGAATTATGATGATGCTGGCCGGAGGTGCCGCGCCAAGAGAGCCTTATACTGTTGAGTATCTTGTTCTCGCCGGAGGCGCTAGTGGCGGTAAAAGTCTCAACACAGCAAATGGTGGAGGTGGAGCAGGAGGGCATTTAGAAGCTTCAGAAACTTTTACTCCTGATGCTTCATATACTGTAACCATTGGCGCTGGAGGAGCAGCGCACCCATGGGCTGTTCAAGGACAAGGTAACTCTGGCAGCAATAGTATTCTAGGAACTGTTTCTTCTGGCACTGCAACTGGCGGTGGCGGTGGAGGGAATGGTTTTAGTTCTACTTTAAGTGGTCTAGCAGGCGGGTCAGGTGGCGGATCTGGCGGCACTGCTTATGGTTCTTCAAACCCTGGAGGATCAGGTACTTCTGGCCAAGGAAATGATGGAGGCTTGGGTTTTGTATCTAGTGCTTATGTTATGGGTGGCGGTGGCGGTGGAGCAGGCGCTGCAGGACTCAATGGCGGATTTTATCCTTCTGCACCTCCTTATTACGTTCCGCAAGCAGGTGCTGGTGGAGGAGGAAAAGATTGGCAATCACTTGGCACTACCCGCGCAGGTGGAGGCGGAGGGGCCATGGCGTATTACAATGCTCCATTTGGTGGTCCTCCAAATTCTTATTCAACCCAAGGAGCCGGTGGATCTGGAGGTGGTACAGCAGGAGCAGCAAACTGGAATGGTTCAGCCTCTCCAGCAAATTCAGGTGGAGGAGCAGGAGCTTTGAGTGGACCTAGTTCAAATGTTGCAGGTAATGGTGGGTCTGGAGTTGTTATCTTGCGTTATTCTGGCACTCAACAAGGAACTGGAGGAACTGTAACTTCTGCAGGCGGTTATACCTATCATACCTTTAACTCATCTGGGACTTATGTAGCATAGGAGATATAGATGGCGCATTATGCATTGGTTGTTGATGGCATCGTACAACAAGTAATTGTTGCAGATGAAGATCATATTTCTACATTAGAAGGTGACTGGGTAAAAACATCATACAATATGAATGGCGGCATTTATTATGTAGAAGCCACTGAAGATGATGGTAATGGAGGAACCAGGGCAACAAGAAAAGCTGCTGATGATCAATCAATTATTACAGGTGACGAAGCAAGAGAGCGTAAAAATTTTGCGGCAGTTGGTGGGAATTATGATGGAACAGGATTTTATGACGCAAAACCTTACGATAGCTGGATATTAAATTCTGAAAGTTATGGATGGGAACCTCCGACTGAAATGCCAGATGATGGAAAAATTTATAGTTGGGATGAAAGTTCTAAATCTTGGGTAGAATTTAATTATCCTTCTCCAACTAAACCAATGCCGACTGGCGGTCAACCTCATAGATGGGATGAAGATTCTGAATCTTGGGTAGAAATTGACATATAGGATAAATTTTTATGGACCAATTAATAGATTTATTAAATATTGTTACTGCAATAATTGCTGCATGTAGCACTATTGCTGCTTTAACCCCTACTCCTACAGACGACTCTCTGGTCGCTAAAGCATATAAAGTAATTGATATGCTGGCGATTAATATCGGTAAAGCAAAGGAATGACAGAACAAGATGCATTATCCAAAATCGAAACCCATGAAAGAGAATGTGCGCTTCGGTTTAAAGCTATAGAAGAACGGTTAGACCGGGGGTCGTCGCGTATGGCGAGACTGGAAGGTCTGATCTGGGCAATGTATCCATTTATTTTAGCGGCAATATATCTTTCAAAAGATTTTTAGAGGTGCTGCATGATCGGAGAGGTAGCAGCCGTACTGTCAGCCCTAAAGGTTCTTAATGAAGGGCTAAGTACCCTTAAAGAAAGTGCCGGACATGCTGCTAGTTTGCAATCATTAGTAGGAAAGTGGGGTGAAGCAAGCGAAAAGTACAGAGATGTAGAGCGTTCAAAAGCTGGTGCAATGAGCTATAAAGAAGCTCTTGCAATGGAGTCTGCAAAGAGACAGTTAGAGAATTTTGATAGACAGTTTAAGGACATCTGCCTGATACAAGGCCAAGGAGATTTATATACAAGCGTTAAAAACCGCATGGAAGAAAGCAGGTTAGCGCATGAAAAAGAAGTTGCCAAGATAAAACTTAGAAGGAAAGAGATACGGAAAAATTTAAACCTCGCAGGCACCGTAGCATTTGCATGGGTAGTCTTTATGGCATTTGTCTGGGCGTTTGTTTGGATAGTGGAGAATAGTCCAGATTGAATGATTATTGCTTTTTTACTGGTTGTTCTTGTAAATGGTGAAACGATATCAGATAACCGTATGCTATTTAAAAGTGTGTATAGATGTAACGAATTTGCTTTAGCGATAGAGGAAGGAAGAATGGCACCAAAGAATAAAAGATATACGAAGAACCAGAATATTACAGCTTACTGCATCCCAAGAATGGTTAACCAAAACACAACACTATTTGAGTAAATAACATGAAAACATTTCTTTTAGCGATTATCTTATTTCTTCCAGCCTGTTCCGCCGTACCATTGTGTGGTGAACGTGAATACAGTGTCACGCTTCCCTCCGGTATCCCATTCGTTGATGGGGCATTCACAATCACAAAAAGTTCAGACCATGTAGATTGTGAGCGTGATCCCGAAGAAAGAGCATTACCTAATGGCTAGTCATCAAGAGTTAAGTCAACTCTGTGCAAGGTGTTACCAGGAGGCTACGTTTGAAGAAGCCAATATTGAGGTGCTTGTTAAAGACAACATCTTTGCTTTCCGTGGAACCGATGAACCACTTGATGCAATCAGGGATCTGAGAATCATACC
>PBPE01000097.1 GCA_002724585.1 Dehalococcoidia bacterium | reverse complement strand
TTAGCTGTCTGAGGTAACTCCTTACATATATCACCAAGTCGTGTGATGTACTTGATAATATTATCAGCAGTCTCTGGTGTGAAGTGCCTCTCATTTGTGAGTACACCTACTGAGATCCAGCAGATTCCTACACACATAGAGTCATTCTGGTCAGGCAGTTTAGCCTTAGACCCATCACGTTTAACTGCTTCGATATCAACTAACTTATCTAGCTGATCAATCATGCCAGTGAAGCTAGTCCCTACTCCATCTCCAACCAGTCCACATACCAATGCTCTGCGTATAGACTTGAAGCTAGGTAGATTCTCCCATACCTCTGCGTCCCTATCACAAACCTGCAGGATTCTACTCACTGCATGCCATGAACGTGGGGTGGCATGTGCAAATGATCCAGCTTTAAATGATGCTCGATCAAAGTTCTTAAACACAGGGTTCTGTGTTGTATCCTGATTGGCTATGAAGAACCTTATCCTTCCATCAATGGGATGCTTATCATCTCTTGACAGTGGATCAGGAAGGTCATCCCACTTAGGCAGATGGGAATAGTCAGATTCAAATCCAGCTACGGCAGCCTGATTAAAATAATCTGCATCGTAATCCATCTCCCATATGGCAAACCTGTTAGCCTCAGGGCCAGACAGTTTACCCTGCATGGTTTCATCCTGAGTCCTGTTGGATGCCATGATAGGGTATGACTTAGGTGAGAACACAAACTCACCGAGTCTTTTATCTGTTGTTATCTGCATAGACCCCTTACGAGAGTCAGTATCACCAAGCATATACTCATCAAAGAATATGCACCCCTCCCAATCCTTGTCGAGGATCGGTGATAGGTATGTAGGTGGGTAGTACCTAGTTACACCATCTTCTATCTTCATCAGTCCCCTTAGATCTATACCCTCTATCTGTGAGAGTCTTATATCTATCAGGTTAAATGGTTTCTTTCTGCCATTATTAATATGGTCAACCAGTTGTTTAATGGATGCTGATTTACCCATACCCTGATGTCCAAAGATGAATGGTACTACATCTGACTTCATACAGAGAGCTACGGCTGTCTGTGTTTCATTAAAGTTTAATTTTTTCATATGTTCTCCTTTTAATATTTGTCGTTAAGATCTCTTATAACTATGATCACCACGATCACAGCTATGATAGCTGGTATTATTAATTCTACCATTTGTTACCCCTAGTTTTGTGTTATAGTAGACTGGTACTATCACTAGGATATACCAGTGGTTAACCCATGTCAAGTTTTATTTTACACTGGTATATTTACTACCTCTTACCTGTCAGTAGGTAGTTAGCCATATAATTAAAACTATCTTGTGCTTGTTCATGTGTAAGTGGCACTTCCTTCTCCATATACTTTTGTATATCTTCAGTAGAATAATCTTCCAACTCACATATAAACTCATTGCTCTTACCTTTATAGCCAAACATAACTTCATGTGGTGGACACTTTCGTACCCTTATATCCCAATCATCTAAGCCATGTTGTTCTATTGTAACTATTACTCTCATAAGCTGACCCCTTCCATAGGTTCAAGATGTTTAATGGTTAAAAACTCTAGGCCATCTCCCACTTCCCACATCTCTGAGCAGGTGTGGCAGTGCCATAAGCTATCGTTGTTTACGAACTGATCCACATTAGGTGAAAAGCAATGTGGACATTCAATCCTTGTGTCTATTGTATCACTCATCTTCCTCCTCTGGTTCATTAAAAAATACAACACCTGTATGTGCTTTGTCACTGTGTTGAGTGTCTATAAATTCCCAATTAGTATGCCCTAAGACTGCCTCACAGTAAGCATCAAGGTAATCTGTTGGGGTATTAGTTAAGTTTCTTAGCTCCATGTTCCTCCTTAGAATGGTAGTGGTTCGTTATCCCGTAGCAATTCTTCAACCTCTTCTTCACTTGCTACGTTTACATAGTAGTCTTTTAATGAGCTTGCTGTATATGCAACAAGATCTTTCACATCCATGTTGTCAACTACAATATCAACTGTATCCTCTATACGTTCAATATAACGCATATCAAATGCACTAGGATTATCTTCTAGAATTTTACTCATGCTCCTCCTCGTATTTCACCATCGTAATCTAGTAATTCATCAGACCCTAATCCCCATACCTGCATGGAGATACTAAGCCCAACATTCCCTGCCTCAGCATCAGAACTTTCAAAGCGAAAGTCCCATGTTTTACCTACAGTTTTGAGTAGCCAAGCCTCAAGCCCATCAATGAACTCATCATCAGTTACTTGTGCCATGTAACCTCCTCATCCATAGATTCAGTTACAAATTCCCACCCTTCATTCTTCATTTTCTTTTCAAGGATGGGCAAACATTTGATATATGTTTCTTCATCAGCAAATGAAGCTACCCATTCTGATGCTCCTTTCCCTTCAAAATAAACTTTAACTATGCTCATGTAACCTCCTGTCTACCTGATAGTCTAGTTCCTTGACAGCCTGCTCATCATCAATCTCCTCAAAGATTATGAAAGCTAGTCCATCTCCCGTAGTTTCTCTGGTATTATATTGGTTGCTCTCCAGTTGCTTTGTTTGCATTGATCCTCCATTGATTGTAGTATTTCAAGAGCGAGTTCTCCTTCTGAGGAGTCATCACTTGCGATTTCCTCAAGACCTTCGTGTAATATCTTCATGATCCTAAGTACCTCATCGTATTCATCTAGGCAGTAAACTAACTCGTGCCTAGACGCATCTGGCCCTATTGTATTCATAAGCTCTCCTTTAAAACTCTAGTTCAACTGGTTCAGTCTCACCACGCATCTCCTCCATGCGTTCCTGCTTGACTCCCTCCCTCATATCTCCGTCATTACTGACATTTTTAATACAGTAATTACGAATCTGCTGGGTTACATCTTCAGTTACTCTTGTAACCTGTAGTACGGAAGTAGAATACTCAGCTATAAGTTCATTCACTTCCTCATCGTTTTCAACTAGGTAAGCAGACTGTTGGATAGCCTCACCGACTGCTTCTCGTATCAGCTTCCTGATAAGCCTGCCTCTAACTTCTTCGCAAATATTTTTTAGATCGAAGAAGGCAGAGCCTATTGATTTGTTGTTCATAAATCCTCCTCATCGTTACATTCTTCAATTGCTATTAGTAGCCTGTTTAATTCTGCATGGAGAGTTTTCTTTAATCCCATGCTTGCTTGTTCACCTAGCATTCCCTTCATGTATCCTTCTTCAGTACTTTTGCTCTTCAAGTACAGATCCATCAAGGTTTCTACTAGCCTTATCTGATCCCATACATAATGACGATGTTCTTCTTCTGCTTTAGTCATAGCCTTCATATTTCCTCCATGTTAAAGTGTAAAAAATAACTTGACATATATGCAACCTGACATTAGAATTGCATACCAATAGCTCAGAATTCTGGCTAAGCTATTGGGAAGCAACTCAGATATAGTTCAAACTTCCCATGATACTGAGGCTAGGTGATGTAACCCAACCTCAGTAATCACACTGGGCAATCTTGCTATGCAAGACTCCAGATCTAACTGCGAAGGATGTGTGTAAGAGTTAGTATTAAACTTCAATTTCTTCAACACCTTCCTCTAGCAATGCATCCTTCCAGTATCTAATCGTTTCACCTTTGGGGTTAACAACTCTACCATCTACTAAATACCTGTTACCCTTAGGCTTAGTTAAATACTGCATCACATTTGCTTCAGTAGCATGTGAGTCGAAGGTAGTTATACCTTCAGCGTTAGCTAGTTTTTCATCACGCTTCTGCTCTGTGATAAACTCCAAAGCCTCAGCTTCAGGCTGTGCTGAATGACGTAAGCTAGAATTGTTACGTCTGATATTATCTAAAGACATAGGCTCAAGTGTGCCTGCTTTGTTTGTAACATTAGTACATAAGGCAATGATGCCTTTATATTCTTTCATGTTAGACATAGCTATACTCCAATTAAGAGTTAAGTAAGATGACAGCAACGACATTGTTGTGCCATAGGATGTTTAAAACACCCCTAGAATGCAACGAAACTATAATTAGGCTACGCTTACCTAATGTTAAGGCTTCGTTTCAATCTAGCGTGGTTTTAAATGTAAATCGGAAAGGTTATAAAGCTGTGGGACTTATCGATAGGTTACAAAGCTATGTAACTTTCTTTTCTTTATATATTTCTTTTCTTTTATATATAGCTTATTAAGATAATAAATATATATATAGGCTTGAAAATGCAATCATCGTTTACGATGAGTTAAAAGGCTTATAAAACAACCACTTAGCATAAGTTAGTTGGCTCTGTTATTAGCCCTTTAGTTGAACCCTCACCCTGAGGGATCGTAGTCTGGTACTAGGTGAAACCCCTGACCTTTTACCAGACTACACACTCTACCTACTAGCAAGCACTACATACCCTGCTGTGATTGTCCTGAATACTAAGTTCAAGATCATTCATTGCCATGAAACCATCTACGCTACCATAGTCGTAATCTTTCCATCGTAGCCTAGCTATTTCAATGTGGCAATCCTCACACTCTATGCAAGATACTCTCTCACTAGGTGGTAAAGTAACATCGAATACAGTCATGTATCCTCCATGTTAGGGTTATAAATTAGCCATCGTTGCCATTGATGGCTCGCTTAAGGCATTGCTTTCAGGCTTCATCCTTACTCGCTTGCCATTCTTCTCAACGAACCTGTTAAGTGGCAGATCCTTCCATGAGAAGTTCTTCTCACCTACTGTGTTAGCAGGTAATGGGTAAATGTTCTTCCATACTATCTTTGCTCTAGTTTTCATGTATCCTCCTTACTTGTTAAGTATCCTAGTTATCTCCGATGAGGTATTTACCATACTCTCGAAGGTTATTAGCTCTATGGCTAAGCCACCTATTCCTAAGCAGAACAACGCAAATCCTACGCTAACTAATAGCCTAGTTATGTTGTTAAGTTCCTCTAGGGCAACTTGCTTTTGTGCTATCCTTATTGCTAGTTCTTCCTTCGTCATATTACGCTCCGTTTTCATGGTTTACATTAGCTGACATAAGCAACTGATATGCCAACGCTTTGTGCTATGTTGCACACAGACTACTGGGGTTTAAATCCTGTAGGCATAAAAAAAACCCCCTGCAGATCGTTAGATCCACAAGGGGATTTGGGACTAGGCTAAAGCCTGCTTGACAGCATTCAGCCCAGCTTCGTTGGCTTGCTTGTAGCTCAAGCCTTCGTCTCTAGCTGCCTTGTAGTGCTTCCTGCGAAGGTCTTTCATGCCATCGACATTCTGCCACCCTTCGGGAAGCTCAATGCGTGTAGGCTCGAACTTCTTAGCCTTAGCCTTACGCTTCTTCGAAGCGTTCTTCTTAGGCTTCGTTACAAAGTTCAGCAATTCAGCGTTAGCTGAAGGCTTCTGACGCTTCGCCAAAGCATTGTCAACGGCTTTTTCGATAAGCTCTTCGAGCTTGTTTAGTGTGATGTTACTCATGGCTCACTCCTGTGTGTGAGTTATTCGGCAACCACACACGCACTGTGTGTGCGTATATGTGCCTGAAACAACAGGAGAAACTGTCCCGCTGTCCTGTTTCAATTCTAGCAGATTTTTTCCAGAAAACTTTCCCGATTGCCCCGAAGGGGTTTTCCAGATCCAGAGGAAAACGACCAGTATAAAAATTGATCGGGTGCAAAAGCCCCCCCACAGGCGACCTCCTATCCGCATACATATATATATGGGACTCCTACTCTCGTACACCCCCCTTCCGAAAACCCAAAATAATATGAGTTGCTTACCTCCCCATGAAAATAATAGTTGACATGGTGTACATTTTGCTTTATACTCTTAAATGAGTCTTAACTAATATAAGATTCATCTGTTTGTATTGAGCATTCAAACAGAAAAGCTTTATTAAATGGGAGCAGGCTTGCTTGATTAGTATGCTTTAATCTAATTCGGGGAGCCTGCATTCAGCCAGCCGGGGGTAATCATGAACATATTTGAAAAGATCTTAGATTCTATATATCTATTTGGTTTTATATTAATGATACCAATTGGTATATATGGGTTTAGTAGTGCCACTTCTAAGTATGAAGCAAGAAACAGCCAGCAGTCTTGGTATGAAGAAACTGTGGCTAGAGATAAAGCTGCCTTAGAAAGGGGTCTTAGTAAGGTTGAGCAGGTGCAGAATCAATCTCCCCTTCAAAAGGGACATCCACCACCTCCCCAGCTATACCAGCCGGGGGACAACGATTTTAACTTACCATTACAACAGCTATTAGAAGGAAATCATGGACGATTATTATAATGGCATATTTCA
>PBPE01000096.1 GCA_002724585.1 Dehalococcoidia bacterium | reverse complement strand
CAATAATTCTCTTACGAGAAACATTACCTGAGTTAGTTCCAGAAGATGCAGATGTTACTGTATACTGGTTAGCATTAACTAGTGAGATAGTATAGAAACCATCATTAGCACCACCACTAGTAAAGTCTAAGTATGCTAGGGCAGCATTAGAAAGATTGTGACCATTCTCATTAATAGTAATAGTTGTACCAGATTGAGCGTAAGTACCAGTTCCTTCATTTGCACTTGCTCCATCAAGGATATAGTCACCAGCATCAAACTTGATCTGGTTTGCAATGTCGATGTTAACTCGACCTTCAATCTGAGCAGCAATCGTTGCTGTTGTACCAGATGATACTTGAGGAGTTACAGTTGGTTGAGTGTAGTATCCAGAACCAGGATTGGTAATAGTAACCTTAGTTACAACACCACTTGTTACGTTAGCAGTAGCAGCTGCCTGTGTACCTGAACCTGAATCTGGAGCACTAATTGTTAGTGCAAAGTCTCCAGAGTAAGAATCACCACCATTACTAATAACGAAGTTGTAAATTTGACCATCGTTATATGACTGAATAGTACCACGAGCAGTAGTAGAACTACCAGTTAGGATATTACCATTAGTGAATGAGTAATTGCTATTAGGTGTAAATGCTAAGAACTGAGATTCTAAGTCATTCTCCAAGATGTAGGAGATTGCAGTACCATCAGTTGTGAATGTATGAGTACCTGTACCTTGACCTGTTAGATCAACTGCTTGTCCATTAGTTGCATTAGATGATGTTGTAGCAAGCTTAAGGTTGTCATCATCAACTTTAATTATAAAGTACTTGGTGTTAGTTGAAAGACCACCGATTGCAGTAGTACCTTCAGTATATGTTAAACCATCACCAGTGTTTAATCCATGACCTGTAATGGTAACGACTTCAGTACCTGTGTTAACTCCAGCAGGAGCAACACTAAAGCTTGTAGCAGTTGTTTCGATTGCGATGTCACCAGCACTTGCGTCTTCAATAGCAAGTCTTTCTGCCTGAGATGTAACAGACGTAATGTTGAAAGGACGTAAAGCAGGTATCTGGTCAATGTTGATCTTACCTGAAGACGTTAACTGAACCAGTGCAGATGGAACTGCGTTTGTTGAATATGGCTGGGTTAGATATGGTCCAAGATTATTTGAAATGTAATCCTTGACGGATGCCTGTGTAGGTAGTAAAGCATCAGATGCGAAAGTACCACCAAGGTTATCATCGTCAGAGAAACCAGTAATCGTGATGTCACCACCAACGATCTTAATGGATGATAGTTCTGAGATACTAACAGTACCAACGAAACTAATAGCACCAGTTCTGTTGTAGATAGTAACGAAATTACCAACCTTGAAGTCACCAAATTCGTTAGTACCTGAGGTGTAAACCTGACCATAACTCTGCTCTGAAGCTTCATATGCAGTACCTAGACCAAATCCACCGTTCTGAGGTAGAGCAGCATAGGTATTACCAGATCCAGAGAATTCCCAAGTATGTGATGAGGAGTTAACAACAGATGGTCTGTGGAACTGAATTGATTTGTTTACAAGAGCACTTAAGTTACCATCAGCATATCTGTAACGAGTGTTAGGACTTGCATCTAATGTGTAGTCCATTGACCTGTTGGTCGTGATCTTAGCAACTATCTGAGTTCCTGGAGAACCACTGACTATTTCAGTCTCAAGAATGATATGTTCAACAGCAGGATCAGTTGGAGAAACATCACCAATTCTAATGATATAATCTTCAGTAGGTCTGTTTGTTAGAGTTGTACCTGAAACCTGAATAATCTGTCTACCAGTTTCAACTCCATTACCATCAACGTCATTAGTAATACTATCAATGACACCGATATCAAAGCTGTAGGGTTCGCTTCTAATTCCTGTTGCACGTAGAGAATACGTACCAAAGTTAGATGCTGAGTTAGTAACAGATGCATAACCACCAGACTGACATACAATACCATCTTGACAGAAGATAGCGAATACAGAAACCAACTGGGTGTAACCATCATTGGTGACGTTGTATGCAGTACCACCAAAGCAGATGATGGTAAATGCGTTTGCAACCATCGACTTACCTTGTGGGTCGAATTGTGCAACTGTATTACCTTGTGAATTAAGTTTTAAGCCTGGGCGAGGTACGTTTGGTGTAGCACACTTAGCACCATCAATGTCACATCCAGATCCTCCCAAGAAGGAGATTAGAGAGGAGTTTTGGATGTAAGGTGATGCCTCAATAACAGGCAAGTCTAAGAAGATATTAAGTAATGGGAATGTATACTTATTAGCATCCTGCTCAGAAATAAGAGGATCAGGATTTGTAATAGTACCACTGTATAAAGTAGCACTTGACAATACGTTATCTAAGATACCCCAATTAGTAGTAAGTGCAGAAACTACGTTAGCACACTCAGGAGCACTTGAATCTACTGTAATAGAACCATTAGATTCTGGAAGAATATTAGAGAAGAAACCTGCTTCTAAATCATTTCTAATTGCTTTGATTGATAACTCTTTAGCATATGCAAAGATTGCACGAGTATAATCAACTTCTTCAGTAACATGGCTGATAGCACCACTTGAGATATACTTGTTAGCAGCTTCAACTGTCTTAGAGTTACCACCATAACGTAAGTCATACTGGAATGCTCTCAATACATGAAGAATGTCATCAAGACATTGTTGATCTCCAGGTGAGAATGTTCTGGTTACTGCATTTAAGTTGCCATATGAACCATCTGTACCAAGTGCAGTTGTAACTATACCAAAGAATGTATCAACTGCAGATACTACATCAGTACATGTTGGTGTAGAGGCAGTAGTGTCTGTAGCATGTGCAAGACTATCTGTAACGATTGCTTGCTCAACAATAGAGAATAAAGTATCAACTGTAGACTTAGGAGTTGTGCAACCACCAACATCAACAGTAATTGATAGATCCTTAGTTTGTTCTACACCATGCCAACCTTTAACGTTAACTGTTTCGTTGGCAATTACCTGTTGGGTAATTTCACTTGCTATCTCAAAGACAGCACGAGCTTGGAATTCCTCACCATCTACGTGTGTAGTTCCAACAAAATATCCTGCATGATCGTATACAGCATCGTTACCACCATTGACAAGGTTATATGCAACTGCTCTTAGAACATCTGAACAGTCATCCTTACAATCTTGATTGTGGTTAGGAATTGTAAATCTTGGGTTTGCAATAGGATCAGTTGCTCTTGGATAGCTGCTAGTACCACCACTACCATGAGTACAACTTAACTGTAATGATTCTACTGCAATTCTAACTGTAGAAGTTGCATGACTAATAGCATCAGCAGCTGCAGTCTGATAGGTATGAGTTGTTGTATTAGTTGAAGGAATAGTATCCAATACTAATACATCAAATGTATTTGCAGTTACATTGAAGCAATTAATCCACTTATCAGCAATTGGGTCTGTTGAACGAGGATATGCAGTTGTTCCACCACCACCATGAGTACAGCTAAAGCTTATAGCACCAACAGCAAACTTGACTTTATCACCAGTTTTAAATCCATGATTGTTAATGGTGACAGTCATAATACCCGTTGAAGGATTATATGCACCACCAGTTGCTGTATGTGTAGTAGGAGCTGTAAGACTATTAGCTCCAATAGTCATTGTTAATGCACCTGTAGCAGGAGTATAAGATCCTGCAGAAGGTAGATAATTGGTTATACTTGAAGCAGTTGATCTCTTAACACCATTAGCAACAGCACTCACAAATGAGTGTGCATAGTTACCACCACTAATTACAGAGTTGTTTAATGCAGACTGATAAACGTGTGCACTAGTGTTAGATGAGATACCAACATCAAGAGTTATTGTAGTTGAAGTTGTTGCTACTACAGGAACTGCAGTTTGATATGACTTATCACGTTTCTGTGTAATTCCACCTGTTGTTGCAGATACAAATGTATGAGCATCTGTATTTGTTGATGGAATTGTAGATAATACTTGAATTTCAAATGTTGTAGAAGTTACATTTCTAATCTTCTGCCACTTTCCAGCAATCGGATCACTTGATCTTGGATATGCTTTCTGAGCAGCAGGTCCAGATGCACCACCAAATGCACAACTGAATGTAATAGAACTTTCAGCAAGTTTAACCCAGTCACCGTTCCTCATTCCATGAGCAGCAGTAGTGGTAATCTTCATGATACCTGTAGCAGGATCATAAGTTGTACCGTTAGTTGCTGTATGTGAATCAACAGCTACTCGTGGATAAGAGTGCTCAGTAGAATTACCATCAGCAGCACACTTGAATGTAATAGCACCATTAGTTAACTGAATATTCTCTTTAACATGCTTCAATCCACTAGCAGTTGAAGATACAAAAGTATGTGTATTATTAACTGATAATGCTACACCACCAGTACAATCAAACTTAAATGTATTCTGAGTAACATCCCAAATGTTTAACCACTTACCATCAGCATATTGGCCAGCCTTTGGATAAGATTCATTTCCACTACCACCATAATCACAACTCATGGTGATACTACCAACAGCAACGTTGATCTTATCTCCTTCTTGGAAACCGTGATTATTAATAGTCACAGTCATAATACCTGTGCTATTTTCTAAAGTAGCACCAGTGACTGTATGTGACGTAGGAGCACTTAAGGTATGATTACCTATAGTAACTTCCATAAGACCCGTTGTAGGGGTATATACAGCGTTTGTAGGAGTGAATGTAACAGGAGGTGTAGTACCTACGTTAATTTGGAATGTATCAGTAGTTACTTGAGAAATACTCTTCCAAACATTTAGTGCAGGGTCAGTTGCTCTAGGATATGTGTGCTTGGAGAAGTTATCATCCATAGCACAAGTAAAGGTCAATGAATCTTGTGCGACCTGTACTTTCTCACCAGCAGTGAAACCATGACCAGGAATTTTAAGAGTTAGAATACCTGTAATTGGTTCGTATGAAGCATCAGTTACTGTATGCTGAGTAAATCCAGTATCGTTATAAACAACTGCTCTTGTTACAGCATTAGCATCTGCACTTGACCACGTATGGTTAGTAACATCAGTGTTGGCTTTACCAACATTGACTTTAATATTATTAGCATCTACCTTCTGTACACCAAGCCACTTATTGTAGAATGGATCAGTAGTGCGAGGATAAGACTTAATATCAGTATCGCCATCTAGATCACAAGTAAACTTCAGAGACTCTTGTGTAAACTTAACTCTATCTCCATCTTTAAATGGATGACCAGCAATGGTCAAAGTCATATATCCAGTTAAAGGCTCATATGAACCTCCAGTTGGAGTGAACTGATAAGCAGATAATCCTACCCATGTATGAGCTGAAGTATTGGTTGGAGTAGTACCATTAAGTGCATTAATAGTAATATCATTTCCAGATACTGCATCAACAGGAACATCAGTTAAAGAAGAAATAAAACGTTCTACTGCTTCTTCTGAAATAAACTTATTATTGGCATTAATTAAATTACTAGCATCCTGAGTTAAGTTAGGTACAGTACCATAAGTTGCTCTATCTAAAGTTATGGTCTCATAAACTTGAGGATGTGTTGTATGTGGATGTCTGAGAATAGGTAAGTTACGAAGTACCTTGGTAGCATATCCCTTAGCATTATTGAATGCAGTTACATACTTACTTTGATTACTTGTAGTTACATCTTTAAGGAAGTAATTAGCAGCATCATATACTCTATCATTACCACCCCACTTAAGGTTATGGTAAAGTGATTTCTGAAGGAAGTCCTTAATATCATCAGTACATGCTGTATTGCCAGTAGGAACACTATATCCAGTGTCAGCAACCATCTTCTCAACAGCTACTTCAGCAATCATCTCAGCATTAGCAGCAATTAACTCTGCAGCATCTGCCTGTTTGTTATTGACTGGGAAACTATTTGGAGTTCTATATGGTTTTCTTATATCCTGGAAAGTACCATCAGTTCCAGTTGTTGCAGTAGCAAGAGTAGTTTCTCCAAGATCTAGAACAAAACTTCTATGGTCAATAATATCAGAGATTGCCCATGTACCATTGATAGCAGCAGTTCCACTACCAGCAATCTTAACACCAGCAGAAACACCAACATTAACTGTAACCGTTCCAGCTGCATCTACTGCTGTAATTGCTAGAGTAGCACCGTATGCAGGGTCTGTTGCTCTTGGATACGTGTGAGATGTAGCATGGTTATCTCTAGAGCATGTAAAGCTTAGAGCACCATTTGCAATAGTTAATGTATTAGCAGTTGTATAACTATGTGCACCGATTGTTAATACTAAATCACCTGTTACAGGATCATATGTAGCACCTGTGACATTCTTCTGAACGCTACCCTGAGTAATAGTAATAGCATTAGTTGCTGTACCACCATTATAAGTATGGGCATGGTTCTGGAAACCACGGAATAAATTATGTCCAGTATTACACTTAACTGTTAATTTATTATATGCAGTACTCCATGAAGTAATAGGATGTGTAAATGTATCTCCTAATGCACTGAATGTAGTAGGTCCAATTACAAGAGTACTATTTCTAGTAGAAGACTTCTCATAATGAGACTTAACATATCCGTATGCTTCTTCTGTAATAAATTCTTGATTCTTCCTAATAGATTCAGCACCATCTCTAAAACGAGCAGTCTGAGAAATCTTAGTAAATCCGTAAGGAGAGTTCCTTAATGATGCTAGAACATAGTTACTTGTGGAAATAACTGACTGGTTACCAGTTGGATTTAAAGTTGCATCAAATACACTAATAGATGCTCTTACAACAAACTGTAAGGAGTAACCATCAGCACGCTCAATACGATGAGTAATATACTTACGTCCATTAAGATCTTCAACATTATCTAAGATACTAACTGTAGATCCACTAGATGTTGAAGTATTAGTTGTTGATTGAATATTTGCTGTTCTAAGTACAAAAGTAACCGTAGTATTAGAACTATTGTACCTACCATATCCCATACCTAATGCAGTATTGCCAGGTAAAGAAGGAGCTCCAGATCCTAAAGAGAAATTATCAATATGATATGTCTTACTTAATGCTTCAGATCCAGCTCCACTGAAGTTAAACTTAAGACCACATTCTCCAAGAGAAATCCAGTTATTGAATAATGCAGTAGTAAGTCCATTATCTACAGTACTTATTTCAACTGTGACTTGACCATTCGCAGCTAAAGACCAAGATGTATTAGTAGATCCACCAAAGTTAACAGCACTACTTACAAATCCGTAGAGATTAACTTCCTGACCTACTTCATAATCATGGTATGAAGTACCTGCAAGAGTGAATGTAGGACCATTATATGTCTGCTGTGTAGCTAAAGATGTATCAATAGTATTGATTGATAATATCTTAGTAGCATCTTCAAACCTTTGATATCCACTACCTGTAGTACTAAACGTAATAGTAGTAGGATTATCATTTCCTTGTGCATCCTTAAGTAAAGCATTAGCAGCAGATGAAGCAAATCTTACCCAATTAGCATTTTCTTTGTAGATATAATAAGTAGTTCCATCTACAAGACCAGTGATGCCACCCATCTTGCTCTGACGATATACTACACCATCACCAGTTGCATATTGGTGAGTATTAATAAAGATATGATTACCTTCTGGCATAATTGGGCCAGTAGTAAACAAGTGAAGAGCAGTAGTTGGAGATACTGCGGTTATATCCTTCCTACCTGTAGTTGAAGTAGTTGTAGTAGCGTTTACCCAAGTATCATAAAGTGCGATAGTATTAGCATCAATAAACCGTACATAATACAGACTATTATCAATAAGACCACCAAGAGCTGCAGCGTTCTCATCTTTCTGATAATAAACCTCATCACCTGTCTTAAGAGTATGTCCAGTGATGGTAATAGTATCGTTAGTTATATTAACCTTAGTCGCATCAGCAGCAAAGGCAGTTGTTTCTCTCTCAGAATTAATTGTATGCTGATAGATCTGGTTAGAGATAGTCTCTAATTCAGGTCTTAATGACTCAGCGTCAGCAACGTCAAATCTGTCAGATGGACTATTCTGTAAATCAGTAACAATATTTGCTGCTACAGCATCATAGAATATTTTCTCAGCATCCTGGAATACATCATTAACACCTGATGTAATAAGAATTTGAACATCACCAGTTGAATATGGAGATGCAGTAGGACCAGTAAAGTTAACAGTCTGAATAGTACCTAAAGTACCTGAAGATCCACCTTGTACAAAATAACCAACTTGTAGAGTTGTGTTATTACCTGTATGGTTAGTAAAGGTAATCTTAAATATGTTATCACCACGGAATTTATCACCAGGTATTGCAGGAACTTGTCCCAACTCTGGCTCATAATACATACGTTGCTTATCGTCAAAGACGAATGCATACTTCCAAGTATGAATTACTGTACTCTGTGGATCAGAAGCATTCTGTAATGCGTCTCTGAATACAACACCAAACACATACGTCTCATTAGACGCTTTAATCATGTGACGGTCAGCATTCATCGGTCTGACAATTACACGACGTAAGTTGTCACCGATTAGTGAACAGTTCCTAGGAAGTGAAATTGGGTTATCTTCTAGGTACTCGCCACCAGAAACGATTAGTGATACGTACTCATCACTAGGATCTGGAGTTGCTTTCTGTAAAGTATAAGCAATCTGTGCACCTTTCTTAATGGTTTTTACAGGTCTTGCAGCAGAACGACCATCATTTAGGTCACTACCAATAGTTGCAGACACATAAACACGTCCACCAGTGTCATTAGTAGCAACTTTATAAACAAAATCTGTAGTTGCGATACGTCTTGACTGGTCAGTCAGAGGTGGAGTATCAGCAGTTGGATAAAATGTTGTACCAAAAGTATCACTTGTTACGTCTGTATCTTCGTAGTTGATTAAATTAGGAGCACGAAGAGCCAGTGCAGGGTTGATAATGGTCTGAATGTCTAAGTTAACAACCTGAGCAGTATCAGAAATGATAGAACGAGTGGTTCTGATTTGACCCTCAACGTCAAGTTCGTACTGAGGATCGGTAGTATTAACACCAACGCGAATATTATTTTGAGGATTTACATTTAATGTTAATGCATCTTTCTCATTAGCATCAACACCCACAGACATTTCTATGGAGCTATCACCTTGAATACTTAAAGAACGTACTCTCTTATATGCACATGTATTACCAGCAGTAATTACACCTAAATTTGTACTAGTAAATTGAAGATTATCGTCGTCTACCTTTGTTACAGTATACTGTCCGTCTGTTTCACCACCAGATGTAAAGTCAATATATAATTTTTCACTACCAATGAACCCGTGTGCAACGGAAAGAATGTTTACAGTACCAGTTACCGTCCTACTATAAGTAGCGTTTACCCAATTACCTGTAGGAGTTGATCCAGAAGCCTGTATTCTCTGCTGGTCAGAATTAATCTTAAGAGCCATTAGTTCCCTAAACCGTTATGAAACGACTGTAATATCTAAAACACCAATCCATTTAACAGTAGAATTGGTTGTCACTGACTTTACCTCAAATGTAAAGTATGGATCATTTCCTATCTGGAAAGCGTCTGGAGTTACATTCCAAACTTCTTGTCCAGGAGGGTGATTTCTAATAATATTTTCATAAACTGCTGATGTTGTTGGTGTACCATCATTGGCAGTAGTAACTACAATATCAAATGTTGTTGCATAAACATATTGATTACTAGTAGTCTCTTGACCAAAAACTCTTGCCTTGATAAAAGAAACTCTATCAGCGGCTAGAGCAGGAGAGTTTGTTGCAAGAGCAGTAGTGCCATCAAGTGTCAATTGTAAGGTATTGTTAGCAGCATCAGTTACTCTCTTAACAAGATACTTGTCATGCGTCGCATCAGCGAAATTATCGCTGACCATATGAATCGCTGAAATGTTCTTGAGTTCGTAACTAGTGTTAACGACCTCTGTAGATCCTACAGCAAATCCTCCAATTGATGAAAAATTCTTGGTTGGCATGACGTTATATTACCTCAGGTTTATTTATACCTTGACCTTAGTAGTTGTATATCTACCAGTGAAGGATGTTGATGATGTAGCTGCGGATGAT
>PBPE01000095.1 GCA_002724585.1 Dehalococcoidia bacterium | reverse complement strand
TTGACATTATTACTCCCACCGGATGTCGCTAGTGTTATTGCCCTACCTAAAGGTTATCTAGCAGTTGCTACATTTTGCATGATTGGTATATGGACACCGTTTACAGAGGAATTGTTGTTTCGAGGGTTTATTTTTTCTGGCTTGCGAAATCGGTTTGGACTGCACTTGTCTGTAATCATCACCTCTTTGATCTTTAGTGGTATGCACGCCCATATAGGGGTCCTAATCCCAACGTTCGTGATGAGTATATTCCTTACGTATCTATATCGGGCCACGAAGTCGATTTGGCCATGCATATTAGCCCACAGTATCAACAACTGCCTGACGTTAATGATAGCGTTTATACCTGTATGGACATCAATAGCCTCTTAGTGTAGATTGACTGAATTGAGGTAGAGGCCGTGGACCGAGTAAAAGAAACTTTCGCATCTATACGACAATCCGGACGTACCGGTTTAGTCACATACATCACATCAGGCTTCCCTAGCCTGGAGATAACCAAAAAACTTATACCAACTTTGGCCAGGAATGGGGCCGATATCATTGAGCTCGGTATACCCTTTAGTGATCCGTTGGCAGACGGGCCAGTTATACAAGAATCCACCAACATTGCTCTTGAAAACGGGGTCACCATTGATGACTGTCTGAATATCGTCGCGGCCGTACGTAAAGATATACCGGATACTCCCTTGATCCTAATGGGTTATTACAACCCAATTTTCAATTACGGGATATCAGCCTTCGCTAGCAAATGTTCTTCAGTCGGAGTAGATGGACTTATCGTAGTGGATTTGCCATGGGAAGAAATCGCACCTCTTCAGAGTGCATGCTTAGAGTGCGATATCCATATTATTCCTCTATTGGCCCCAACGAGCGCTGAAGACCGTATCGCTGACACGCTTACAATAGGGTCAGGTTTTATTTACTGTGTAAGTGTGAACGGAGTTACCGGTTCTCGCCAAGACGTCTCTAACCGTGGGTTAGAGCTCATCCACAGAGTTAAAAGTCACACATCATTGCCACTAGCTGTCGGTTTCGGAATCTCCAGTCGGGAACATGTACTAGAAGTATGCAACGAAGCCGACGCTGCAGTGGTAGGCAGTGCGCTGATTCGCACTATGTTGGACTCCCACGACGACAAAATAGTCGAAAACGTGGCAGATCTTGTATCAAATCTATCAGGCAGGAAATCCTAGGAAGAATCGCAATGACACAATGTAGAGGAATACGCGGTGCTACACGAGCATCTGGCAATACAGCAGAGGAAATCTACGGAGCTACGAAGGAACTGCTTTCCGAGTTAATACAGGCCAATCATCTTGAAGAAGCCAACGTGGCTATGGTGTTCTTCACTGTGACAGAGGACCTAGATGCAGTATTTCCCGCTGCTGCAGCACGGCAACTGGGTTGGAATGAAACCGCGCTTATGTGCGCACAAGAAATACCTGTTCCAGGAAGCATGCTAGGGTGTATACGCATATTGATTCTCTACAATACAAATGTACCGCAATCAGAAATCAAAAACATCTATTTGAATGGCACAGACGCACTTCGGGGTCAAGGAATTCCTGAGTAACGACAAACGATATTTCGCAGAGAACCGATCCCGGCGATTAATTGACAGTTCCCGGAGATTTCTCGTATAATCCCGTTGATGTTTAACTTGTTGAGTTCCTACGGATACTATTATTACTTTACTGGTACATACTATACCGGCGGAGTTTTGGTGCTATAGAAACCACACTGAAGTCAGAAATACACCGAAGCCCCAGCCAAAAACGGTTGGGGTTTTTGTTTCCCAGGGGCCATGCTAGTGGCCTAGTTAAATAATATAAGTATGAAGTATGACAATACTTTAAAGAGGAGTTTATCGTGCAGCCATCATCAACTAGAGATGTACACGTAATGGATACGCAACCTTTAATAACCCCCATTGACCTAATCAGGGAAATACCGCTAACGGACAAAGCCAAAGAAGTCGTACTCTCGGGCCGAGAACAGCTTCGAAGAATCCTCGACGGTGAGGACAACCGTATGCTGGTAGTTACCGGACCGTGTTCAATACACAATGAACAATCTGCTCTAGAATACGCCTCTCAGTTGGTCGAATTATCGAAGCAAGTTTCCGATACCATGCTGATTGTTATGCGTGTGTACTTCGAGAAACCCCGCACTACGGTCGGCTGGAAGGGATTGATATACGATCCGCATTTAAACGATAGCTTTGACATAGAAGGCGGCCTCAAGACAGCGCGCTCACTGTTACTGAAAATCAATGAAATGGGGATGTATGCTGGTACAGAGTTCTTGGATCCAATAGTGCCCCAATATCTGGCAGATCTGATCACATGGTCTACTATCGGAGCCAGGACCACTGAGAGCCAGATTCATCGGCAAATGGCTAGCGGATTAAGCATGCCCGTCGGATTCAAAAACGGCACTGACGGAAATGCGCAGATCGCTGTGGATGCGATGCTGTCCGCACGAAGCCCTCACGGGTTCATTGGATTGGATACCGACGGCCGTACTGCGCTGATCCGTACCACTGGTAACCCCGATGGTCACTTAGTATTACGAGGTGGCAACAGTGGGCCGAATTACCATGCCGATGATGTCGCAGACGCCAAGGAACGCTTAACTGCAGGCGGTGTCCGATCTCAACTAGTAGTAGACTGCAGTCATGGCAATTCATACAAAGACCATACGAAACAAGGCATGGCCTTTAAAGACGTGGTGAGCCAACGTGCCTCAGGAGACGCGGATATAATTGGGTGCATGCTTGAGAGCAACCTCAATCCAGGCAATCAGAAACTCTGCGAAGATCTTTCTCAATTGGAATACGGAGTCTCTATTACAGACGCCTGCATTGGATGGCAAGAGACCGTTGATCTTCTAGGTTGGGCAAACGACGAATTAGCCAATAAAAGGACAGCCGTAGCTCAATAAGTTAACTTCACCATATCCACAAAAAGAGCCTCTGCATCAAGAGGCTCTTTTTATAATCTGAAAATTGATATCACCTACGTAATCCGTCCTCGAATTGTCCAGACATAGCCTTTATCGTCGCTTATTTCAAAGGATGCCCGCTTTCCGTCCAGCTGATTGCGCAGACTTTGAATCGTTGGTATAATGCGCTTCACTTTGAGGCAATCTGTTTTTTCAGGTCAGAGTCGGAGTGGTTCTATGAATCCTAAAATCACACTACAGCCTGTCAGCCTAGAAGATATACAAAGGATAGCTACGTGGTTGGAAGACGATGAGATCAGCGATTCCTGGTATGGAATAGACAGTGAACGACAACCAATCCACATAGGCTACTCTCCACACGACTTCAAATCTTCCGCAGACACGCCACCACTGAGAAAAGTCCAGAATAATTCTCGAAGAATATTCTCGGTATATAGCTCCGAAGAAGGCCACATAGGCGAAGCCCAACTCCTGATCGAATGGGCACTCCAAGATGCTCAATTATATCTATTGATAGGCAGAAAGGACTTATGGCACCATCACTATGGCACGGCGGCATTAATCGCATTACTGGACGAAGCGTTTCAGAACTTACAACTCCACAGAGTATGGGTTGATGTTCCCGAATACAATACTCACGCCATCACAATGTTCAATCACATTGGTTTCGTTTTAGAAGGCCATTTGCGCGCCACCCACAGGAAAAACGATGCTTGGTATGACTCGTCAGCGATGGGTTTATTGCAAGATGAATATGCGCGAAGACGGGCCATAGTAGTAGAACCCTAGGGTACTACCGTCACTATAAATCGATCAGTTACTTGGAGGGACTCTATGCCGGTTATTACTATAAATGGTCCAATTGGGGCTGGAAACATTGAAATAGGCCAACTGATTGCTGAACGCCTCAATTTGGACTACGTCGATCGGATGGTGTTTGCCGAAGCGGCCAAATTAGCCGGTGCACCCGTCGGAGCTATGATAGCGAAAGAACAGAAGGTCGTTACGTTTCGGGAGAAACTAGGACATTTCCTTCAAGATGTCTTAGAAAAATCCGCCGCTTCCGGCATTAGTGGAGAAGCGTATTTCGGTAGAGGAATGGAAATGTTACCAGCCGAGACATACGAAGAGCTTGCCGGTGATCCATCAAATCCGAGTCAACAATTAAATGATGCAGCCTTTATTGAGGCTACTACGCACGTGGTAAATCGACTGGCAGAATCTGGAAATGTCGTGATCATTGGGCGCGGGTCCAACATGATACTACGCGATGTTCCCGGTATACTCCATATAGGACTAGTTGCCCCAATAGACGTTAGGGCAACCACAGTCCAAGCAAGAGAACATTTCACAGAGACTGAAGCTGAGTCATATGCTAAAGCTTTGGAACAAGCCAGAATCACCTTCTACCGAAAGTTTTTTAAGGTGAGTCCCAATGACCCCGAACTTTACCACATGATATTGAACATGGGGACATTAAGTCAAAAGAATGCAGCAGATATGATCTGCCATACCATAGGAGACATTTAGTCCCTGAGGTTATAATATTGGCATTCAAGCTTCTAGGATAACGTGACACGAGCTTTTGATTCCTTTTAGTGACGCGACTACCCATTACCATTCAAAACCTGCAGTGACTATTACATTTATTGTCATCAACAGTGTAGTCTTCGCCCTGCAGATATTATTCGGCGGCATCAGTACAATTTTCGGCGATGCAGGTATAGAAGCTTTCCAAATTTTCCATAAATGGGGATTCATACCCTCGGAGTTCTCAAATGGCCAGTCCGAGACGTACAGGAATGTGACCGGATATATTATCTCCCGAGGTCAGGTAGTCCCTCTGACAACGCCAATAGACATAGATACTCCAGTTTCAGACTGGGCAACCCTACTGTCTTCGATGTTTATGCATAGCAGTGGCTTACACTTTGCTGGAAACATGCTATATCTGTGGGTCTTTGGCGATAATGTTGAGCACCGACTGGGACCCGTTAGGTTTGCAGTATTTTACCTAACTTGCGGGATTGCCGCTACATTTTGTCATTGGTTCTTCTTCCAATCTTCGGGGGTTCCTCTTATCGGTGCTAGTGGCGCAATCTCCGGTGTGCTCGGAGCATACTTCTTACTGTACCCATATAACCGCGTAAAAGTCCTATTCATGTTTGTATTTATAACTGTTCTCGAATTACAGGCGATGTACGTCCTCAGTTTTTATTTACTGCTACAGTTCTATCAGTTGCTCGGCTCCTTAGGCGTGTCAAACCAAACCAGCGTAGCTTTGTGGGCGCATATCGGAGGTTTTACCATTGGCGTACTCTTAATTGCTGTATACAAAAAAATGTGCAGAGAACCCATTTGGCCTCGCAAGTATAATTTAATTACGCCGAGAAAACGCGGGCTGTTTTAGACAAATCAATGGTTACCTCCTCTTCCCGAGAGTTCACATTTTTGTAATTACCCCAGGCGTTAACACCTTGCTCACGTCTGATAGATATCGTCAAACATATTTCTTATGATATTATGTTGCATAAATCATTACGCAATTAATTGATTATCTCAACTATTTACTCGGAGGAATACATGCTGGACTATAAGCCGAATATGGTCTTGTCAAATCAGGAATTTAATGTAGTCGGAACTAGGCCAATTAGGCCTGACGGAGCGGATAAAGTAACTGGCAAAGCCCGATACGCGGCCGACACAAACTTACCTGGACTGCTTTTTGGTAGGGTTTTACGCAGTCCACACGCCCACGCTCGTATTAAGAACATAGACACTAGCAAAGCAGATGCTCTTCCAGGTGTAAGGGCAGTGGTTACTTCCGCTGATATTGTTGAACCCACAGGGAGAGCCTCCGAATTATCCGAAGGCGCGATGGTCAACTACAAGTTTTTGAGCAACAACGTTCTGGCCACGGATAAAGCTCTTTATAAAGGCCACGCTATAGCTGCAGTTTGCGCATCGAATACTCACATAGCAGAACAAGCTCTCAAACTAATCGAAGTAGAATACGAAGTTTTACCTCCCGTGATGAATGCTAAGGAGGCTATGAAAGCCGACGCGCCGCTATTACACGACCGTCTAGCATCTATGAATACAGCTACCATCAGAGCAGGTGGGGTGTTGGATGATAGTGATCCCAGCAAGGGGAGCAACCTTGCGAATAAATTCGAGTTTCA
>PBPE01000094.1 GCA_002724585.1 Dehalococcoidia bacterium | reverse complement strand
TTCTAAGTTTGGTATGACTCCTTCAAAAGTCGTATCCCAACTGTATAATTGTCCACGACGAGTCTTGTGCTTCATGGTGATTTTCTTTTCAGAGTCGCCGTTCAATATTAAGTCTACACTGGAATCTTCAAGATCTTTAACGGGGGTATTAGCTGAAAAGCCATGACTGGTAGCTACGGATTCGACCATGCTTAGGTACCATGTACTTGATGTTCCTGATCGATTCCACGGCGATATGGCACCTTCAGAAAGAGATAGATCTTTATTTGGTATAACCAATTGCGGATCCACTTCGAGCTTGTATCCGAGTCCTGTGCAAATATTGCATGCGCCATGAGGACTATTAAAACTGAATGTTCTAGGCTCGATCTCGGGTAGACTTGTACCGCAGGAGACACATGCAAATTCTTCTGAAAATATTGTGTCGCCTTTGTTCTCCTGAAATATCTGGAGTACTCCGTGTCCTTCTCTCAAAGCTGTCTCAACGGATTCAGCCACACGAGATGTCTCTATTTCAGGTCTAATGATCAAACGATCGACCACTATATCTATGTAATGCCACTTTTGTTTATTGAGGGTTATACTGTCAGCTTCATCGAGGGTGAGTATTTCGTTGTTGACTCTAACTCGAGTAAACCCAGATTTTCTAGCCGAGTCAAATATTTCTTTATGTTCGCCCTTTTTACGACGAATCTTTGGTGCTAGGAGAGTTATTCGGCTATCCTCGGGTAGATTAAGTAGTGCGTCTACTATTTGTTCAATTGTTTGACGTTCTACTGGTAGACCGCATTTGGGGCAATGTGGCCTGCCGATGCGAGCGAACAAAAGCCTGAGGTAATCATAGATTTCCGTAACGGTTCCTACTGTTGACCTCGGATTGTGAGATACACCTTTCTGGTCAATGGAGATCGCAGGAGATAGGCCTTCAATGTAATCAACGTCTGGTTTGTCCATTCTTCCAAGGAACTGTCTGGCATAAGCGGATAATGATTCAACATATCTACGCTGTCCTTCTGCGTAAATTGTGTCAAAGGCTAAAGAGCTTTTTCCCGAGCCTGAAACTCCGGTTATTACTACTAGTTTTTCTCGGGGTATATTTACGTCAACACTCTTTAGGTTATGCTCTTTAGCCCCTTTTATATGAATAAATTCTTGTGGCATGGCACGATTCCAAGGCAAGATTTGCTAACGATATCAGCAATTTTAACATTCGGGAGGGTTATTAAGTAGGTGTCATTGTAATTCGATTAGCGGATCTCCAGCGTTCACGCTATCAAGGGGTTGAACGTGGATGGTTTTTACAACACCTTCCATTGGTGAGCAGATGCTCTGTTCCATTTTCATGGCTTCAACAACGCATAATTCTTGCCCTGACGTTACTGATTCTCCTGGTCGTACTGATATAGACATAACTTTACCTGGCATGGGTGATCTGAGTATTTTCATTGAATCATAGTTGTCCGAAGGAGGTAGTTCAGAATCGGATTCCATCCGAACCCTAGTGGGTGGCCTTCTGGTATTAGTTCGGAACAACAGGGGGTCAATTTCGACGAAGAAGGATTCCCCGTCTACTATCACTTCGACTTCGGATTGGTTCAGGTCTCCAATTTGTATGGAGTACCATTCACCGTTAACCTTTATTCGAAATGTGGTTAATGCCAATCCATTCGCCCCGTACTACGGGAAAGCAACTGTTCTCTGCGTGCTACGTCTCGCCAAGGACGGTCGAGTTCCGCAGATGAAGAAGATATGGATTTATTCATAGCCATCGCTAAGGCTACTCCTATAGTCGCTGCGATCTCTTTGTTGGTCTGATTTTTATTATCCATACTGCCGTTTGATTTTTTAGTCTGCTTGTTTGCGCGTATAGTTCCGATGATTTTAGGAAGTGACCCTGTATGATGAGCGGAGTCCAAAAAATCTTGATCTGTTAGGATATCTCTCAATAGTGGTATGTTGGTTTTAACCCCTTCTATCCTGAGAGCTAGTAAGGTTTTACTGAGCCGTTTAACTGCTTCTTCTTTATTTTTCCCCCAAGCCATTACTTTGGCCATTAGAGGTTCGTAGTGTAGCGTAACTTCATACCCTTTGCAAAGAGCTGTATCTATCCGTGATAGTCTGCAGTTTGGGACATGTAGTCCAGATACCTTTCCTATATTTGGCATGAAAGTGTCAGGGTCTTCAGGATACACACGTGCTTCAATTGCATGCCCGCGAACTACTATTTCCTTTTGAGAGACAGGTAAGGATTCACCGCACGCTATCTTTATTTGCAACTCTACTAAATCCAATCCGGTAACCATCTCAGTGACACCGTGTTCCACTTGTAACCTAGTGTTCATTTCCAGAAAATATACTTGGCCTTGTTCGGTGACTAAAAATTCGGCAGTCCCTGCGTTTGTATAATTTATGGCTTTACCAAGTTTGACCGCTAGACCGTGTATTTTTGTCTGGACCTCTGGGCTTAGTTTGGTGGAAGGTGTTTCTTCAATAACCTTTTGATTCCTTCTTTGAAGAGAACAATCTCGCTCGTACAGGTGTATCAGATTGCCATGGTGATCACCTATAATCTGGACTTCAATATGAGAGGCATTTTTTAGATATCTTTCGTAAAATAGTCTTGTGCTCCCAAAGGAACTCTCAGATATTTTTCGAGTGCGTTCAACTATTGGGATTAATTCATCAATTGATTCGATGGTGTGGATGCCAATCCCGCCACCTCCATCTGCTGCTTTAACCATTAGAGGAAATCCCAATCTCCAAGCCTCATCAACTGCTTCTTCGTCTGATACAGCCTCATTAGTGCCTGGCAAGATAGGTAGTCCTGCCTCATGGGCCATTCTTCTAGCCGTTAATTTGTCTCCCATTTGTCTAATGAGTTCGGGGCTAGGCCCTATAAAACATATACCAGATTTGATACAACGTTCGGCAAATTCAGGATTTTCGGACAAAAACCCATATCCGGGATGAATAGCGTCAACCTTGTGCTCCTCGGCTGCTTGTACGATTTTCTCGATGTTTAAGTAACTGTTGCTAGCCTCTGAATCTCCCAGATAATAGCTCTCATCTGATAATTTTACATGTTTGGAATGGGAGTCAGCGTCAGAATAGATACCCACTGTCTCTATACCAAGCTTTTTACAAGTTTTTATAATGCGACAAGCGATCTCGCCTCGATTTGCGATCAGTATTTTATTGAACATTGGGCGCCTTTCGCGGATCTGTATTATCAGGGCCGCATACTTCCATCTTGATTGTTGCAAATTTGTTTAATTCAAATTGTTTCAACCGGAAAAGAGAATAATGGGTGTTAGTCTAGTTGTTCAAGGCGTTCCATGAACGCATTACTGCGTATTTCTTTATCTACCCAATATCGTACGGTAGATCCTAATAAGGTTTTCATTTCTCGTAGTAGCGTATCTGAAGCATTTAGGTATGGCAGGGACAATAAATGTGTTCGGTCGATTAATCGGAACACTTTAAGAGCTTGAAGGGAGATAGGTTGAGAAAATTGAGTAGGTAGATTGCATTCAAGGCATATGAGTCCGCCGTGGCTTGGGCTGTATCTATGATGGTTAGGTAGGATTTCCTTGTTACATGATGTGCATGCTTCTAGCTCAATTCCGAAGCCAGTGCTTTTCAACAGATTAAGTTCAAACCATCGTAGATTTAATATTTGATTTGGATTTGTATTCAGATTAACTAATGTATCGACGGCTACACTATATAGGTGTTGATTGGCGTTTGATTCATTGCCAAACCCATCCAATAACTCTGCTATATACAGTCCTTGGCTAATTAGTGAAAGATTCGATTTTAGATGCGGCAAGTTATTAATTATTTGCGCTTGGTTTATATTGTCTAACGTTCGCCCTTTATTAGCAGATATTTCCACTATAGTTAATGGTTCAAAATGGCCTACCATCCTGCTAGTGGATTTTTGTGCGCCCTTTGCAACCCCGCGTAATTTTCCATGTTCTCTACTGAACATGTTTATCAGAAGGTCGGCTTCTGAAAACGGCGTTTTCTTAAGTATTATGCCGGTTGCCAAATATGTTCTCGGATTAGGCATGCTTACATTTCCTGGCGACCTTCTAAGGCTTTACTCAGTGTTATATCATCGGAATATTCTAGTGACCCACCAACAGGGAGTCCTCTCGCTAGGAATGTTACCTTCAGATTTTGTCCTGATAAATGTCTTGAGATATACATTGCTGTGGCCTCACCTTCAAGGGTGGGGTTGGTAGCAATGATGAGTTCTTCAATGTTAGCGTCTGACAGTCTTTGGAAAAGCTCCCTGATTTTCAGCTGGTCAGGTCCGATGCCATTAAGGGGAGATAGTGAGCCATGCAGTACGTGATACTGTCCTTGATATGAACGAGTTCGTTCTAGCGCTAGTACATCCATAGGGTCTTCTACAACACATAGTTGAGTGGCGTTCCTATGGGTATTCGCGCAAATATTACACGGGGTGGCCTCTGTCAGGTTTTGACACTGGTCGCATAGCGTTATATTTG
The DNA here is from genome assembly GCA_002724585.1 of Dehalococcoidia bacterium. Classification (GTDB taxonomy): domain Bacteria; phylum Chloroflexota; class Dehalococcoidia; order Lucifugimonadales; family UBA3495; genus UBA3495. Next base: position 5,050 of record PBPE01000094.1, on the reverse strand, counting down.
TTTTAACTATGTTTATGGCGTGCGATAACTCTTCAGCTTCAGAAGCAGGCAATCTTATTATGTGGAACGCTAATCGCTGGGCACTTTTAGGACCTATTCCAGGCAATTTGTTAAGTTCTTGAATAAGCTTAGCTAAAGCAGGTGCAGCTGATGGTATTGGGTCTGTAGCCATATTGATGTATCCCTAAGTGTGATTCTATTGATGCGCTTGCGCCAGCATATCGTTTATAGGAATGGTATAGGATAGCGGTTACCTTGTTTAGAATCCGAGTCCTGGGATATTCATTCCTCCGGTAATTGCTCCCATCTTAGTAGCGGCCAATTCTTGAGTCTTATTGAATGCGTCATTAACAGCTGCTACGACAAGATCCTGAAGCAACTCTATGTCATCGACGGTTTCCGGATCAATTGTTATAGATTCTATGGTTTGCTTTCCCGTCATTATAACTTTAATTACCCCACCTCCGGCACTTCCTTCAACGGTAGAACTTTCCAGTTCTTCTTGGACTTTCTGTAGTTCGGCTTGAAGTTTTTGTGCTTGGCGCATCATGTTTCTATTCATTCTTTGGTCTCCTCTATAATTCTTGCTCCCATCCCTAGGGCTGCTCTCACGAGCGGGCTATCTTGAATAGCCCGTCTGGAAGTCTGATCTTCCTGTGTGGTGCATAGCGTCAGTGAATATTTGTACTTATGGCCGAAACATTCATATATAGCGTCGTCGATCATTTTACGACTGTTTGGGTCTGCAATTTCCTCTTGCATTCTATCGAGATTGGCTTGATTCCTAAATGGCAATTCCATTTGATCTTCTATGATTTGTATGTCGGTAACACTACAATCACGAAGAAGGGCCCCTAATGTGTATTTTATGCCTTTGCATCGGCTAAGAATTTTGAGGCATTCCATCCAATTATTTCTGAATTCATTTAAAGCGGTAGTTTCGGTTGTTGGTTCTGGGTTTGTGGATTCCATTTCTTGAGCATGTGTAATATGGGTATCATCAGATTCTTCAGGATGTTGAACATCTACTGAATTTTCGATTTGCGGCTCGTCCCGTTTTTGCATGCTTGAACCGCTGATAGTGTCAGATTGGATAGACTGATCCGAACTCGTAGAATTCTCTGGTTGTACGGTTCCCGAGAGTCCTGAACTTCTAGGTTTCTTTGGTGTTTGTGGTTGTTGCAGCAGCATTTTATCTTCGTTAGGAGAAAGCTGCGATTCCATGGGCAAAGTGTTAGATACTCCGCATATTTCGATTGCTGCAAGCTCTAAGGGTAAACTCGAAGATGAGTCGGCATTGATAATAATATTGCTCCATATCTTCAAGACCTGACCAATATTGTGTGAAGGTGTTTTATTGATCGCACTGGTTATTTGGTTGATTGTACTTTCGGGTAAGTCAAGATTTCCGACGACACCCCACTCGATTAGCATCGCAGCACGTAGTAAGTCTAGGGTTGCCTTGTGTATGCGCTTTGGTTCAAATCCTTCCCAGGTTGCCTGGTTAATTAACTGGAGACATTGAGTTGTCTGCTTTCCTAGTAAAGATGTGACGATATTCAGAGGGGTTTCTGTAGTGATTAGGCCCAGAGTATCGTTGACATGATCATTGGTAATATCGTTACCGTATGATATTACTATTTGTTCCATCAAATTTTCTGCATCTCTAAGACTTCCAAAAGACTGACGTGATATTGTCTTTAGAGCTTCGATCTCGATGGCGAAACTTTCTTTCGATGCTATAGAGGATAGTTGGTTGATTATATCTTGGTTTTGTAGACGTCTAAAATCATGGCGTTGGCACCGTGATAGGATAGTTGGCAAGATTCGTTGGGATTCTGTAGTGCATAAGATGAAAATAACATGTGATGGAGGTTCTTCTAGAGTCTTAAGGAAAGCATTAGAAGCTTGATCCGTTAGCATGTGGGCTTCATCAATAATATATATTTTGTATTTTCCTTCTGTGGGGGCGAAATTGACTTTGTCTCGGATTTCTCTAATTTCATCAATTCCCCTATTGCTAGCGGCGTCTAGTTCTATTATGTCTAATAGTGTATTAGCGTTTGCTGATAAGCATATAGTGCAAGAGTTACAGGGGTCTCCATCTGTAACGGTTAAACAATTAGCTGCTTTTGCTAGTATCCTTGCTGTTGTAGTTTTTCCTGTCCCCCTCGGGCCGCAAAAAATATAAGCATGACCGAGGCGGTTGGTTAAGAGAGAGTTGCGTAGTACTGAGGTTATATGCTCTTGCCCGACTAAATCTGCAAACACTGATGGACGCCATTTTCTAGCATAAACTTCAGATGTCATGGTCATCCTCAAAATTTATTTGGGACAGTATTTCTACCTCTTTCGATCTCATGATCTCGGCTTCATCCGGTTCTTCGTGATCATAGCCGGCTAAGTGGAGAATACCATGTCCTGTTATAAATGATAACTCTTTTGAGATTGAATTATTGTTTTCCAGTGCCTGTCGCTCAATTTGTGGATAGGATATCACTATTTCCCCGAGTGGCTGAATTATGTCTGGGGGGAAAACAAAGCTATCCGAGTTGTCTTCTAGCATCGGATTTTCTTGAATTTCGCCTTCCCAATGCCCGTTATGCTGACTTGAGAAGGCTAACACATCAGTAATTTCATTTAATCCCCTATAAGTAGCGTTAAGATGCTGTATATAGGAGTCGCCGGTGATCAAAATGCTTACATGGCCTGGTAGAGAGTCGGGGAATGCGGCGTGAAGTGAGGTATTTGCTACCTTTCGTAACCATACTTCTGATACCAGATCGGAGAATTCATCTGTAACCGAAACGTCTATATCCATTCGGTCCGACGTCATGAGATGGTAGGCCTCCGTTCAGAGCACAGGATTTATTCTATGTGGTCATAATAGCATGGCTATGATGACCCATCAACAAATGAAAGTGGATGCATAATATTGCTTGTATGATGTTAGAATATACTATCAAAATGCACGCTGAGTAAGGGCAATCTAAACCATCCACAACCCATTTAGGAGATATTCGATAATGGCTTCCGACAACAACCAAGATGACTTTTTGGGATTAGTCCTTCCTGACGCTGGGGTAGTTGAGCTGACTGATTGCCTTACTGAATATATGACAGAGATAGAATTAGGCGGGCTCCCGGATATTATTGGACAAGTGCTAGACGACTTTATTGATCAAGCTGGCGGTATGCCGGAAGACCTTAGAGATTCAGATGCATTTGATGTAATCACCGTTAATCAGTTAGCTGTTACCCTTGCTTACCAAGTGGGTAGACTTGAAGGGAGGTCCCCGCAGATCGTTAATCGATTGATAAAAGAGGCGGTGGAAAAATGGGAAGCAAAACCTGTATTGGAAGCCCCTGATATCTCAGATAAAGATCTCAGGAGTCCTAAGGAAAAGGTGTATCCTCGATTGAGACGACTCGAATACGGGGACGCTGAAGAAGATGATTTTTACATTGAATGACTGCATAGAAGCTAAAGTGAATATTGCATGCCATATTTTATATTTTTCTTTACGATGGCCGTTTATCGGTGTAACTAAGTAAATATTAGGAAGATGATGTAATGACTACTGAAAATAAGCAACATGACTTGATCCTGAAGAACGGGACGCTACTGGATCCAGGCCAGAGTATTCATGGCAAGATGGATATAGCATTCAAAGATGGGATAGTCTCTGATGTTGCAACCGATATCTCCCCACAATTATCTATCAATACTATAGATGTGTCAGGGAAGTTAGTGACTCCCGGATTAATCGACTTGCATGGTCATTTTTACCATGGTGGTACTGGAAGCGCTGTGCACGCAGATCAAAATTGTTTGTCATCTGGGGTTACAACCGGTGTGGATGCTGGTAGCTCGGGGTTTTTGAATTATGGGGCAATGAGGGATTACGTTTTCCCTGCACATAAGACCAGGCTTTTAGCTTTTTTGCATATCGGAGCAGTGGGTTTGGCTTCAAACAGGGTTCTAGGAGGCGGTCTCCATGATTTAAGAATAATAGATGTCGACCAGACCGTAGATACTATTAAGGCTAATCCTAAGAGTATATTTGGAGTTAAGGTTAGGATGCATTATGATGCTGTCGCTCGATGGAATGCTGAAAAGGCTATGATTGCTGCTAGAGAAGCGGCAGATAAATCGGGCCAAAAGCTAATGGTACATGTTAGCGGGACACCTATACCCCTGCCTAATGTTCTTGAGTTCTTGGGCCCTGGCGATATATCAACTCATGCCTTTAATGGAGATCATGAGTCAATATTGGATAACAACAATAAAATACGATCCGAAGTAAGAGAAGCAGTGGATCGAGGCGTAATAATGGATGTGGGCCATGCGGGAATACACTGCGACGTCGAAGTTGTTAAGCATGCACTAAGCCAAGGAATGCCACCTGATACCATTAGCACTGATATTCACATACCACCTTCTGGTAGAACGGTCTATCTGATGAACGACTTGCTAAGTAAATTTCATGCCATGGGGTTGTCTATGGAAGATGTAGTCTCAGCCAGCACCAATAAACCTGCATCCGTGATTGGTATGGATAAAGAGATTGGATCTTTAAAAATTGGCATGGCTGGCGACGCTGCAGTTTTTAACCTAAGAGAAGGTCGTTTCGTTTGGCATGATATGGCGGGTCATAATGTTGATGGGAACGTGAGATTCGATACCCTTTTGACCATAAGAGATGGTAATGTGGTATGGAAAAGCGAGGATATGCAGGACATGGGCGAGTGCTGAAGCAGTGTTTCCAATTGATTTCAATAAAATCTGCTTTATTGCCTGATTTGAGCATCGCTGGGAGAGATGTAACATGAAAATTGGCGCGTTTGATATCAATGATAATCTACCGGATATTGACAGACCTCATGCCATCGTTGTCCTGAGGCCATGGATTGATGTTGGCAATATAGGAACATTGGCTCTGAGTAGAATTGAAAGACACCTTAAATCTGAAGAGATAGGTCGATTGGCTGCACCTGGGACATTTTATGATTTTACTAGATATCGACCACGGTCATATTTTAATGAAGG
>PBPE01000093.1 GCA_002724585.1 Dehalococcoidia bacterium | reverse complement strand
TGGATCTTTGAAGTATACGCTTCTGATGTCCCCATTTGGGTCAGTAAACGTTTCAATAGGAGCTGCGAGTTCTACTCCTTTGCTTAATAGTTCATCTACTAGTGTTTTGACATTCTCTACGCCAAACGATAGATGACTTATTCCAATTTGGTCTAACATTATTGGTTCGCCAGAGTGTGTCTCGCCTGGGTGACTAGTTAGAGTTAGCGTCGGAGTCAAGCCGTCCCCATAACTAAGACTTATGAAGTGCCTAGAGTTTCTCTCTAATTTGTAGTTATTCAGACGAGCTTCTTGGCTACCACCTTCAGTGGGTTCAGTTATTTTCTCGCCGATTACTTGCATGCCTAAGATATCTCTATAGAATGCTAAGGATTTTTCCATATCTCTAACACATATTCCGATGTGGGTAACGCACGTTGCTTTCACGTCAGTATTCCTCCTCAGAGAATCTAAATTTATGGTGTTTTGATTTCTCGGGTTATTGAGTGTGTAGTGCCACCGAAAGTTGGTAACCACGAAGAATGTTTCCCTGGTCCTCCAACGACAATGATAGTTAAATCTTCAACGTTTCTGACCATTGGTATGTCAGAAGTTGGCACTTCTCCAAATCTCTCTATCAAGGTGTCCTTTGTGTACCGCTGCAGGGGTATCATAGCGTTATCACGTAGCCAGACTGCGATATCATCTTTGGTGAATCCGTCCTGGGATATTGTTAAAGCATGCTCAGGCCCAAGAGCTAGCATTGTTTCGCCTCCGGTGTAGGCGTTATTAGCACCGGTGACCGCGATAGCACCGGATATTATTGTGAGTATTTTTTCGGCGCTGTCTCCAGCATGATCATTGATGTTATGAGGTGGTTCCGCTGCTATGACAGTTACAGTGCTCTGTTCAGGACTGTAGCCCCTGTCAAGACTCAGAGAGTTCCAAGGATTCTGTTCTTCATTTTCGGCTATACAATAGGAGTATTTGGATGGCGACCCTTGTGTAGACATATCCCCGACACCGGGGGTTGCACCACCTATGTTGAGTAGGCTTAATCTGACAGCGCGTCCTATTGTGGCGTTAGCTCGCCAACAGGGTCCATATGCTCCGGAGTGGCTGTTTAATCCAAGCCTTTCTCGAATGGGACCGTTGATAATTAGGAGCGGGGCACAAGGGTGGGTAGTAGCTTGTATAGCATAAAGATTAAATGCTGGGTCTGACATGGCATTGAACGCTGCTGTAATAATTGGGAAGTACTCCGGTAGACATCCTGCCATCACCGCGTTAATAGCTAGTTTCTCTACGGTTGCAGATCCCCAATTCGGAGGGATCTCACAAATGATTTGGTCTGCGGGCATGCTTGAATATGACAACATTGATTGTACTCGTTCTGGTGTAGGAGGTGTGATGGGCAAGCCATCAGTCCAACCTCGTTCAAGATAGAGATTTTGGATCGCATCATATTCGTCTGGGATTTGGAAGGAATCTGATTGTAATGTTAACAAAACCTATCCTTAACAATAAATATTGAGTGTTTCTAATATGCTATCTGATGAATCCTGCTAGCACTTGCTCTATAAGCTCCTCGGCTCGGCTATTAATCTGGGTATCGCCAATACCTCCAATAGGGTGTTGGCAAATAGCAACTGGTAGCTCATTCATGCCGAGAGAACGTTTTTCCACTTGCCCAAGTTTTTCAAATAACTTGGTGGATATGGTGACACTAGTTACTCCGAGTTTTTCCAACTCTACCGAATCATGGATACTCCATGACGTGCATGATCCTCAATCAGCGAGTCCAACTATTACCATATCGCATTGCTTGGCTAACTCCTCAATAATTTCGGAGTCGGCTGGTATTGATGCTGTCGATTTATGCTTGTATATGACTTGGTTTATGTCATAACGTTCTTTAATTAAGGATTCCAGCTTGCGAAATAATTTGTCACCGTTCGGTTTGTTGTTCCACAAGAAACCCAGGTTTTTACCTTTTATCTCGTCTAGTCCAATAGCAAGTGGATTGCTTAGCTTTCGAGGGGGACTAGTCGGGTCTAGTAGCGTTACCATTATTGGTTCTGAGGCGATTGAAGTCATGATCTCTCCAATACTGACGATATATGGGGGTCTTCCTTAATTTCAGAGTTTAGCAATGTGCTGAGGCTTGTCAATACTGATCAGGTTGCTGGCATATATAGGGTCGGTTACAATGCGTCGAGCTATACACTAGCCTATCTATTAGAATGGAGGGATTAGTCAATATGGATTTCGGATTAAATGGGAAATATGGCTTCGTTGCGGGAGGCGGACGGGGGATTGGTAAAGCGATCGCTCGTGAGCTAAGTATCGAAGGCATGGATATTGTCATTGCTTCCAGATCTCTCGACCAACTGCAATCTACTGCTGAGGAAATACAAAAAGAGACTGGGCGTAAAGTGGTGCCTATGGTGGTAGACGTCACAGATAGATCACAAGTCGAGAAAGTTATTGATGCTGCTGTTAAGGAACTTGGTGGACTACATATACTAGTAAACAGTGCGTCTCTACCCGGTGGTTCTCCGACTGCTATTGGTGCAATTGAGACTGTTGTAGATGAAGACCTTCTTAATGATTTTGACGTTAAATACGTTGGCGCTTTGCGATGTGCAAGAGCTGCGATTCCTCATCTAAAGGCACAGGGTTGGGGAAGAATAATTAACATAAGTGGTACGAATGCTAGAACGGCAGGCAACCTTAGTGGAGGAGCCCGTAATGGATCATTGGTTCATTTGACGAAGACCCTTTCAACGCAATTGGGCAGATTTGGGATTACGGTCAACTGTGTGCATCCAGGAACTACAAGGACCGAACGTACTGCAGGGCTTGTAGCGGCAAGGGCCACGGAGTTAGGAATATCTGCGGAGGAAGTAGAAAAGCAGGATTATGAATTTGGGTCTCCAAGGGGTAATTCTATATGTCGTATGGTAGATGCCTCTGAGATCGCAACTTTGACCGCATTCCTTGCTTCTGATAAAGCATGGGCGGTTACGGGTGAAGTGATAGCTGCTACGGGCGGAGCTGGGAACGCCGTGTACTATTAATATGTTAAGCTCCCGTAATTGACAGAGTTTTAGCTGGGGACCCCGTAACAAAGGGTCCCCAGATTGATATTAAAGTGTTTGATTGAACCTTCAATGGATATTTCTGAAAAAAAATACATTTTGGCAATAGACCAAGGCACTACGAGCTCAAGAGCCATTATTTTCGACTATTCAGGTCAAATAAAACATATAGCTCAGACTCCAATTAGCCAGCTGTATCCAAGCCCGGGGTGGGTTGAAGAATCTCCTGATGAAATTTGGGAAACTCAATTGCAAATGTGCCGAGAGTGTTTGAAGGATTCAGGTGTGTCGTCTCACGATATTGCTGCGTTCGGGATTGCTAATCAACGTGAGACGATTATTGCTTGGAATAGGTTGACTGGGGAACCATTACGTAACGCCATTGTTTGGCAGGATCGCCGTACTGCGGATTTCTGTACTAGCCTTAAAGAAAAAGGACTGTCTGACCTTATTTCTTCTAAGACCGGATTGGTAATCGACCCATATTTTTCAGCTTCAAAGATATGGTGGATTTTACATAATGTCGAAGGATCCAATCAGGTTGCTGAATCAGGAGATCTACTCGTAGGTACAGTAGATTCATGGTTGATTTGGAACTTGACTGGTGGGCGAGTCCATGCCACAGATTATACGAATGCCAGTAGGACTATGCTGGCTAATATCCATACATCTGATTGGGATGATGATCTACTAGGTTTATTTAGTATTCCCAAGCAGGTACTCCCCCAAATCAAACCATCAAGCGGATTAATTGGCGTAACTGATAAAAAATGGTTTGGTACTGAGATACCAATATGTGGAGTGGCTGGGGACCAACAGGCAGCGTTATTTGGGCAAAAATGTATTTATCCGGGAGATGTAAAAACAACTTATGGTACTGGTTGTTTCATATTGATGTGCACCGGTGATAAACCTGTTGTGTCAGATGGCGGATTACTAACGTCCTTAGCCGCAGGTACAACTGAAAAGCCTGGGTATGTTCTGGAAGGTAGTGTTTTCAATGGTGGGTCAACAGTACAGTGGCTTAGAGATGGCCTGCAAATTATAAATTCATCGGATGATATCGAGAAGTTGGCATCAGAAGTAAATGATTCTGGTGGCCTGATGTTTGTACCTGCCTTTACTGGATTAGGAGCTCCTGTGTGGGATCCATATGCGCGGGGTCTGGTTATAGGTATCAATAGAGGTACATCAAAAGCCCATGTGGCTCGAGCTGCTCTTGAAGGTATTGCTCAGCAATGCGTAGATGTTATTGAGTATATGGAGAAGGATTCTGGTATTGCGGTAAAAGAGATGAATGTAGATGGAGGGGCTTCGATCAATAACCTCCTCATGCAGATACAATCAGATCTATGTGGTATTCCGATAATAAGGCCTGGAATGGTAGAAACTACTGCTCTTGGAGCTGCTTTTTTAGCTGGACTTGGAGTAGGTCTCTGGGAAGATGTTGAATCTATAGGCAATGCTGACAACCAATTGGATACGTTCTATCCCAAGGGGACTGATGTTGTTCGAAGATCAATGAGAGAATCCTGGGCTAGAGCTGTAGGCAGGAGTCGAGACTGGGTTGATGAGTAAATTGTTTAGATGTAAGCTTTTTGTTGGAAAGAAGTTTAATTTGTGCAAGGTTTGTTTGCCTTGCTGTAGGAGATGTGGATGTCTCAGGAACTAGGTCGTGTGGAGCGTCCTCCTGTCGATCAATACAAGGACAAACGGAAACTATTGCTGGTGCCACTGATTCAGTCTCATCCATCCATTGATGATGCTGGTGCAAATATTATATCGACGTATTGGACCCAGGTGACTACGCAACTGGAAGTCATGCAAACTCAGCTTGGAGAGATATCTGTAGTTTACTGCGAAAACTTGGCGGAGGGAGGAGATCAAGGACTTGAGCAGTTGCAAACTGCAGATCAAAGTACCTATGAACTGGTTCGTTCGGCGATGTCCAAAGGAGCTATGTTAGAAACTATAGAGGAATTGGAATCATTGTCTGAACTTATAGACTTGCAAAGATTTCTGGCTTCTCCTATGGTTAGCCAAAAAGTCGCTACCCGTCTTCAGGAATGGTACACAGAAGCCAGTAAGTCTAGATGGGACAGAATTTCAGAAACTATCGATGGAACTCTTGGTGACGGAAGCGTAGGCTTAATTCTGGCATCAGAGCGCCATCAAATACAATTTCCATCTGATATAGAAGTTTTCTATGTGGCCCCGCCAGCCTTGGACGAATTTCGCAGATGGATGCAGGATTGGATCGAACAAAGGCAACGGGAGTTTGCCGATCGTATGGCGTCAGAGTCGACGGATTCTCCAGATTCAGAGGCCTAATCTAGCTTTGTCAGGCACCTAGAGCCTTTCTAATAGCGTCGGCTGCTTCTTTCACGGCTGCTCGTCCTTTGTCTACTACCGATGCCATTCCAAAGAATCCGTGAATCATACCGCTATACATTGTGTATTGAGTAGTCACGCCTTCAGCCTTTAATCGTTCGGCATAAGCCTTTCCCTCATCTCGTAATGGGTCGTATTCAGCAGTTATGATGAGAGCTGGAGGTAGGTCTTGTAAGCTCTCCGCTTTCATGGGAGCTGCGTACGGGTTATTACCATCTTCTTTATCCTCAAGATAGTGGTCCCAATACCAGATCATCCCATCTCGGCTCAATTGGTACCCTTCAGCATTATCTATATAGGACTTGGTATTAAAGTTCATTTCAGTTACGGGATATACCAGTAGTTGGAATCCTATTTTAGGACCCTGTTTATCCCTCGCCATTAGGCTTACCACTGCGGCCAGGTTTCCACCGGCACTGTCTCCTCCAACAGCGATCTTTTCGGGATCTCCATTTAAAGAAGATGCATTTTCTGACACCCATTGAGTTGCGGCGTAACAATCGTCAGAAGCACCAGGAAATTTTGTTTCAGGTGCAAGTCGATAATCAATTGATACTACTACTGAACCGGATTCACTACAGAGGTATCTGGAAGTGGCGTCTGCGCTTTCTAAGTCACCTACAACCCAGCCTCCGCCATGAAACCATACTAATATAGGAAGTGATGTTTTATCTGAAGGTGTGTATATTCGTGCCGGTATAGGTCCAGCATCAGACGGTATTTTTATGTCTTCTACTTTATGTACATCGGGACCTTTTCCTCGTGGGCGGGCCTTGGCGTTAGATCTAGCCTCTTGAGCACTTACAGTGTGGGATGGTGGAAATCCTAATGCAGCGACTTGTTCCATTACTGATTCAATTTGTGTGTCTAACGGCATATTAATCGTCCTCTTATTTTCTCGTTTGAAAAAACGGAGATTTCATGATTGTAGGAATCTATCACGTTGTCCGGATGCCCGGAGTATATGGGGTAGAACCGACAGCGTCAATTATTAAAGAAAATGATTATTCAAGAAATTATTAGCTTGTTATAGACGCCCGGAGAATGGATTCAAAGGTATCTGTGGTGGAGCTGTACTGTATTTAGCCTTTAATTAACATTGTGTTAACAGTGAATTAACTGTCTGATAATGCGCTTTTCAATCTGCGCCTTTAGTCTCGTATTGTCAAATAAATCTTTTTAAGGGGATATAAATCGTGTCAACTGGGCCAAGTTTCCTCATTTGGAAAGCTAGGAATTATTTGTCATTGATAGTCTTAGTGGTAGGGTCGATGTTTTTGGTTGCATGCGGCAATTCACCTGATCAATTGGAAACGATATCGGATCCCTTAGGTATTCAATCTAATAATATGTCTGGACTGAGGGGGGATATTGCGATCGACGGATCAAGTACTGTATTCCCGATTGTGGAGGCAGTGGCTGAAGAATTTGGAATACTGACAGGTGGTAATGTGCGGGTGACCGTAGGTATCTCAGGTACGGGCGGAGGCTTCAAGAAGTTCTGTAATAGTGAGACCGATATGTCAGACGCTTCCAGGCCAATCAAGCAAAAGGAAGTAGACATATGTTCCCTCAAAGGGGTTAAGTACATTGAACTTCCGGTTGCTATCGACGGACTGACAGTAATGGTTAACAAGTCAAATGACTTTATTGAATGTATGACAATAGATGAATTGAACAAGATCTGGAGTCCAGAATCTGAGGATGTTGTAACTACTTGGGATCAGATACGTCCTGAGTGGCCCAATAAAAAGATGGACCTTTATGCACCTGGTGTGGATTCTGGTACCTTCGACTACTTCACCGAGACAGTAAACGGTGAATCCCAAGCGTCTCGCGGTGATTTTACCGCATCAGAGAATGACAATGTATTGATTCAAGGTATATCCGGCAGCAAATATAGTCTGGGATATTTTGGATACGCATACTACTCAGAAAACATAGACAAACTAAAGGCAGTGGCTATTGACGGTGGAAATGGGTGCGTCATTCCTAATGATGAAGTCATTAACGATGGTACTTATGCCCCGCTATCTCGCCCGTTATTCATCTACGTTAGGCAAGACGCATCGGATACCTCGCACGTGTCTGAATTCGTAAAGTATTTTCTTGGTTCTGAAGGTCAAACGCTGGTAGCGGAGTCTGGATACATACCATTTCCCCAGGAAGTGTATGACTTTGGTATGACCAAATTTCTAAACGGAATAACAGGGACAGTCTTTGGCGGTGATAATGCCCAGAAAGGACCGGTATTAGAAGTGTTGGCTGGTAGTATCCAGTAACTTAATTTAATGAGGTGGTAGCCGTGATTCCCCAATGTATCCTCGCCCCGGTTACTTAGTAAATCTCTATACAAAAAATAGGTGTTAATTTGTCTCAGATAGATGGGGGCCGGATAAAATTCGGAAGTGGGTCGGATGGTGTGTCGTATATGGATCAGGATAAACAAGTGTTAGGACGTTTTCAGAGGATGTTCGGGCTCAGATGGAAGAGAAACCTGACAGAGGCTTTCATAAAGTATGGTCTCTTCTTGTGTGCGATCCTCTCAATTTTTACCACAGCTGGAATAATAGCTGTTCTCCTATTTGAGGCTATTCAATTCTTCCAAGAGGTATCTATATTCGAATTTCTTGGAAGTACTAAATGGACTCCTTTATTTTCCTCTAAGCATTTTGGAATATGGCCTCTCGTAACTGGAACCTTATTAACCTCTATCGGTGCGATGCTGGTAGCCTTGCCCTTAGGTTTGTTAAGCGCTATATACCTGTCTGAGTATGCACCGAGGCGAGTCAGGGCAACACTAAAACCGATTCTGGAAGTACTCGCTGGAATACCGACTGTAGTCTACGGATATTTCGCGTTGCTATTTGTTACACCTATCTTGCGGTCGATATCAGATAACATAATGGTTTTCAATGGTCTAAGTGCCGCTATAGTGATGGGAATAATGATCCTCCCAATGGTGTCCAGTTTGAGTGAGGATGCGATGCAAGCTGTTCCTAGGTCTTTACGGGAGGGTGCCTATGCTTTGGGAGCTACTCAACTTGAAGTTGCCACAAAAATAGTAGTGCCTGCCGCATTGTCGGGTATCGTAGCGGCTTTCATACTGTCTATGTCTAGGGCGATCGGTGAGACTATGATCGTTGCCATAGCTGCAGGTCAGAACCCCAACTTTACCTTTAATCCTTTTGTGCCAATCGAAACTATGACAGCATATATAGTCCAAGTCAGTATGGGCGATACTCCGACTGGGACAATTGAGTTTAAGACCATATTTACCGTTGGGCTAAGTCTATTTGTGATGACTTTAATTATGAATTTATTGAGCCAGTACTTTGTGAAGCGATTTAGAGAGGTATATGAATAATGGCTCTCATAACTGAAGTTGCATTCCATGCTCATATGAGGAAAAGGAAAATCCGCGGATATGTCTTTTACGCTCTATGTCTTACTGCCGTAGCATTAGGTCTGGTGATGCTGGCAGCGTTGTTGTACAACGTATTGTCTGAGGGATTGAGTCGACTTTCTTGGGACTTTATCACGAATTTCCCTTCAAGATTTCCTGAACGAGCTGGTATTCATGCCGCTATCTTGGGGAGTATATATGTGGTCTCTATAGCGGGTCTGGTCGCTTTTAGTTTGGGCGTAGGTGCAGCAATCTATCTAGAAGAATATGCGCAGAAGGGTACATTCGCTAGCTTCATACAGCTAAATATAGCAAATTTAGCTGGCGTTCCTTCGATAGTCTACGGGATACTTGGTCTCGAAATATTTGTGCGAATCATGGAGTTGGGAAAAAGTGTTATAGCAGGGGGGTTGACCCTTGCCCTGTTAGTCTTACCAATTGTGATAATAGCTTCTCAAGAGGCTATTAGGGCCGTTCCACCGTCTTTGAAGGAGGGAGGATTTGCTCTGGGTGCTACTAAATGGCAGGTTGTACGGCGATTGGTATTGCCATACGCTTTTCCCGGGATACTTACGGGAGCTATATTAGCCGTAAGCAGGGCTGTAGGAGAGACGGCTCCCTTAATTGTCATGGGAGCCTTAACCTTCGTCCCATTTGCTCCGGATGGACCCATGAGTCGTTTCACTGTTCTGCCGATTCAAATTTTCAACTGGGTATCAAGACCACAAGAGGGATTCCATGTTGCTGCTGCTGCTGGGATTATTGTTCTGTTGGTAGTATTACTGACTATGAATGCTTTCGCAGTATTCCTTAGGCACAAATTCCAGAAAGGGACTCAATGGTGATTATATGGTCACTACAGAAAAAAATTTAATTATAGAAACTAAGAATGTGAGTGTTTTCTATGGAGATACTCCTGCGGTTTCTGGCATAAGTCTGGGAATCGAGCGGGAAAAAATAACGGCCTTGATTGGCCCATCGGGGTGTGGCAAAACTACTCTTCTACGATCTTTTAATAGAATGAATGACTTGATTCCAATAGCTCGAACGTCCGGTGAAATATTGTTCGAAGGACATAATATTTACGCTGAAAATGTCGACCCGACAGAGATTAGATATAGGATTGGGATGGTTTTTCAACGGCCTAACCCGTTTCCTAAGTCGATTTACGACAATATCGCTTTCGGTCCACGAATCAATGGTTTTAGTGGAAATATGGATGAGCTTGTGGAAAAGTCGTTGATTGGAGCTGCTTTGTGGGATGAGGTTAAGGACAGGTTGCGCACTAGTGGGTTAGAACTGTCAGGAGGCCAACAGCAACGTCTATGCATAGCAAGAACTTTAGCTGTGGAGCCTACAGTTATTCTTATGGACGAGCCATGTTCAGCATTGGATCCTATTGCTACTCTGGCAATTGAAGAATTAATGCGTGATTTATCTAAACAATATTCGATAGTGATAGTCACGCACAACATGCAACAGGCTGCTCGAGTATCAGATTACACGGCTTTTATAACACAGGATGAGCGAAGGATAGGGGAACTAGTTGAATATGACGACACCCGTCAAATATTTACTAATCCTACTGATGAGCGTACTGAAGCGTACATAACCGGCAGATTCGGATGATTAAAGAAGGTAATTCAGCGAGGTCAGAATAAAATGTTCCTATTGAAGGCATGTCCCAGGTGTGTGGGTGATCTTAGGGAAGACTCAGACAAGTACGGGCGTTTTATATTATGTCTGCAATGCGGATACCATAAAAGTGATAGTAAGGATACTGTTCCCGAGTTTATGCCTTTGGTCAGTAGGCGAGGTAGGCCTCGGAAAATAGTTGTGTCCGAATAGTAGAGTTTGGCTGCACTGTCTGCAGCATTCTACGGTTGAAATGACGTCTGGATAGCACCTATTGCTAATGGCAATAAAGTCTATGTATTAATCTGCAGGCATGAAGAATTCACGGTCCTCACCGTCTAACCCTTCTATCGAGCTAGATTTAAGGCCTTTACTGTTTAAAGCCGCTTCTACTATGCTTTTGTTGAAAATACTAGTATCCGGAGACTCTAGGAATTCAGATACTGGCATCCATCTACAATCCTCGATTTCTTCGGTTTGCATAGTGATGCGATCGCTTAATGGGGTTAAGCGGCATACGAAATATATATCAGATTTGCCGTACCTGTAGGAATGCATGTGTCTAAAACAAACCAATGCGTCAAATTCTGTCTCTACGCCGGTCTCTTCTAGTACCTCTCGGACAGATGCTTCTGAAAGGTTCTCAGATGGCATCAACGCTCCTCCGGGTAGTTTGTAAAATGGAGCTTGTCCAGGCCGGCGATAACGTTCGCATACTACTAACAGCTCAGATTTTTGATTTAGTACTACGCCTCCAGCTCCAATGTAATGAGTCGCGAAAGGCGGGATAAATGCATCTGCAACTAGTTGGTAAGTCATCATTAAATAATCTGTGTTGCTGTGGTGGAAAACAAAGCCTGCCTCGGTCGCGATTGGTATAAGGTTAGCTTTTGATATGGGTATTTCTAGCCAGACTGCTAACATACCTTCACTTGTCCATTCTTGTAACGAAGACAGAAGTGCCTCACGAAATACAAGGGGGTCTTTGGGTAGTGCGCTAGGTTTAGGGATAACTCCTTTGAAAGGGTTATTGGATGATTCTAATATAGTCATGTATATCCTCGTTTCTCGGACAGTGATTGCCTTTGCTAAACTTTTAATAGTCTGTAAACAGAGCAAAGTATACCATTGTAGGTTGGGTGCTATTTATGTGGAAGGTATCTCAGGCGATGTGCTACGGTAACGCAATAATCTTTTGGGTGATTGATATGAAACCTTCTGATATTCATAGTTTTTGGTCCGAAACAATTGATCGACTAGGCGATGTCCCAATTAATGCTGCAGTGAAGCTTAATGAGAATTTGAGCGATCGGGAATTCGCTACTTATGATGTAGTTATATCCAGCTACGAGAATGTGCGGTTGCGAGGTTGGTATTCGGTCCCAACTGATATTTCAGAAGAGCGTAGAGGTCCTGGTATCTTAGCTGTGCCCGGGTATCAAGGTAACAAGAGCATCCCAACTCAATTGGTTGTCGCTGGTTATTGCGTGTTTACACTTTTTCCGAGGGGCCAAGGTGAGAGCGTTTCAGAGTGGTCTTTAGATACTGGTACTAAGCTCACGTATCATATTGAAGATAAGCACCACTATTATTATAGGGGTGCTTATCTGGATTGCATACGCGGGTTAGACTTTTTGCAATCTAGGGATGAAGTCATACCTGATCGGTTGGGCATGTGGAGTAGGAGTCAGGGAGGAGGGTTTACACTGGCTACAGCTGCTTTAGATAATCGGTTGAATGTGGCAGTAGCAGAAGAACCTTTTCTATGCAACTTTCCAGTGGCGGTTGACCTGGAATCCTCTCCCTACTCCGAGCTTAGAGAGTATTTATCACAGAACCCGGAAGCCCGTCCATTAGTTTTGGATACATTGTCTTACTTTGATCAGTTGAACTTGGTATCTGGCATACACTGCCCCACGTTGGTAAATATTGGCATGAGAGATCAAACATGTCCTAGGGAAACTATAGAACCAGTATTCAAAGAAATTCCAAGTATTAAGAGTTTATGTATTTACCCGGAATTGAATCATTCGCCGTGTACGGACTTTAGTAATCATGCCTCTGATTGGATTCGCAGATATATATAATTTGATTGGGTAATTCCTATGTGAGGAATCAATAGTCTGGCGTGGCATGACTAGACTTGATGTAAGGGCAAAGTAAAATAAAAAGTTGTGCCTTCTTCCTCAACACTTTCTACTCTGATATTGCCACTGTGCGCTTCGATGATTTCTTTGACAATCGCTAGGCCTAATCCAGTACCAACATACCTTCTGGATCTCTCAACTTTGTAGAAACGCTCAAAGATATGGGTTTGATGTTCAACTGGAATGCCTATTCCGTTGTCTTGTACGTAAAGCTTTGCCGTGTTTTCCTCTTTGTGACAACCTATAGATATCGAGCCATTTTCATTAGTAAATCTAATCGCGTTTTCAATCAGATTTATGAATATTTGCCTGATACGTTCTTCGTCTGCATAAATTTCTAATGGAGCATCTGGGCAATTTATAGATATGTTGAGTGAATGATCAGGATATTTTATATTTGTGTCCGATGTTATTTCTTTAATTAATAACGGCAAATCTACTACCTGTCGCTCGAGGCGAAGTGTTCCACTTTCTAGCCTAGAAAGTTCTAATAAATCATTTACTAGATTAGTCATTCTCTCAATATCCGATGAGATCCTGCCTAGGAAATCCAATGCTATAGAAGCATCGTGTACAGTCCCTGACTCCAATGTTTCGACCATTGCTTTTATAGATGCCAGCGGATTTCTAAGTTCGTGGGATACGTTGCTTACGAATTCTCTTTGGCTGTTGTCTAATAACTGGGTTTGGGTGTAATCATTGAGCGTTAATATGATGTTTGTATTTTCTGAGTGATCTAGCGGAGTAGCAGATACAATTAGATGTTTGCGTAATAATGCGATCTCAGTATTTCCAACTTGCATTGAAGAGGTGGTTATACATTTCTCAGCAATAGAATTTATTATTGAATCGCGTGTAAGTTCTACTAAAGTCATCCCAGATAAATCTTCTGAGGGGTCTATAGCTAAATTATCTCTAGCTGCCTTATTTACTAGCAATAATTCTTTCTGAGAGTCCAATACTATAACCCCATCTGACAATGTGTTAAGTAACTCTGCAATCATCAGCTGGCCCTTAGCGATCGTGGTAAATGTTTGTCTAATGTTCTTAGGGATATCGTCGTATAGCGAGAGTGATTGGGAGTCAGATGATGCAGTGATTTGTTTATTTAGGGGCTGGTATATTAGATCGCCTGTTAGCGTGCGTAGGCCATCTACTAGTAACTTATTGACTCTGGCATAACGCCTATAAACATACACACATACCAGAGTAGGTGCTATGAATACTATAGTTGTGATTAAAATTAATGCTACTTGGAATGAAGTCATTATCTTTACATATTACATATTTATCAGTTAGGAGCTATCTGATAGTTTGGAAGATTTCTTAAGTGTTAGTCGAGCCGGTACCCAATACCTCTTATGGTTATTATTCTTGGAGGTAGCCCGCTGTCAGACTGGATTTTCTCTCTGAGCCATCTAACGTGAACATCAACGGTTCGGCTTTCGCCCATGTAATCGTAACCCCACACATGCTCAAGCAATTGGTCTCTAGAGAATGCTATCCCCTGGTTAGCGACCATGAACGCCAGCAAGTCGAATTCTTTGGGCTTGAGATATAAAGGCTTCTCATCGAGGACCGCAGAGTGACTATCTAAATCCATTTCTATTCGACCTACTGATAACTGTCGGGGGCTATTTGGACTTTGGGTCTGGGTGCTTAGGCCCCTTCTTAGGATTCCTCGGACGCGTGCCACTAGTTCGCGTATGCTGAATGGTTTCGTAACGTAGTCATCAGCTCCTAATTCTAGGCCTACAACTCGGTCAATTTCTTCTCCTTTGGCTGTTAAGAACAATATAGGTATGTTGGATTCTCTCCTTATCATTCGGCATATCTCGAAACCATCTAAAGATGGGAGCATTACATCTAATATCAATAAATCTGGCTGTAATGAACGAGCTTTTTCTAGACCAGAGACTCCATCGTGAGAAACATATACTCGGTATCCTTCTCTTTCAAGGCTGATTTTAAGTGCAGCAACCAGATTTTGTTCGTCTTCTACGACTAGGATACTCTGATCAGGCAAAGCATTCTCCTTTTTTTACTGTAAAAAGCGGTAATCGCTTAATTTTTCCTACTCACTGCCGCAATTATATTACATAATATGGTAATTATAGCTATTGACTACGGTTGATATCCTGCATACACTCCTGAAAATACCCTAGGAGGTAACAAGTATGCCAAATGAGCAAAACAATGTATTTTTGCATCCAGGGGTGGAAGATGAAGCCGAAACTTTTGGGCTCGCTAATAGATTGCCAAGACTTTCTGGTATGAAGATAGGATTGATAGATAATCGTAAACGCAATGCCGATCTGTATTTAGAGGAAATAGCTCGCATCTTTGAAGAACAATATGGCGTAACTGAATTTCAGACCTATCGGAAGGCCAGTCAGAGTATTCCAACTCCGGCAGACGTGTTGGATGATATGGCCCAAAACTGCGATGCAATAATTCATGCGGTGGCGGATTGAGGTTCTTGTACAACGTGGGGTCTCCACGATGGAATAGAATCCGAGAAAAGGGGAAAGCCTGCGGTTACAGTAATAACCGAGGCATTCATAAAAGCGGCTGGTATCAGAGCCAAGACATTGGGTATGGCCGACCACCCTGTGGTGGTAATTGAACATCCTATAGCCAGTAAGACTAAACAGGAAATCCATGAAACAGCTCGCCGTAGCGTGGAGAAGATTGTCCTCGGGCTTCGTGGTTCATAATTCAATAATATTCAGGGTAGGAGCGCGAAATTGGTAGCCTCGAAAAGAGCAAGTCGGCTAGATGTGACCGGGTCACTTGTTGATGTCAATAACTACTTCTATGATCAGGGATGGACTGATGGCTTGCCCATAATACCGCCTACTGAAGATCTAGTGTTTGAGATGTTGGAGGCGTGCCCTCTAGCCGCAGATCAAGTTTTAGGAAGAATGCCTCCGATGAACGGAAGCGTTACTCCCGAGAAGATAGCTATAAATGCGGTTATGGCAGGATGTAAGCCAGATTATATGCCTGTTGTTGTAGCGGCTGTTAAAGCCGTTATGCAGCCACAATTTAATGTCGCTGCAATAACGACCACTACCGGAGGAGCAGCTCCAGCAATCATAGTCAGCGGCCCTATAGCTGATAAACTAGGAATTAATAGTGGCACTGCTGTATTTGGATCTGGGCATCAGGCTAATGCTGCAATCGGAAGGGCCTTGAGACTGACAATGCGAAACATGGGCGGGGCGACAGTCCATACTATGGAAAAGTCGACTCATGGCTGGCCAGGTAAATACACTATGTGCTTTGCTGAGAATCAACCGGCAAGTCCTTGGGAGCCAGTTCATGAAGGGCTAGGTTATGATCCTAATAGTAGTGTGGTAATAGTTGTAGCTGTCAGGGGTATACATACTTTTGTTGAAGGGGCTCAAGAGACTGGAGATGGTGTTCTGGAGACTATATGTATGGCTGTAAAAGGCGCTGGGATATCTGCTTACTATTATCAGTTGCGGGGAGCTTCACCAATACTGGTGATAGGTCCGGAGCACGCGGCGGAAATATCGAAATCCGGCTATGATCGTGAGAGTGTAAAGCAATATTTGTTTGATAACGTAAGGATTCCTCTGTATGAATTGAAGGATAGAGGGCATTGGGGAGCTAGGGGATGGCCTGAGGAATGGGAGCAGCAAGGCGAGGAATTTGGTATTCCAATGGCGCTTGATCCTGATCGATATATTGTAGTAGTGGCTGGTGGGGATGGAAGGCATTCGTCATGGTTGCTGCCATGGTCTGCTACGCAAAGGGCCGTTGAGATCATAGAAACATAAAATTAGAAACTATGCTTTGATAAACCCAATGGATAGCACTGTCAGCTATCTCGAAACCATAGGTACTTGTTGTTACGAGAGAAGAAAGGGAGGGAAACATGACTACAGTTGAAGGATCTAACAAATATCGAGTCATAGGAACGCGACCTATGCGTCATGATGCAGTAGATAAGGTGACTGGTGCCGCTAAATATGGGGCTGATTTCAGTGCGCCAGGAATGTTGCATGGGAAGATACTTCGTAGTCCTCATGCTCATGCCAGGATACTCTCAATAGATACAAGTAAAGCTGAAGCAGTACCAGGAGTTCTAGCGGTAGCTACTGCGGCTGATTTTCCTATCATTGCGGCGAGGCCATTAGACTATGAAAATTTCCAGGGTAATCCAAGGCTCATAGCAGAGAATATCTTCGCGAACGAAAAAGTTCTATATAAGGGTCATGCCGTAGCTGCTGTTGCTGCCACTAGCCAACACGTTGCCGAAGGGGCCGCAGCATTAATAGATGTGGAGTATGAAGTATTGCCTACGGTATTGAGTTGGCGGGATGCACTGAAAGATGGTGCGCCTCTCTTGCATGACCAGATGACGACACGATTCAGGGTGGAACGGTTTGGTCCAGGAGATGACACAGGAGAGATAAGTAATATAGCAGGCCATCTGCAACACAAACTAGGTGACATCGATAAAGGCTTTAAAGAAGCAGATGTGATTTTTGAGAAGGAATACGAAACGCAAACAGTACACCAGGGATATATAGAACCGCACGTAGCGTCAGCTGTTTGGGGAAGTGACGGCCGTGTCACAGTCTGGACTAGCACCCAAGGACCATTTTCTGTGAGAACCGCTACTGCGGCTATTCTGGGTATACCAGATTCTTCCGTCAAGGTGGTCCCTATGGAAATAGGTGGGGGGTTCGGAGCAAAGGGTGTAACTTATCTGGCACCTGTGGCTGCGGTATTGGCAAAAAAGTCTGGTAAGCCAGTTAAAGTTGTAATGACCCGAAAAGAAGTCTTTGAAGGTAGTGGCCCTGCTTCTGCGACATTCATGAGAGTGAAATTAGGAGCAAAGAAAGACGGAAAACTTACCGCAGGTCAGGTTTACATGGTTTACGAAGCAGGAGCGTTCCCTGGCGCACCTGTTGGTGGGGGAGCCGTAACTACTTTCGGCTCTTACAATTGTGAAAATATACTTGTAGACGGATATGACGTCGTATGCAATAAACAAAAAGCCCAGGCTTATCGCGCTCCAGGTCAGCCTCAAGCTGGCTTTGCAGTTGAGTGTGCGATAGATGAACTGGCTGATGAACTAAAAATAGACCCGATGGAACTTCGTCTTAAGAACGCTGTAAGCGAAGGTGACAGGATGCCCAATGGTGTGGCTCACGCCAGATTCGGATGTGTTGAATTGGAAGAGGCTATGAAGAATCATCCGCATTATACTGCTCCATTAGATGGACCGAACCAGGGTAGAGGTGTGGCGGTAGCGTTTAGAGCCCAAGGTGGCCAAGTCTCCTCTGCAACTATTAACGTCAATAGTGACGGAACCCTGAATTTGATAACTGGCTCTGTTGATATCGGTGGTACCCGGACTGCAACTGCTATGCAGGTTGCTGAAGTGTTGGGTATAGATGCAGAAGATATCAACCCAGCAGTTGCTGATACGGATAGTGTAGGTTATACCGGAAACACAGGCGGTAGCCGGACTGCTTTCGATACTGGCCTTGCAGGGATAGCTGCTGCTGAGGAAGTCATAAAACAGATGAAGGGCAGAGCCGCTCTACTCTGGGAAGTTCAGGATGCAGATGTGGAATTTACGGATGGTACGTTCGTCTGCTCTAAAAATCCTGAGGATAAATATACTTTCAAAGAACTGGCCAGCCGCTTAATGCGCACCGGTGGCCCGGTGACTTGTTCCGCCTCAGCTCCTTCAACAGGTGTTGGTCCGATATTTAGTGGCAATATTGTCGATGTGGAAGTTGACCCAGATACTGGAAAGGTGGATATATTGCGGTGTACCGCATTTATCGACGCTGGGCAAGCAGTCCATCCCAGTTTCGTAGAGGGCCAAATCCAGGGAGCAACAGTGCAGGGAGTTGGCTGGGCTCTAAATGAAGAATATGTCTATAACGATGATGGATCAGTGGCTAATGCCAGCTTCTTGGATTATCGCATGCCGACTAGCTTAGATCTTCCTATGATTGATTCAGTGATAATAGAAGTTCCTAATCCTAGGCACCCGTTTGGCTTGCGTGGTGTCGGAGAGGGACCAATAATACCACCTCTGCCTGCGCTAGCTAATGCTATTTCTCATGCAACGGGTGTACGAATGCGCAAATTGCCAATGTCACCCGGAAATATTATGGAGGCTATTGAATCTAACTAACTAGGGCACAATAATTTGTGATAGTTATATTTAGTAGAAAGGCGAATGGCTAATTTGAAAATAGTCGATCTCATGGAGACTGTCTGGGTTTCTATAGTAAATCTGTGTGGCGATTTACCTGAATCTGATTGGGATGTCGGGACGGATTGCCCAGGATGGTCGGTGCAAGATCAAATTGCCCATATGTCTGGCAGCGAATCTAGGTTGCTCGGCAACGATGCACCGGAGCATGTGCCCACAGACGTATCTCATGTTAAGAATGATGGCGGTCAAAGGAATGAAATCTTGGTAGATTGGAGAAGGTCTTGGTCTGGTTCTGAGGTCCTTCAAGAATTCAAGGAATTAACAACTCAGAGGTTATCGCATCTACGGGCGCTATCAGAGGAAGATTTAGATGAGGATGTGGATACTCCCAACGGTTCTACTACACGGCGCGAACAGCTTAACCGACGTATTTATGACGCGTGGGCGCATGAACAGGATATTAGGAGAGCTCTAGGTAAGCCGGGGCATTTAGATGGACCGGTTGCTGCTCACGTATTAGATAGGACTTTAATGGCAATGCCTTACGTAGTTGGGAGAAAAGCTAAAGCGGTGGACGGGACTGTCGTGCGGATCAATGTTACTGGAGATACCACCGGTGAGGTCTGTATAGAAGTGGTTGATGGTCGTGCCAAAAAACTGGATGAGACCCCTCAGACTCTGACAGCATCGCTCAATATGGATTTTGAGACATTTTTGTGCTTGGCGTGCGGTAGATGGAGTCCGGAAGATGTGTTGTCATCCGATAATGTATCTATTGAAGGATCACAGGAGCTAGGTATAAATATTGTCCAACAGATGACTATTGTAACCTGAGGAACACTGAGAGTATCAATGGCCCATTAATGAAGAATTTACATTGACAGGGTTTTTTGCTAATACTACACTCAATTGATAATCTGACAGTGAAGATGTCGAAATCTTTACCCTTTTTGTATAACGTTACGAGAGTATACTAATGGAGTTGGCCGTTATGACTGGTTATTCTGAAATTTCATCGATAGCTCACTTGTTACGTAGAGCGGGTTTTGGGGCTAGCAGGGAAGACCTGGAACATTATTCGGATATGGGTTATGAAGCGACCGTTGAAGAATTGCTTAACCCTGAACTTCAACCTGATTATGAGGATGATTTAGCCTATCGTTATGTTCCTTACTATCGTATGGGGACGGGTATACCTAGTTACCAGTGTTACTGGATGTACAGAATGATAAGTACTCGTCGACCCTTGGAAGAGAAAATGACTCTTTTCTGGCATCACGTATTTGCTACTAGTCATTCTAAGCTTAACCGTAATCCTCAGATGAATAAACAACTGAAGTTATTACGCAGTTTTGCGATGGGTAATTTTAGGACCATACTTATAGAAATTTCGAAAGATCCTGCAATGATATATTGGTTGGATAATTGTGAAAATCATAATGGTGCTCCGAACGAAAACTATGGCCGTGAGCTATTAGAGTTGTTTTCGATGGGTGTCGGCATGGATCAAGAGTTCAATTATTCAGAAGATGATGTTAAGGAATGTGCGAGAGCTTTTACCGGATGGACCATGGCGCCTCAGTTGCCGAGGTATCCGTACGGTGACTATTGTTGGGACTTTGAGTATCGAACTGATGATCATGACCACGGAGAAAAATCGTTCCTTGGCGAGACAGGCAGATTTAATGGAGATGATATAGTTGACATAATTGTACGGCAACCCGCTACTGCGCGGTTCTTGTCACGCCACTTGTACAATTTCTTCGTTTCTGATGAACCTCAGGTTCCATCATGGCAAACTACTGAACCACAAGATCCTGAGGCAATAAAAGCTCTTGAAGAGGAGTATTTCAGGTCTAATGGCGACGTTCGATCAATGCTCAGAATCTTGTTTAATTCAGATTTCTTTAAGAACGCCTCCTACAAGAAAGTTAAAAGTCCAGCAGAGTTGATTGCGGGTGTAATGCGTCTAGTAGACGATTACACTACTCCAAAACCAAATAGTCATGAAATAGCCTTTGCGGCGGCGTATATGGGTCAAGATTTATTAAATCCTCCTACAGTTGAGGGTTGGCATACAGGGAAAGAATGGATAGATAGCGGAGCGTTGGTGGAACGAGTCAATTTTGCAGCGGATAGAGTTGGAGATATAAACATGCCTGGAGTGCGGAGAATTGTTAGTAGATTGGCTGCATATGGACCCGTGATGGATGCTGATACGTTACTCGATCATAGTTTGGAGTTGGCTGGTCCTGTAGAAGTTTCCAGTGATCGCAGAACAGAATTAATGACCTATTTAGAAAAGTACAAAGAGATCAAATGTGGGACTTCGGAAGAAATGAAAAATTTTGAATCAATTGTAACCGGATTGTTACGTTTGATAGTCGCTTCACGCGAGTTTCAGTTTGCATAGACGGAGTTGAATGAAAATGACACTACTTGCAAAGGCCTCACC
This sequence comes from Dehalococcoidia bacterium, assembly GCA_002724585.1. Lineage (GTDB taxonomy): Bacteria > Chloroflexota > Dehalococcoidia > Lucifugimonadales > UBA3495 > UBA3495. Next base: position 9,777 of record PBPE01000093.1, on the reverse strand, counting down.
ATCGTTCAAATATTCGTACACAATTGGTAATCAAGCGGTACCTCCAGCTCATGGCTTTTCAGGACCGGTTAGCGTTGCCGTAGCAAATGATGGACTCTTATATGTCCTGTGTAGTTACTACGAATATGTGCCCGCATGGAAGTTCGTCGTGAAGTGCAACATGGATGAAGATTACATAAAGCACTTTGGATCTTATGGGGAAGGATCAGGGCAATTTACATGGCCAAATTCAATAGCGGTTGATTCGACAGGTAATGTATATGTCACTGATGAATGGCTGAATAGAATATCAGTTTTTGATGGTGACGGTAATCTGGAAAAAACATTTGGGACTGTAGGAAGCAAAGACGGAGAATGGGATAGACCTTCCGGGATTGTGTTTGATTCAGAAGACAATATGCTAGTCGTCGACAGTCTGAATCATCGGATCCAAAAGTTCTCACGAAATGGAGAGTTTATTAGCAAATTTGGAGAATTTGGTTCTGGAAAAGGTCAGTTAAATACTCCTTGGGGTATAAATCTAGATAACGATGGCAATATCTATGTGGCTGACTGGCGAAATGATCGCATTCAGAAGTTTAGTCCAGACGGTAGTCCTATATTACAGATCGGAAGTTCCGGATCAGGACATGGAGAGTTGACGCGGCCAAGTGGTGTGGCAGTTGATTCAGAAGGTTATGTATATGTGACGGACTGGGGCAATGACCGCGTACAAGTTTACGATCAAGTGGGTTCGTATGTAGAACAGTTTAATGGTGACTGTCATGGTTACTCGAAATGGGCTGAGGCAAGAATGGCGTCTGACCCAGAAGGGATGTCTGCCGAGCGCGCTGTTGTCACTGATTTTACTATTGAAAGAGTGTTTTTCCAGCCCACGACCGTTAGAATAGATAACGAGGATCGAATACTTGTAGTTGATACGGGCAGGCACCGAATTCAGATATATGAAAAACAGTATAATTAATAATCGAGGTATCAATACCTTTAAGGAGATTAACAAATTATGACTAGTACCAAGAAAGATCCGATATTGGTAGTGATTCAGTTAACCGGCGGTAACGATTATCTCAACACGCTTATACCGTATGGTGACCCTCTCTATTATGACAATCGTGTTAATGTCGGAATACCTCAAGAAGAGGTCTTGCCAATCAACGATTATGTTGGACTTCATCCTGCAGCATCCGCAATCAAAAGCCTTTATGATGACGGGAAAGTAGCGATTATAAATGGTGTTGGCTACCCTACTCCTAACAGGTCTCATTTCAGATCTATGGATATATGGCACACATGTGAACCTGATAAGGTTGGTAATGAAGGGTGGCTAGGACGTGTGATCCGGGATATAGATCCCAAAAGCGAGAACGTACTTACGGGAGTTAACTTTGGTAGAGGTCTTCCCAGAGCATTAGCGCTTTCAGGAGTGCCAGTGGCTTCAGTAGCAGTCTTGGAAACATATGGAGTCTTAACGGGTATCACGGGTGAACCGGAAAGAAGTGAAGCGCTGGATGTATTCTCCCGTATGTATGCCCCAACGATAGGCGGTGGCCCGGTAATGGATTATTTGGGTCAGACCGGATTGGATGCACTTAAAGGTGCAGATATACTTAAGACGGCCCCTGACAAATACGAGTCCACTGTGGAATACGCGGAAACGAGTATAAGCAAGAACTTGCAAGGTATTGCTAAAGTTCTTACTGCTGATCTAGGGACTAGAATCTTCTACACCCAACATGGCGGATACGATACTCATGCTAACCAAGGACCAGCGCACCCCAAACTATGGAGTGAGTTATCTCAGGGTATCTCTGATTTTTACGCTGATTTACGCGAACATGATACAGCTGATAATGTTCTAATGTTTGTGTTTACAGAATTTGGTAGGCGTGTGAAAGATAACGGATCTGGTACGGATCATGGCTCGGGTGGCATGGCATTGGCGATAGGTGATCCTGTTAAGGGAGGTCTATACAGTGAATATCCTTCTTTGAAATCAGAAGATCTTCTGGAAGGTGATTTGCACTTTAATTTTGATTATCGAGGTGTCTACGGAACCATGGTCGAAAAATGGTTAGGATTAGATGCCCAGTCTGTAGTAGGTGGAAATTTTGAGCAGCTAGGGTTTGTATAAATTGGATCGGTAGGATTGCAAAACATTAAAGTAAGAGAGGGACTGTTCAACAGTCCCTCTCTTACTTTATCCTCAAATGGTGCAAAGATTTTTCTAAACCGGAAGCGGAATTTCTGGGCTATCTTCAGGTATTTCCATTTCAAAAGCGTTAACATTAAATGCTAGAGCAGCGTAATATCCCATTAAATTGGTCAGTTCGACTAATCCTCTAACGCCGAAGCATGCAAGTGCTGAGTCAAAGCTTTCTTGGGTCACTTTATGTGTACGGAAGAACTCACGTCCGTAATTGATAACCGCCTCTTCGTCGGTAGATAATGTTGGCAAATCCCTTTTGTCTCTGAGATTGTTTACCAACTCATCTGAGAGACCCGATTCTCTAGCAAATCCAGCATGAGCGTGCCAAATATATTGGCAATCCATCTCGCGGGCTGTAAGTATCATGGCTAGTTCCCTCGTTTGCGCTGGTAATGAAGATAAGTCACCCCTGAGGTACTCTCTGAGTACTTCTCCTCGCTGCGTAAGTTCTGGAACATGAATCATAGCGCCTATAGGCCCTAGTTCAGGGATGCTGCCCCGGTCTTGGACTATTTGGTCGAAGGCGTCAGTTTGATCTGACGGAATTGAACTTCTGGTTGCCGCTTTTAATCGTGCCATAGTTACTCCCTTTTAAGTAAGATCTTCAATTAGTGGCGCTACTTCTTCCATTAGTAGCTTGGTAGAGTTTTGCATTAACGAATGGTTATCGGGATCCTGCGTGATGAATAGCAGGCGGCCAAATCCGCCTACTTCTTTGTAAAGTTGTCTTATCTTATCTGCACATTCTTGGGGATCACCAACAATCCAGACATTGTCCAGCATATAGTCTACATCTATTGCTTCATCTGGCATCGATGGATCAGATTTGTATCTCGCTAGGGTGCCCTGAGCTTTTTGATTTACCCAGCGGTGCTGTGTAAATGGTTCCCCAAGAACGATACGAGCCTCCGCTCTCGCCGATTCTGATGATTCTCCTACGTATATCTCTTTTGATATTCTCCAATCGCTCCTGCTGGGAATTAATCCGCTGAGGGATGCGCCGTCTTCTACCATTGTCCAATGGTCTGCTAGGTCTGGTCCTAGTAAACCAGTGCTCATTGGTATCCACCCGCGTTCTCCAGCCATACGTGCTGTTTCGGATCTCATACTACTGGCCGCCACTCCAATTGGCGGGGGTGGGAATTGATAGGGGTTGTAATATAATCTACGCTCCAAGATAGGGTCTATATCGGGTGCATGGACTTGATAGTATTGCCCTTCGTAACCGAATTTGCCGTCCTCGCATGCCCACATTCCTAGGATGATGTCTAGCGCTTCTTTACTACGGTCACGAACCTCGTTCATGCTGTTGTATTCGATACCATATAAGTTCAAATCCGTGGCAAGGGATCTCAAGCCTATACCCCAATTGAACCGACCTTTGGCGAGATGGTCGAGCATTGCAATTCTGTGTGCAGTATCAACTGGATGGTGAAGGGGTAACATGGTTACCCCTGTGCCTAGAGTTATGTTTTCAGTTTTGCAAAGGGCCTGGGCAATCATGAGTTCGGGTACGGGTGCATTTTCCCACATTTCTGTAATATGTTCTCCTATCCATGCCTCATGAACTCCTAGTTGATCAGCTAGTGTTATAAGCTCTAAGTCTCGTTCATATGATTCGGAGAACCCTCTGTGGGGTGGGTGAAGGGGCATCATGAACATTCCAAACTTCATATATAACCTTCCTTTGCAAGCCTGATGTATTCAAAACGTGGCTAGTCCGGAGTGTAGTTTGATATCTGAGCCCCTGTCAACGTATCATATGGGACATGATTTCAATGACTGGACAAATTGCATTGGTGCGGTGGCAATAGGAATAAAAATTGATTGACATGCATTGTTCACTTGCAGATAATTCGGAAAGTTTACGATTGGAGTTTTGTATTGCCATCTAATCCCGATGTCATTGTTGTAGGCGCAGGCGTAGTCGGATGTTCCGTGGGGTATTATCTGGCTAGGCGAGGTGTCAAAGTCATGTTGCTAGAAAAAGAAGCTATGGGGAGCGGTGCTTCGGCCCACGCGACAGGCTTCTTGAGTTTACTGGGCGCTGAATTCTCTCCTGGTCCCTCTTTTGAGATGGGAATTGCTAGCTATAAAGAATTCGACCATCTAGCCGATGATTTGGAACAATTGACTGGTATAGACCTGTTATTTCAGAGGCGACCTTCGCTTAGATTGGCTTTATCGGATGATGAAGCTGACCTGATTCAAGACATGATGGTTTGGCAGCAAGAAAAAATCAACATGCATTGGATTGATGGTGACGAAGTCCGGAAAATTGAGCCTCGACTAAGCCAGTCGGTGATTGGCGCCGTGTATGAAGATGAATCCATTCAACTAGATAGTTATAGACTGAATCTTGCGTTAGGGCAGGGAGCAGAATCCCTTGGTGCAAGCCTCGTTCAGCGAGAAGTTGTTGGACTTATATCCGACGGTAACCGCATCACAGGTGTCAGCACTAGATCTGGAGATGTTTATTCCGATAGCGTAATCATTGCGGCCGGCACCTGGAGTAGAGTTTTTAGTTCATTCCTGAGTTTTCCCATACCTGTGATCCCTATGAAGGGGGAGAGATTACAGCTTCGGTTTGATGGTGATCCATTGGAAGTGCTTATAAGCTCCCCGAAAAGGGGGCATATGATTAGCAGAATGGATGGTTTGTTGAGTGTTGGGAGTACGGGTGGCCGTGATTATGATGAACGAGAACTTTTTGGTGGTGAGGAGTTTGATAGGAAACCTTCGCAATCGGCTAGGCTCGAGTTATTACAACGAGCTATTGATGTATTTCCAGGTTTGGAAGATGCGGAATTAGTGGACCAATTGGCGGGTTCCAGACCACTAAGTCCTGACACTAAGCCAATCATAGGGCCTGTCCCTGGATGGGACGGTGTTTTTATTGCTACAGGCCACACTACTAAGGGAATACATTTAGGTCCTATAACAGGCCGGATGATTTCAGAATGGTATCTGGACGGAAAATGCGATTGTATTAGCAATGTAGATTTGTTTCTTCCAGACAGGTTTTCTGACACGGATCTCTCATCCTTCTACAGGGCTAGTAAGCTCGTCGATGAGTAAGTATTTTCAGATCATTTGGTCTTAGGATAAAGTCGTGAGTGACTCGCATTCTCAGAAAATGATACTGGCGGGGTTTATACAGGCTTCGAACTGTTCGAATTACACAGGGTCTTGGAGACATCCAGAAACAGATCATAGCTTTTTGTCACCAGAATATTACCAGTCAATAGCTAGGACTCTGGAGTTAGGTAAGTTCCACTTAGCATTCATAGATGATCGTTTAGCTATGCCATCTCAATATGGAAATTCTTTTATAGATTCTGTTAACCATGGTATTAGATCAGTGAAACTGGATCTGGTACCAGTTATGACTGCAATGGGACTGGCAACATCTAATCTTGGTATAGGTGGCACCTATTCAACGACATATCATCATCCCTATCACGTGGCAAGGCTATTTGCTACGGTAGATCATATGACTAAGGGTAGGAGCGCACTAAATGTTGTTACTTCTTTGAATGATGCTGAGGCACAGAATTTCGGACTATTAGAACATTCGAACCACGATGTCCGATATGATCAAGCAGAAGAGTTTATGGAAATCGCTGTTGGTTTGTGGGAATCGTGGGAAAATGATGCTTTGATTGTAGACAGTGGTAGCGGCCGGTTTGCAGATGGAGATAAAGTCAAGGCAATTGATTATGATGGGATGTGGTTTAAATCTAAGGGACCTCTTACTGTGCCACATTGTCCTCAGGGAAAACCGGTAATTATTCAGGCAGGCCAAAGCCCGAGAGGAAGAGAATTTGCTGCTAAATGGGCAGAATTGATATTCGTTATTTTCCCTAGCTTAGAGGCGAACAAGAGGTTTTATGACGATATTAAAGAGAAAATATTGTCTTATGGCAGAGATCCGGCGAAAGTTCTAGTTGCTCCGGCCATATACGTGGTTGTGGGCGATACTGATGAAAGTGCTCTTGCTAAATTCCAGGAGATTAAACAATTGGCCAAGACGGTTGATTCTCTCACACTTTTATCAGAAGTGTTTAACTACGATTTTTCACAGCATGCCATTGATGAACCATTATCTGATTCGGATCTTGAATCCATATCTGGTTTGAGAGGATTTTTAGATAGAGTTATAGGCTTAAGCGGAACTAATAATCCTACTGTTCAGGACTTCATTACGTATAGTGGCCGTGGGACTCTGGATGAACTTCCCACATTTGTCGGATCACCCTCTTCTGTTGCTGATAATATGCAAGACTGGTTCGAAAACGGCGCCTGCGACGGGTTTGTGATTGCAGCCACGCATATGCCTGGTGCGTATGAGGATTTTTGCTCTATGGTTGTCCCTGAATTGCAGCGTCGGGGAATATTTCAAGATGATTATCGAGGAAGTACTTTGAGGGACAATCTTGGGATATTGTGATTAAGTGGCGACCCGGAGCGGATTCGAACCGCCGATCTCAGCCTTGACAGGGCCGTATGTTAACCGCTACACCACCGGGCCGCGTAGGGTATTGATGAGCATTGAGTGTAAGATTATTACTCAGTACTGTCAAGATGATTTTGTTTCTATCAGACAATATATATGATGCTTTTAAAGAGTTGATCTGGGACAGTTTGCATTTCGGACGTGGGTTTTCAGTGAGACTGATGTGATTTATAGTAGATCAACTACAGTTGTTAATACCCTCGAAATAGGAATCTGGAGGTTCAATGACTACTAATGGCAAACAGCAGTTACCGATGGAAGGCATAAGAATATTAGATGCTACTCACATTATCGCCGGACCATTTTGCGCGATGATATTGGCTGATATGGGTGCAGAAGTGATTAAAATAGAGCGCCCAGGAAATGGTGATAGATCTAGGCATAATCATCCATTTATAAAAAATTCTGACGGAGAGGATGTAAGCGCTAGATTCTTGGGAGTTAATCGGAATAAAAAAAGCGTTACTATGGACTTGCGGGATGCTACCTGCAAGCGGGCATTTGAAGAAATGGTCAAGGTTTCAGATGTGTTGTTGGATAATTGGGGGCCAGGTGCTTTTAGACGATTAGGGCTGGGCTATGATTATCTAAAAGAACTTAATCCAGGCTTGATATATGCAAGCATAACTGGATATGGTGATGCAGAAGGTCTTCGTGGTCCATACTCTGAGTGGCCTGCCAATAATCCGTGCGTTCAAGGAATGGGGGGCTGGATGCAAATAACTGGCTCTCCAGATGGACCTCCGCAAATGGTAGGGGACAACATCGGAGACTCAGTTCCAGGTGTATGGACTGCATTAGGAGTTATGTTTGCTCTTGAATCTCGTAGGAAAACCGGATTAGGTCAGCATGTTGATATGTCCATGTATGATTGCATGGTTTCCCATATGACGAGCAGTATGCCACATTTTCAGGCTACTAAAGAGATTAGTGGTAGAGCAAGAGAAAATATGTTTACGGCTCAATTAGCTCTTGAGGCTAATGATGGTTTCGTTGTATTAGCCGGTAGTGGCGGAGAAGGTAAATGGGAAGCTTTATGGTCGATGATAGGTCGCGAAGAGCTTATATCTGATCCTAGATATCTCGGAAAGGGAGTCACGGGTGAGTTCTACTTCAACAATGTGGTTCCTGCGATTGAAGAATGGTCGAAACAACTTCCGAAACAAGAGGTGAACAAGCAATTGTTGACCTGTGGGTTTTCAATGGGAATTGTACAAGATGCTGGCGATATAGATAGTTGTCCTCATCTAGAGCAAAGGAACATGTTTGTGGATAGTGGTGACGGTTATGGCGGAAGTTTTAGGACTATAAATACACCGATACAACTGACCGGATGTGTTAATTCTCCTTCGGGTGATCCGCCTAAACTTGGGGAGCACAATAGGCAGATATTAGCGTCCATAGGTGGTTTGTCGCAATCGGAATTGGATTCACTTGAATCAGACGGAAAGATTTAAACATTAAAGGGGTGTATACATTGTTTCAAGCTCCACGCGGTACTACGGATCTTCTCCCTGAAGAACAGAAATATTGGAGGTATATTCAATCTAAAGCGGTTGAATTGGTCTCAGTATACGGATTTGGGAGAATCGATAGTCCGGTATTTGAAGATTCAGGTCTATTTATACGTTCAGTTGGAGAGGGAACAGATATCGTTGAGAAGGAGATGTATACATTTGAAGACAGAGGTGGTGATAACATAACCCTTCGACCAGAAGGGACGGCTCCTGTATGTAGAGCTTATTTAGAACACGGGATGCATAATCTGCCTCAACCTGTAAGGATGTATTATTTTTGCCCTGTTTTCAGGTACGAACGTCCACAGGCAGGACGATTTAGGCAGCACCATCAATTCGGACTGGAAGTGCTTGGAGATCCGGATCCTTCGGTTGATGCTGAAGTGATAGAGATAGCCTGGCGTTTGATGAAATCACTTGGTTTGGTAGATATAAACCTTTTAATTAATAATATTGGGGATAATGAATGTCGTCCTACATATATCAACAAGTTGCGAGATTATTTTTCCAAGTATGATAAAGATCTGTGCGTAGATTGCCAGGGTAGGATTAACAGAAATCCACTGAGGTTATTGGATTGTAAAGTGGATGCTTGTCATAAATTAGGCGAAGCAGCGCCGCGATCAGCCGATCACCTATGCGTAGATTGTCAGGATCATTGGGATAAACTGCTTCATTTCTTAACTAATAATGAAATACCATTTTCTATCGATCATAGATTGGTCAGAGGACTAGATTATTACACTCGGACTGTTTTTGAAATACAACCATCTGATGTCGGAGGACAGTCAACAATCTGTGGCGGCGGGAGATATGATGGCTTAATGGAGCAGCTTGGAGGCAGACCAACTCCTGGTATAGGATTCGGTTCTGGAATAGAACGACTGACTCTTAATCTAAAGAAGAGCGATATCATCGTTCCGGATGATCCTACTCCACAATATTTGGTGATTAATGTAGGAGACGATGCTAGGGCAAATGCGGCAAGATTAGCATCTCAAATACGTAACTCTGGAGTAGGTGCAATCTTAGGAAACGGTGGAAGAGCTCTGCGAGGCCAAATGAGGCAGGCTAATGCGCTGGGTATACCTCAGGCGATTATCATTGGAGATGATGAAATTGCAAGAGGAGAGGTAGTGGTTCGAAACATGTCTGATTCGACTCAGGAGACTAAGCCTTTGGATCAATTTCTTAATGAGTTAGCTAACAGATAGATCATTAAACGCGCAGCTACTGACAGATGACGGTTGATCTTTAAACTGCCTTAGTAGAACATATGTACTAGTACTAGTTTCATTTTTATCAATGTTCTATTGGAGGTATCATGATGGTTCATGGATTTATGAGAGGCACAAATATATTTTATCGTGGATATGTTATTCACGAAGAGATAAAAGCGATTTCGTACACTATATACGGTGAAAGGCCTGGGAGATCCAAAATAGCACGAGTGGGAAGTTTTATTCAGGCTATGGAGTTGATTGATCAACAGGTCTACGATAACAGGGCGGTGAAGAGGGATTTGTGGGCTGAAATAT
>PBPE01000092.1 GCA_002724585.1 Dehalococcoidia bacterium | reverse complement strand
TTTTCTATCATGAATTAGTATCTTCTGGTCCGAATTATAATAGAATTGGTTCTCTATGATTAAATTATTAACAGCCTTTTGGAATATTATGATTAAAAAATCAGGGCAAGAAACGCTCCCTGATTCTAATTTCTTTCTTGGCTTAATATTTGTATTTTTCTTTGCAACGCAGGTTTTTTCAGGAATAAAAGTCTCTGGATCGGTCGAATTATTTGCAAGATCTTTCCTTGTTGACGCTCTTCTTTTGATATGTTGGGTTAAAGTCTTGGTTGAATTATATGGAACTCAGATACTCTTTAGGCGATCCTTGATTGCACTCTTTGGAACCGGAGGGATTCTTAATATTTTCTATAGCCCTTTAATTCTTCAATTCTCTAAATACCTGGGAGAAGGAGAGTTGCTTATCGAGTCACAATTCCCAGTTTGGTTTACTCTTGCAACCCTTTTAGTTGCTTTATGGTCAATAATTATTATGGCGCATATTTTTTCTAGGTTAATCTCCAATCCGAGTTACTCCGTTCTTATTACCTTGCTCTACCTTATGGTGAATTTTATACTCCAGACTTCAATTGCAGCAATATAGATTATGCATATCCATATTTTAGGCATTAGTGGCACATTCATGGGAAGCTTGGCAGCTATAGCCAAAGAATCAGGTTTTCATGTAAGCGGTTCTGATCTTTATTCCTATCCTCCCATAAGTGATCAGTTAAGTAATTTGGGCATTGAGGTTATACCAAATTATGATCTGGATCAGTTAGAATTAAACCCAGATCTGTTTGTTATCGGCAATGTAATGACAAGAGGTATGCCACTGGTAGAGGCAATTCTGAATGGAAGTATTCCCTACACTTCCGGACCTGAATGGTTAGGTAATAATATCTTAAAAGATCGAACGGTGATTGCGGTATCCGGCACTCATGGAAAAACCACAACGGCAAGTTTAATCGCTTTTATACTTCAGGATCTGGGTTATGATCCAGGATACCTTATTGGGGGTGTTCCCATAGGTTTTTCGACATCTGCTACTAGAGGTTCAGATCCATATTTTGTGATAGAGGCAGATGAATACGACACAGCTTTTTTTGACAAAAGATCAAAGTTCATTCACTACAATCCCAATTTTTTAGTCATCAATAACATTGAGTTTGATCACGCCGACATCTTTGCCGATATGGGCGAGATATACTGGCAATTTCATCAGTTATTAAGACTCATCCCATCTGATACCACTGTCATAGCTAATGGCGATGACAAAAATATTAAACAGCTATTCAACCAGGGTTTTTGGTCTGAAAAAGTATCTTTTGGCAAATCAGATGAACATGATTGGTCGATGGAATTAATTACAAATGATCAAGCTAATCTCACAAGAGGTAGTGAAAAAATAGGTCAAATCAAACCACAAATTATAGGACAGCATAATATGATGAACATATTGGGTGCGATCGCTTCTTTATCTGCTGTGGGCCTTGAGAACAAGGATATTTTAAAAAGCATCGATAGATTTCCTGGCGTCAAGAGACGGTTAGAATTCTTGGGAGAGTATTCGGGCATAAAAATATTTGATGATTTTGCTCATCATCCAACCTCTATAAATGCTTCAATCGATTCACTAAAGGATAAATATCAGGGTGATGGTTCTTTATATACAATTACCGAGCTAGCATCAAACACGATGAAAAAAGGAACGCTGAGAGAAGAGTTAGTTGATTCTTTCGATCATGCAGATCTTTCATTAATCGTTAATAGTGAAGATATAGAGTGGGATATTGAAAAAGAATTCGCAACCAAAAATAACACTATTATTATCGATAATTACGAGCAGATAGTGGGACATCTATCCGATAAGCTAAAGATAGGTGATAATATCCTTATTATGACAAATAGAACCTCTGTACCAATCAGAGAAGTTCTTATGAGAATTATTGGTGAATAAGAGATAATGAGCGACAAATCAAATTGCCCAATTTTTCCACTTCGGACCATACTATTTCCAGATTCAAGACTGCCCCTAAGAATATTTGAGCCACGATACATAGATATGGTGAGCAAATGCATGAAAGATTCTTCAGAATTTGGAGTTGTTCTAAGCCGTGAATCCAATGATCCAAAAATGTTTGAGACCTACAATATGGGAACAATGGCCAAAATAATTGATTGGGAGCAGGGTAATGACGGCTTATTAGGAATTTCTACTATTGGCACGAATAAGTTCAAATTACTGGGTATGAATAAGCAAGATGATGGCCTTAATATAGGTAACGTGGAAATCTTTGAAAGAGAAGGTGATTTCAAGCCAACAGAAAATTTTTCTAATCTCGTTAGTTTATTGAAAGCTATTTTAGACGATATTAATCTCTACAACGATGATGAGAAGAAATTTGAAAGTGCCTCATGGGTTAGTTTTAGGTTTGCTGAGATTCTTCCTCTAAAGTTGGAAGATAAACAGAGATGTTTAGAAATTGATGATCCAATTATTAGGCTAAACTATCTCGAGCCACTAATCAGAATGATTAGAGAAAACTCTCAGCAATAGAAAATAAAATAGCTATTAGTATCTATAATGATCGGGTTTATAGGGCCCTTCTTCATCAACACCTATATATTCAGCTTGATCTTTAGTTAATTTCGTTAACTTTACACCGATCTTATCCAAATGAAGCTTCGCTACTTTTTCATCAAGAGCTTTTGGAAGAACATAGACTTTATTCTCATAAGAATCAGGGTTATTAAAAAGTTCAATCTGTGCCAGTGTTTGATTGGTAAATGAATTTGACATAACAAAGCTAGGATGACCCGTGGCACATCCAAGGTTTACAAGTCTACCTTCAGCCAAAAGAATCAAACGCTTACCGTTGGGAAAGACAATATGATCGACTTGAGGCTTAATATTAATCCATTCATAGTCTGTCAAAGAATCGACATCAATCTCATTGTCAAAGTGACCGATATTGCAAACGATAGCTTGATCTTTCATTTGCTCCATATGATTTTTATTAATCACATGATAATTTCCAGTGGCTGTAACAAAGATATCAGCTTTTGAACAAGCCTCATCCATGGTTACAACTCTGTAGCCTTCCATCGCAGCTTGCAGCGCGCAAATAGGATCGATTTCTGTAATCCAAACAGTAGCACCCAGTGAACTTAAACTTTGTGCTGAGCCTTTACCAACATCCCCGTAGCCCGCAACAACAGCAATCTTTCCAGCAACCATAACATCTGTAGCTCTCTTTATGCCGTCGACAAGGGATTCTCTGCATCCGTATAAATTGTCAAATTTAGATTTAGTCACTGAATCATTCACATTAATCGCAGGACAAAGAAGCGATGAGTCTTTTTCCATATCATACAATCTCTTCACTCCCGTGGTTGTTTCTTCAGAAACCCCTTTGATGTCTTTGAAAAGTTCAGGATATTTCTCATGCATGACTTTAGTTAAATCGCCCCCATCATCTAATAGAAGGTTTGGTGTCCATCCATCGGGTCCATGGATAGTCTTTTCAACGCACCACCAGTACTCCTCTTCACTTTCATCTTTCCATGCAAAAATCGGTATACCTTTTGAAGCAAGGGCCGCAGCCGCATGATCCTGTGTAGAGAAAATATTACAAGAGGACCATCTAATATCTGCGCCCAGTTCAATAAGTGTTTCGATAAGTACCGCAGTTTGAATTGTCATATGAAGACAGCCAGCAATCCTTGCTCCTTCAAGCGGTTTTGAAGAGCCAAATTCTTCTCTGAGGCTCATTAGGCCGGGCATCTCAGTCTCAGCTATCTTTATTTCTTTTTCGCCCCATTCAGCTAGACCAATGTCTGCAACCTTAAAGTCTTCTTTTGATTCAATTTCGCTTTTTTGTGCTGTTTCTGCCATTTTTATCACCTGTTGAGTAAGTTCAATTCACCTTTCGTATATGATTATAAACTAGATTGTGTTTTTAAATCTTCAGCTTTGTCTGTTTTTTCCCAAGGAAACCCTTCGTCTTCTCTTCCAAAGTGCCCATAGGCAGCACTTTTCTCGTAAATTGGCTGAAGTAAATCAAGCATACTCATTATCCCGTATGGAGTTAGATCAAAGTTATCTTCAACCAGTTTAACAATCTCATCTTGTCTAACCTTTTCTGTGCCAAAAGTTTTAAATCTAACCGAGGTCGGCTCAGCCACACCTATGGCATATGAAACTTGAATTTCGCATCGATCGGCGAGACCCGCTGCAACAACATTCTTTGCAACATATCTAGCTGCATAAGCCGCAGATCGGTCTACTTTAGACGGATCTTTACCTGAAAAGGCCCCTCCGCCATGTCTAGCCATCCCTCCGTAGGTATCAACTATAATTTTCCTGCCAGTAAGACCACAATCACCAACAGGACCTCCTATCACAAAACTACCTGTAGGATTTATTAGATACCGGGTTTGATCAGTAACAAGCTCTGGAGGAAGTATTGGAGATATAATCTGGTCTAGAACCTCTTTATGAATGACTTCCATGTCAATATTATCGTCGTGTTGAGTTGATAGCACCACGGTATCAATAAAATCAGGTCGCCCATTTTCAAATTGGATAGTGACTTGGCTCTTTGCATCAGGCCTTAACCAGCTAATACCACCCTCATTTCTTACTTTTGAATGTTGTCTGACCAGGTCATGAGAAATTTGAATTGTAGCCGGCATGAGCTCTTTAGTTTCATTAGTGGCATACCCAAACATTAAGCCTTGGTCGCCAGCACCCTGTTTCTTTTTATCCTCACGATCGACACCCATAGCAATGTCAGGAGATTGTTTACTGATGGCAGGCATCACCTTGCATGAGAGATGATCAAAACCTAAATCAGCATGATTGTAGCCAATTCGTTCTATGGTTCGTCTTGCAATTGCCTCATAATCAACTTCCGCACTTGTTGTAATTTCTCCAGCCAGAACCACTAGGCCAGTTTTCACGAGAGTTTCAACTGCAACTCTGCAATTCTTATCTTGTTCTATAATTGCGTCTAATATGGCATCAGAGATTTGATCAGCCATTTTATCTGGGTGTCCTTCACCAACAGACTCCGATGTCATTAGATATGAAGTATTGCTCATTTATCTCTCCAAAAATTTTAGATGAAGGATTATAGCCATAAATTGATCATTTAAGTACTTTTTTAGGTTAAATATCTTGCCAGTGTTTACAGTCTGCGAGAAAATGATCATCGAATAATTATTTAGCACATTTTAATTTTGTCTTGAATTAGGACACAGTTATCGAAAAGAAAACATTAGCCAATGCAATTAGGATGCTCTCTGTAGATGCGGTTCAAAGAGCTAATTCAGGTCATCCTGGTATGCCAATGGGTATGGCAGATATGGCAGAAGTCCTTTGGAATGACTTCCTTAGTCATAACCCAAATAATCCAGCTTGGCTAAATCGAGATCGATTTGTGTTATCAAATGGACATGGTTCAATGCTTCTTTATTCACTGTTGCATCTCTCAGGTTATGATTTAAGCATTGATGACCTTAAGGCCTTTAGACAATTTAATTCACACACAGCTGGACATCCTGAATACGATTTGGATATCGGCATTGAAACCACTACCGGTCCATTGGGTCAAGGCATTGCAAACGCCGTAGGAATGGCGCTATCAGAAAAAATTCTGGCAGCTAAATACAACCGAGATAACATGGATGTTATTGATCATTACACCTATGTCTTTACAGGTGATGGGTGTCTCATGGAAGGGATCTCTCATGAAGCTTGTTCACTAGCAGGGACACTCAATTTAGGCAAATTAATCTGTTTCTATGATGATAATGGGATTTCTATAGACGGTGAGGTTGATGCATGGTTTGCAGAAGATGTTGCAAAACGATTCGATGCTTACGGTTGGCATGTTATCGATGATATTGATGGGCATGATCCAGAGGCAATCACGAATGCAATAACTCTTGCTCAATCAGAAACGAGCAAGCCATCTATTCTGGCTTGTAAGACTGTTATTGGATTTGGCTCACCCAATAAAGGCGGCACCGCAGATACCCATGGCGCCCCGTTGGGTGATGAAGAGATAGAATTAGTGCGTAGGGAACTTGGATGGGAGCACCAACCTTTTGAAATACCTGAAGACATCAAGCAAACCTGGGATGCAAAAGACAAAGGCGAAGTATCTGAAAAGACTTGGCAACAAATGTTTGAAAAATACCAGGGTGCTTATCCAGAATTGGCAAAGGAACTGATGAACAGATATAGCTACCAGATTGATGGCAATAGATTTTCAGGTTTAGAAGGTTTAGTTAAAGACTTGCAAAAAGAAGCTGATTCGGTCGCTACAAGAAAATCCTCATTAATTGCCTTGAATGCGTTGACGGAGGATTTCCCAGAGCTCTTAGGCGGTTCAGCTGACCTAACAGGATCGAATTGCCCCTTCCATAAAAATTCCAAAGCAATCACACCATCGGATGCAGAGGGCGATTATATTTTCTATGGGGTAAGGGAATTTGGTATGGCTGCTATCATGAATGGTATGGCGCTTCATGGCGGCTTAATTCCTTATGGTGGAACGTTTCTGACCTTTACTGATTATTCTCGAAACGCAATCCGTATGGCATCAATGATGGAATTGGGGGTTATTCATGTCTTAACTCATGATTCTATAGGTTTAGGTGAGGACGGTCCCACACATCAGGCAATTGAGCATGTTCCCAGCCTTCGATTAATACCTGGAATTAATGTATGGCGACCTTGCGATACCATAGAGACGGCTATTGCCTGGAAGACCGCAATACAAAAAAGACAAACACCCTCAGCTCTGATTCTTACCAGACAATCACTGCCTCAGCAACATCGATCCTCTGAAACGATCGATTTGATAGAGAAAGGCGGTTATATTTTGCATCAAGAGCAAGGTGATCTTGACGCATTAATCATTGCCACAGGCTCAGAGATTCAATACGCAATAAATGCTGCTGAGAAAGCCACACAAGAGGGAATCGGTATAAGAGTGGTCTCAATGCCATGCTTAGAGATCTATGAAGAGCAATCTGACCAATACAAAGAGAGCGTCATTCCTGCAGGATTTGAAAAAGTGATGGTTATAGAGGCTTCGATGGCCTCGGCATGGAAGGGGTATACTGGTTCTAAGGGGGTTGTGATCGGCATGGAATCATTTGGTAAATCCGCACCAGCACCAGAGTTATTTGAATATTACGGGTTTTCGGATGACAATGTTTTCCAGAAACTAACTGAGATGATTAAAAGATGATCAAAAGGAGTATTGAATGACAGTTAAAGTTGCAATTAATGGATACGGAAGAATAGGCAGAAATGTTCTCAAGGCACTGTTTGAGAGTGGCCGGACTAGTGAACTTGAGATTATTGCTCTCAATGATTTGGGCGATGCAGACAGCAATGCTTATTTAACTAAATATGACACCGCCCACGGCATTTTTCCATTTGATGTGGAAGTCAAAGGCGATGCTTTAGCAATCGACGGCAAGGAGATCAAAGTCTTTGCTGAAAGAGATCCAGAGAAATTACCCTGGGCTGACCTGGGTGTGGATGTGGTTCTTGAGTGCACAGGCTTTTTTAGGACCAAGGAATTGGCTGGAAAACATATTAAGGCAGGCGCAAAAAAAGTGGTTATTTCAGCACCAGCAGGCTCAGAAGTTGATGCCACAATTGTCTATGGAGTTAACCATGGTATTTTGACAAAAGATGATGAGATCATCTCTAATGCGTCTTGCACCACAAACTGCTTGGCACCTTTGGTTAAACCCATTCATGAAGCAATAGGTGTTGAAAGTGGGATAATGACAACAATCCATGCCTACACCAACGACCAAGTGCTCACTGATGTGTTTCACAAGGATCTAAGGCGTGCTAGATCAGCAACTCAATCTATGATTCCTACAAAAACTGGTGCTGCTTCTGCAGTGGGTCTGGTGCTGCCTGAATTACAAGGCAAGCTGGACGGATTCTCAGTCAGAGTACCTACCATTAATGTCTCCTTAGTTGATTTAAGCTTTATCGCTTCAAAATCAACCACAGTGGAAGAAATCAATGACGTGGTAAAGGCAGCTTCTTCTGGAGAACTAAAAGGCGTGCTTGATTATAGCGATGGCCCATTGGTTTCTATCGATTTTAATCATAACCCTGCGTCTTCTACTTACGATGCAACCATGACTAAGGTTCAGGAAGGCACTCTAGTAAAAGTTTGCTCTTGGTATGACAACGAGTGGGGATTTTCTAACAGAATGTTGGACACCACGTTGGCATTAATGAATGCCGATTAGGACCTGATCCATGAACATGCAAATCCCTCTAATGCAGGATCTAGATCTGCAGGGATTGCGGACGATGATCCGCTTGGATTTAAATGTTCCAATTAAAGAGGGGGTTATTACCAGTGATGCTCGTATCAGAGCAGCTATACCAACCATAGAGATTGCTTTGGATAAAGGCGCAACAGTCATTTTGCTCTCTCACCTAGGTCGACCTGATCCTGACTCTCTTGATGGGTCATTCAGTCTAGAACCGGTGGCAAAACGATTAGGAGATCTGCTGGATAGACCCGTAAATTTTTGCACTGATTGGCTTGAGGGGATTCCAGATAATGAAATTACGCTTTGTGAGAACACCAGATATTTTAAAGGCGAGAAATCCAATGATGATTCGCTAGCAAATAAGATTGCTTCGCTCTGTGATGTTTTTGTTATGG
>PBPE01000091.1 GCA_002724585.1 Dehalococcoidia bacterium | reverse complement strand
CTCGTGGTGAATCTGACCTTTTCTGCGCATGGTACTGCGCGAGTTAATTCCTCCGCTAGAAGTACAGCATTTTCGTTGGTGGTGAAAAAAGTACTGCCGTGTTTTACTGCGTCAATGACCGCGTCAGTTACTGTGGGGTGTGCGTGTCCGAGTATCATGGGACCAGATCCCATCAGCCAATCAATATATTTATTGCCACTCACATCCCATATATGGGCGCCCTTACCTTCCTTTGCCAAGAATTGTAAGTCATCTGGGAAACTAGTGTTACCAACAGTTCCCCCTGGTATATATGATGTAGCCTTACCAAGTAGTTCGGCTTCTCGAGGACTCCGATTTACCATATATTAATCTCCTAAATCCTGAAAGGTTTATGTATTGGACATTAAGCTATATGGACTCAGGTATTCTATGATCCACCTTTGGCCATAACATCGATTAATTCCTTAACGCTATCTGCAGAATTTTGCAGTGCTCCTCGCTCTTCTTCTGTCAGGTTTATTTCAATGACTTGTTCCACACCATTAGCGCCAAGCTTTACTGGGACTCCCACGCATAGCCCTGTAATTCCATATTCTCCTTCGAGATAGGCACAAGCTGGTAGGATTCGTTTTTTGTCCAGTAAAACTGATTCCACCATCTGTGTAATAGAGGCTGACGGAGCATAATAAGCGCTTCCTTGCTTTAGAAGAGCTACTATTTCTCCTCCGCCTTGTCTGGCCCTGATAACTAATTTTTGTATCTGATCGTCATCCATAAGCTCAGTTATGGGGATTCCGCCGACGGTGGTATATCTGACCAAAGGCACCATGTCGTCACCATGTCCACCTAGCACATACGCCTGCACGTCTTCCACGGATACATCTAATTCCTGTGCGATAAACGTTCTGAACCGTGAAGTATCCAGTACCCCTGCCATGCCGAACACACGGTTTCTGGGGAAACCGCTTTTTTCATATATGTTTTGTAGCATGGCATCTAGTGGATTGGTAACGGCGATGATAATACAGTTTGGTGAGTATTTAACTACTTGTTCTGTCACAGCTGATGTGATTTTCATATTAGTGAGTAGCAGATCATCACGGCTCATGCCTGGGCCTCTGGCTATCCCGGCTGTGATTACCACGATGTCTGAGTTAGCAGACTCCTCGTATCCATTGCTACCTGTTACGAGGGCGTCAGATCCAATTACTGGACCTGATTCCAGCATGTCCAGCGCCTTTCCTTGGGGTAGGTCCTCAACCACATCAACTATTACTACGTCTGCATATCCTAATTGGTGAATTCTCTGAGCTGTAGTTGCTCCTACGTTTCCAGCGCCAACAATAGTGACTTTATTCCTCATATAAAACTGCCTTCCTTTGACTAAATTACCTGGTCGTATCCCAGAGAAGGTAATTTAATGAAGTAACTATTAAACATTCTCTGGTAGTGGGTATCGAGTTATTCGGGAGTTCGTTTTACCTCAAGTGGCCCTACGTGAGTAAACGTATAGCATTCCTACCCGATATGTTCGTAACCGGAATATTATACCGCGCCATACTGGCGCAGGCTACCTCTAATTTACTGCTCAGTTGAGCATGCTCATTTCACTCCTGCGATAGTTGAGTACGTAGCATTTGTGGATCATTTGTGGGATTGAGGCAAGTGTAATTTTCACAAACAAATGCTGTGGGTTTATTGTTCTGTTGGTTTTTGCCATCTAATAGTGGCGACATTATTCCGGTGTCAGCGTTTGATCTTCCAACGATTATTTTATTGGGTAGGTAGGTGTGGAAGACTATGTCCTTTAATTCTTGAGTATATTGATCGCTTTTATCTCCGATAATGGCAATTTCTTTTGGTGTATGAATATGGAAGTCTAATACAGATAACCAGTGTGCCGTCCCTGACGGAGCCCGAGCCATTAACTGGTGTATTCCTCGCAAAGGAGTGATCCCCTTTTCCAAATAATCTTCATTGCCAGTAATGACAGATAATCTAAGCATCACATCTGAAGCTACAGAACCACCACATGGTTGGGCGTTGTCAAAGATGTCTCGTGGCCGGACGACCAATGTTTCATGGTCATGTCCTGTGTCGTAGAAACCACCTAAACTGTCGTCCCAAAATAGATTTATCATATTGTCAGATATTGAGATTGCATTTTCCAGCCAGCAATCTTCGAATGTGCTTTCATAGAGTGCAATGAGGCCGTCAGCAATAAACGCGTAATCTTCCAAGTATCCGAGCAGCTTAGCGGTCCCATCTCGATAGGTGCGTAGTAGTCTGTCTTCGTTGGATAATTGTGCGAGTATAAATTCAGAACAGTTTCTTGCAGATTCTATGTAGTCTTCCCTATTAAAAGCAGATCCAGCCTCGGAAAGAGTTTTGATCATTAGTCCGTTCCAGGACGACAATATTTTGTCATCCAATAATGGATGTATTCTTTTTTCTCGAATTTCCAATAAAGTGGTTTTACCGTCACAGAGGATTGTGATTAATTCCTCCAGATCTAGTGAATTATTCGTAGCAAAATCTTCTTCCGGCATGGAGACATTTAGTATATTTTGACCTTCAAAATTGCCACGCTCCGTTACATTGTAAAAGCGTGTGAAGATGTCTCCTGAATGTTCTCCCAACGCTTCCATTATCTCTGCTCTAGACCACACGAAAAACTTTCCTTCAACTCCTTCACTGTCCGCGTCTTGAGCAGAATAGAATCCACCCATAGAACTGGTCATTTCGCGCAGCACGTAGTCTATAGTTTCTTCGGCAATTCTCTTATATAAGGGTTTCCTTGTTATTTGATAAGCGTGGACATATAACTTAGCAATAAGGGCATTGTCGTATAGCATTTTTTCAAAGTGTGGGACCAGCCAGTAGGAATCTGTGGAGTATCTGTGAAACCCTCCGCCAATTTGATCGTACATACCACCATAAGCCATTTTATTCAGGGTGAATTCAACCATCTCAAGCGCCCTAGGATTGTAATTGTGATGATGATAGTGCAATAAGAATTCTGGTGTCATAGGTTGTGGGAATTTGGGCGCGTTGCCAAATCCACCGTTCTGATAATCGAAGTTGCTAGCAAGTGAGTTGTAGGCTTGGTGAAGCACGTCTATAGTTAAAGGCGTTACGCCGGGTGTCATGCTTCCATTACGGCCCATCTGCTCGGTTAATTGTGATGTAACTCTTTCGATCTCAGATTTATTGTTTTGGTAAGCTTGACTAACAGATGCAAGTAGTCTCGGAAAACCCGGCATGCCAGACTGGTCTACAGGAGGGAAATATGTCCCGCCATAGAAAGGTTTGCCTTCTGGAGTTAAGAACACAGTCATAGGCCAGCCACCGCTGCCTGTCAACATCTGAACCGCTTCCATATACACGGCATCTAGGTCCGGGCGTTCTTCACGGTCGACCTTGATGTTGATAAAATTCTCATTCATTAGTGTAGCTATGTCCGGATTTTCGAAGGACTCACGTTCCATGACATGACACCAATGGCAAGCAGAATAGCCAATACTTAACAGGATAGGCTTGTCCTCTATTTTGGAGATTCGAAGAGCTTCTTCTCCCCACGGATACCAATTTACAGGATTATGAGCATGCTGGAGTAGATATGGGCTCGTTTCGTTAATTAAGTGGTTAGCCAACTGGGCCTCCAAGAGAATGTGATCGTTGATCTCATGGTTATTGTTAATCATTTTCGGCGACAAATCCAGATGTAATCCCAGTAATTTTGCCTTTGGTTTCTGCTACTATGTTAAACTCTTTGGTGACTAAGCTTTAGAGAGGTAATTATGGCGATCCCCAAGGTGGTTTTCTTCACAAACTTGACCGGCGATTATAGAAATATGGTTACAGACCAGGTTCCTTCAGGATGGAGCATTGTGTCTGAATCAATAGA
Organism: Dehalococcoidia bacterium; assembly: GCA_002724585.1. Classification (GTDB taxonomy): domain Bacteria; phylum Chloroflexota; class Dehalococcoidia; order Lucifugimonadales; family UBA3495; genus UBA3495. The sequence goes on along the minus strand of PBPE01000091.1, from coordinate 22,846 downwards.
TCTGGACGAAGACCAACAAATCGAATTGGTAAAAGATGCTGACCTCATTTTATTGTGGCCAGGACGGGTGTCAGATAGGGTGTTACAGGCAGCGGAAAAATGTCGTTTGATTCAACTCTTAAGCGCAGGCTATGATCGGATGAATCTAAAGCTTGCGTCTGATCTGGGTATTCCTGTGGCTAATAATGGCGGAGCAAATAGTGTAGCGGTATCTGAGCATACTATTATGCTAATACTATCGCTTTACCGTAGGTTGATACACTACTCTAGCTATGTAAAAGGTCAAGATAGTGGTCCTGAAGCCAACAGAAGGATAGACGTGTTCGAATTTGAAGGCAAAACTTTGGGATTGATTGGAATAGGAAATATAGCCCAGAAGGTTGCTAGGAGAGCCAAAGGTTTCGACGTTGAGATTCAATATTATGATAAATATTCTTCAATTTCAGTATCCGATGAAACAACTCTTGGCGCGAAATCAGTAGAACTGGATGAGTTGCTAAAGACATCGGATGTCGTCAGTATTCACGTTCCATTGACCAGCGAGACATATCATATGATTGGGAGACGTGAATTAGACTTAATGAAATCAAATGCACTCTTAGTTAACACCGCGAGAGGTGGGATAATTGACGAAGAAGCTCTAATGGAATCGCTTAAAAATGGCGGTATTGCTGGAGCAGGGTTAGACGTTTTGGAAAATGAACCACCTTCATTGGACGAACCTTTACGTAATATGGACAATGTCATAGTTACTCCTCATACAGCAGGGCCTACATTGGAATCGTTGCCGAAACGAGCTATAAATTCGTTCCATAATATGCAAAGGGTATGGAATGGAGAGGAACCGTTATGGACAGCTAAATTTGATACGCCTGACTAGGGTTGTATTTTCTGCTAAGAAGCCTGATTCTAAGGATAATGGATCACGAATAATATGAACGGAAGGAGATTGGCGATGGTTACCCATAGATATGAACCCGAATCCCAATACAATGTAGTCGTCGAGGATGTGGAGCTACGTATAGATGGAGATACACCATGGCTGGCGACTATTTACTCGCCAGACGCAGAAGGTATATTTCCTGGATTGATCGATGTTCATGGCGGTGCATGGAATCGAGGGGAGCGTGCTAACGACGAGCCTATGAATACGTCTTTGGCTGAAAGTGGCATTGTAGTTTGTGCTATAGACTACCGATTGGCGCCAGAGCACCCTTATCCAGCTCAAGTAGCAGATATAAATTACGCAACACGTTGGTTTAAAGAAAATGCCGATAGATTTCACATAGATCCAACAAGTGTCGGAGCTATGGGGTGTTCTAGTGGCGGTCATACAGTTATGCTGAGCGCGATGAAGCCGGAGGAACCACGATATAAGTCAATACCTCTTGCTGGTTCGGAGGACGCATCTTTGCTCTATAGTATTTGTTGTTGGCCAGTCTTAGACCCACATGCCAGATATCTGTACGCACAGGGAGCTGGTGAAGATAGATTAGTTGCTTCGACAGAAGCCTATTTTCTTAACGTAGATGCTATGCATGAAGGAAACCCTCAGGAAATACTAGATCGTGGAGAGAGTGTTACGTTACCACCGACACTAATCATCCAGGGAACGAATGACAGTAATGTGCCGCTTGCCATCCCGCAAAACTTCGAGAAAACATTTTCAAGTTTGGGCGGAGATATACACCTAGAAATGTTTGAGGGAATGCCTCATGGATTTGGTAATATGCCGAGTCCGCAATCCGAACGCGCGTTAGGTTTGATGAAAAAGTTTATTGCTGAGAGGATAGCTCAGGTATTGATCAGTGCGTAGACGTTAACTGTATTTGAGACAAAAATATATACCAAGGGTGATATGATTGCTGATTTATTTAATTTCGGATTGCATCTTGGATATCAGATCGTGAACGCTCATTGAACCCAAATCTCCAGACTCCCGGCTTCTTGCTGAGATCATCTGGTTTTCCTGTTCCCTGTCTCCAATGACAAGCATATACGGAACTTTTTGCATTTGAGCTTGACGTATCTTTTGGTTCATGCGTTCCCCGCGATTGTCTATTTCTACTCTGAATCCACTATTCGATAATGTGTCTCGTACACTTTCGCAATAATCATAGTGTCGGTCTGCAATAGGAATGATAGTAACTTGATTAGGAGCTAACCATAATGGGAAAGCGCCTGCGTAGTGCTCTATTAGGACGCCAAAGAATCTCTCGAGCGAGCCCAATATAGCTCTATGAACCATGTACGGTCGTCTGCGTTCACCATCTGAATCTTGGAATGTCAGATCGAACCTTTCGGGAAGGTTGAAATCGAATTGGACGGTACTGCATTGCCATTCTCTATCTAATGCATCTTTGATTTTGATATCAATCTTTGGACCATAGAATGCTCCGCCTCCTTCGTCAATATCATGTTCAAGTCCACGTGATTGTAATGCTGACTCAAGAGATGAGGTGGCATGGTCCCACAAAGACAATTCACCAACATATTTTTCTGGCCTGGTGGATAATGAGATTTGGTAGTCTTTGAATCCAAAGGCATTCAATATTTCAAAGGTTAGGTCAAGTACTCCTCCAACCTCTGACTCTACCTGGTCTGGCATGCAGAAAATGTGTGCATCATCTTGGGTAAATCCCCTGACTCTCATGAGCCCATGCATCACTCCACTTCTTTCATATCTGTATACCGTTCCTAGTTCCCCTATTCGTAATGGCAATTCTCTATAGCTGTGAAGTCCGGATCTGTAGATCATGATGTGGAATGGGCAGTTCATGGGTTTCAGGAAATATTCTTGGTCGTCGATCTCCATTGGGGCATACATGTTCTCTTTATAGAAGCCTAAGTGACCGCTAGTCTCCCATAAATTAGACTTACCTATGTGTGGAGAATAGACGATGTTGTATCCGTGTCTATAGTGTATGTCACGCCAATAATCCTCAATTAGCGATCTTAGTATTCCACCTTTGGGATGCCATACAATAAGTCCGGGGCCTATTTCTTCATGGGCACTGAAAAGCCCGAGATCCCTTCCTATGGTTCTATGGTCTCTCCTTAATGCTTCCTCTAGTTTTTCTAGATGATCCTCAAGAGCTTCTTGGTTTTCAAAAGCCGTGCCATAGATTCGTTGTAACATTGGCCTTGATTCGTCACCTCGCCAATAGGCACCGGCTATGTTTAGTAGTTTCATAGCTGGTATATCTGATGAATTTTCCACGTGAGGACCTTGGCACAAATCTGTGAAGTTGCCGTGACTATAGATGCTCAAAGTCTCTGCATCAGGTATCGCTTCGATGATTTCGAGTTTGTATGGCTGGTCAGCAAATAGTAATTTTGCTTCATCCCTTGTTAGTTCTTTTCGAATGAAAGGTTGATTCTGGGATATTGTCTTGTTCATTAACTCCTCGATTTGTATCAGATCATCAGGAGTAAATGGCTGTGGAACGTCAAAATCGTAATAAAATCCATCCTGTGTAGGAGGACCTATACCCATTTTTGCTTGTGGGAACAGCTGTAATACTGCATCTGCCATTATGTGGGCAGCTGAATGTCGCATTTTGTGTCTTAGAATGTCAGTTTGATTGTTATGGTCTTGCTCTAATGTGCCGTGGTCTAACATCATAGTCCTTGGAAGAGAGATATTTTGTATTGTATATGAAATGTCGTTTACTGACAGTACCTGATTATACCTAAAGTGTTATAGTTTATTAGTGTGCAGTCGTTGTCAGTTTGATACCAAATTCTGTCAGACTCTCATAAAGACTATGTAAAAGGCTAAACAAATGGAACATTTACTTGAGCAGCTAAAGTCATTAAGCGTGAAAATTGAACTCCTTGTGGAGCGTCTTTGACGTCACTAAAAAAGAACAAGAAATATTACGTATAGAACAGGAAGCTGGTGTCGCCGGGTTTTGGGACGATTACCAGAATGCTCAGAATATCATGCAGGAATTAGGAAAACTCAAAGAAACGGTGTCGGTTTGGAGAGGATTCCAACGTGATGTCGAAGCTACGTTAGATCTAGTAATCCTGTCGATAGAGGAACATGATAATTCTTTTGAAATCCAATTAGAGGATGATGTTTCACGACTGAACCGTCTTATGGCTCATCAGGAAGTGTTGCTCACTCTATCAGGTGAGTATGATGACCGACCGGCCATATTGACTATATATGCGGGGGCAGGAGGAACTGATTCCCAAGATTGGGCAGAAATGTTATTTCGTATGTATGCGCGATGGGCAGAAGACGACAAACGACCATCACAGATAATGGATTTATCCTACGGGGATGAGGCAGGTGTTAGAGGAGCTACTATAGAGATTGGGGGTAGGTATTCGTACGGATATCTTAGTGCTGAGATGGGTGTGCACCGATTGGTTCGGCTCTCTCCGTATGACCCAAATCATCTCAGGCACACATCCTTCGCACAAGTAGAGGTGCTACCTGCGGCTTTGGACGAGGAAGTAAACATTTCCGTCAGGCAGGAAGATATTAAGATGGATACGTTTAGGTCTAGTGGACCGGGTGGCCAAAATGTTCAAAAGGTCGCTTCGGCTGTCAGGCTAACGCATGTTCCTACAGGTATAGTCGTTAGCTGCCAGACAGAGAGGTCGCAACACCAGAATCGTGAATATGCTATGCGCATATTGAACGCTCGGATTCTTGACTTGGAGAATAAGAAACGATCTGAGGAGCGATCAAAGTTGTTGGGAGATAGGGTATCTGCAGAATGGGGTAATCAAATCAGAAGCTACGTTTTGCACCCGTATAAATCTGTCAAAGATCATAGAACGAACCACCAGAGCACCAATCCAGAGGCGGTATTGGACGGTCGAATAGACGGCTTCATGGAAGCTTATCTGATGTCTAAGGTTGGCTGAACAAATTTTATTGATCCTGCTGGGACACGCACTTTTAATGGTGTGCGGTTAAGAACAGGATCCTAGGAAATGGCCCATTTTGTTCCGTTTCGTTTGCAAGTAGGATAGATTCTCATCGTTAGGTGGAACCTCGACATCAACCCTGTCTACGATCTCTACTCCGTATCCGGACAGACCCACTACTTTTTTGGGGTTGTTTGTCACCAGCTTTACTTTACTAATCCCTAGGTCAAGTAACATTTGAGCGCTCAGAGCGTAATTTCTAAGGTCGGATTCAAAACCAAGTTGTTCATTCGCTTCTATTGTGTCTAGTCCATCTTCCTGCAGTGAATAGGCTTTTATTTTGTTGTGTAACCCAATTCCCCTACCTTCTTGTCGCATATATAGGAGCACACCGGTGCCCTCTTTGCCAATCATGCGTAGGGCTAGATCTATTTGCTCGCCACAATCGCAGCGCATGCTACCGAATACATCTCCTGTTAAGCATTCGCTGTGTACTCTTGCTAGTATCGGGTCCCCTGAATTACAGTCACCGATAGTTAGTGCAATGTGCTCGCCAGGATCTATAGAACTCTTATAAGCTACAATCTTAAATTCACCGTATCTGGATGGCAATCTGGCTTCAGCCACGCGTTCTATGAGTGTTTCATTATGTCGTCGGTAGGCGATAATCTGAGCGATGCTCAGTATTTTTAGACCATGTTTATCGGCAAAAACTTCTAAGTCAGGCATTCTGGCCATGTCGCCGTCTTCTTTAATAATTTCACATACAACCCCGGCCGGATACATGTTTCCTATCTTACAGAGGTCAACTGTCGCTTCAGTGTGGCCTGCTCTAGCGAGAACGCCTCCAGGATTGTAACGTAGTGGAAATAAGTGACCGGGTCTGGCTAAGTCGTTTGCGGTGCACTTAGGATCAATTAAGGCTTGTATCGTCGCAGCCCTATCGTATGCTGATATTCCAGTGGTAGTCCCAGTCTTGTAGTCTACTGCCATAGTAAAAGCTGTGGGAAGGCTACCTTCAGTATGTTCACTGCTGATTGCTGATATATTTAACTCTGAAAGCCTCTCAGAAGTCATTGGCATACATAATAAACCTTTGGCTTCTGTTATCATGAAATTGACTGCTTCAGGGGTGATCTTTTCTGCTGCCATTACCAGATCACCTTCATTTTCCCGTCGTTCGTCGTCCACTACTATAACGAATTTTCCTGCTTGAAGGTCCAGAATTGCTTCTTCAACGCTACATAATGACATTTTATAGAACTCTCTTTCCTTTATGAGAAGGTGTAGGTTATTTGGTCATCAGGGTCTCAACGTATTTGGCCACGATGTCGACTTCTAGATTAACCAAATCTCGAGTCTGTTTTCCTTTGAGATTGGTATGTTCTAGAGTGTATGGTATCACAGAGATTGTAAAAGATGCAGTATTTCGTTTTACTACCGTTAAGCTTATTCCATCTACTGATATAAAGCCTTTAGATACAATATATGGCATAAGATTCTTGGGGGCTCGGATTGTTATTATGAAACAATCCGAGTCACTTCTTATAGATGTTATTCTTCCCGTACCATCCACGTGACCTTGGACAATGTGTCCACCTAATCTGCCATTGGCAAGTAGGGGTCGTTCCAAATTTACCACGTGGGTTTTTCTCATATTTCCGAACCCAGTCCGTTTTATTGTTTCTGGAGCGAGATCTACAGTGAAGCTTCTGTCGTCCATGTGGACTACAGTTAGGCATGTACCATTTACAGCAATACTGTCGCCAAGGTTAGTGCCTTCAAGTACTTTTGAAGCATATACACTTAGGCCAGTATTGTTAATATCTTTAATTAGTCCTACTTCTTCTACAATTCCGGTAAACATGCTATGACCTCCTAATAGGGTATCCGACCGTCATCCAATCATTACCCATCTGGGAGTACTTAATATTTCTCAATTCATACACTTCATTCATGCGTTGTACTCCTATGCCCTCAACTGGTGAAGGAGCATTCATCCCTCCGATTATGATTGGTGCGGAGAATGCATACACCTTGTCGATCAATCCATTATCAAAGAACGATCCTAGTATGGTCCCACCGCCTTCTATTATCACTTTTACGACGCCAATGCGTCCCAGATGTTCCATTACCGATGGTAAATGGATTAGCCCCTCCTGGGATTGTTTGGTGGGAATGACATTTGCCCCAGATTGTTTTATTTCCGAAACCCTTTCGGAAGAAACATTTTCGGAGCAAAACAATAAAGCTTCTCCGGGTTCGGATAAAAAACGAGAAGTTGTTGGGGTCCTGGCATGAGTATCAATGATTACTTTTAACGGTTGTTGATTTAATGCCTGGCCATTCTGGTCACGGGCGGTGAGCTGAGGGTCGTCCGCTATAATTGTATTCACACCAACAATCACTGCATCACAGGTCCGTCTCATTTCATGAACCACTGCTCGAGATTCAGATCCGGTGATCCACTTAGAGTCACCCGAATTAGTTGAGATTTTCCCATCAAGGCTCGTAGCAAACTTCGCTATCACAAAAGGTAAATTAGTCACGATGTGTTTAGCAAAACCCTCGTATAATTCGATTGTGTCTACGGAATCGTCAACTTCTACTGATATCCCTGCCTCTTCGAGCGCCTTTATGCCATTCCCTGACACTTGAGGGTTCGGGTCTAAAGTAGCTATTTTGACTCTACTAATCTTTGCCGCAATGATTGCATCTGTGCAAGGCGGAGTTCTTCCATAATGGCAGCACGGTTCGAGGGTTACGTACATGGTAGCCCCAACGGTTTTTTCACCTGCCATCTCGATCGCCGCGATTTCGGCATGACTTTGACCGGCGGGTTGTGTTCGGCCTTGCCCGACCACAGTACCACCATTAACTATTACAGAGCCTACAGAAGGATTAGGGCTTGTGGTACCACAGCCCTCTAAAGCGAGTTGTAACGCTAGTTGCATTGGCTCCAAAATATTGTTGACGCTCTTCTCGTATACTTTTCAGGTTTTATTTGTTGAAGTCCTGATGAAATCTGCTGGGAGTTGGGTCCGTCTGACCCTGATATTTGCTACCCAAGGATTCGGAGCCATATAGCCGTTCTGCAGGTGTACTAAGCTCTAGAAACGAAATTTGCCCAATTTTCATTCCGAAATACAGACTGATTGGCAATCTTGATAGATTGCTTAGTTCTAGTGTGAGGTGGCCTTTCCAACCAGGATCTACAAATCCAGCTGTAGAGTGTATTACCAGACCAATCCTGCCGAGTGAGCTTTTTCCTTCTAGTCTAGCGACCAAGTCATCAGGAAGTTCTATATTTTCAGTTGTACTTCCCAAAACGAATTCTCCAGGGTGGAGCATAAATGGCGAATCATTATCGATTTCTACTAGCTCAGTCAATCCATCTAAACTCTGTTTGACGTCTATATAAGGCTGTCGTGAATTGGTGAAAACAAGGAACTTTGAGTCGAGATGCAAATCTACGCTAGCCGGTTGTATATCCGAGTGATCAACCGGATCGATTATTATTCTTCCGTTTTCTAGTTGTTCCTTTATAGACTTGTCGCTTAAGACCATAAATCTCCTAGATTTATAATGCTACTGTATTCCAGACCGTATATTGCGATTGTAACCGTGAGTTTATCGAGCTGCAACCGGAGTTAGTTCTTATTATTCACCCCTGGAAATTGACGTTGCCGTTAAGCAGGGATCGAGCCATGACAAACTTATGAATCTCAGATGTTCCGCCGCCAATTCTGGCATGTCTAAGCATATGGTACCAATGGGCGATTGGCATATCCAAGCTTTCTCCCAGACCTCCAAATATTTGCATTATTTTGTCTATGCTCCGAAATCCCCATTCGCCTGCGCAATACTTAACCATTGATGCTTCAACTCTTACATCTTCCCCGTTGTCAGTCCGTTGTGCGGTTTGTCTTACTAGAGCTCTTAGCGCTGTTAGATCAATGTATACATCGGTAAGCATCCACTGGATTGCTTGTCTATCTGCGATAGGTCTACCGTAAGTGACTCGTTGCTTGGACCATTCTATGGCCATCTCTAGTGCTCGGCTTAGTATGCCGAGCGCCATAGAACCGCGTAGCAATCGGTCATTATGGACTAACCACTGTTGCCCTAAATTGAACCCATATCCCACTTCGCCTAAGACCTGGGTTTGAGGAACACGGAGGTTGTCAAAGTGTACGAAATATTGTTGGGCTTTCGTTGGCATAGCCCATATCCGAATCGGGTCAAAGCTTAATCCCTTACTGGGATTATCAACGATAAACATTGTGATACCGCCTCTTTGGCGCTTTTCTGGGTCTGTTACAGCTTGAACTAATAGATAATCGGCCGATTCTGCTCCAGATATGAACATCTTAGTGCCAGTAATTATCCAGTCGTCCCCGTCTCTGACAGCCCTTGTTTGCATCATTCCACCAGGATCAGATCCTGCTTCTGGTTCTGTCTGAGCGAAAGCGTAATATAGATCTCCATTTATGGTAGGGTACAAGTATTTTTGTTCTTGTTCTGGAGAACAAGCTCCGACCATAAACATGGGTACTGGAGAAGTAGGAAGATGTACTATGCTTTTTTGTATTTCTTCTTCCAGTATCACGTGTCCTAGAGCACCTATACCACCGCCTCCGTAGGCTTCTGGAACGAAGGATGTATAGACCCCTGTGTCTTTGGATATCTGGTGAAGGTGATTCCAAAGATTCTCTGGCAATGTTCCCATAATCCCTGGTACGGTCTCAAGTACACCTCTTGGTGCCCCGGGGTGGTCTTGCCCTTCTTGTGGTGGGTTTGCCAGGTAATCTGGTTCCAATGGGATGCATTCATCCTTTACGATTTGTCGAATAGTGTTTTTAAAAGCTTCTATTTCAGGAGGTAGAGTAGGTTGCATATGGCAGCTCCGATGTAATTATTGTTTGCATTCTGATAAGGGTCGGCATTGTACTAGTGAAATGGGCAGATGAATTTAAGTGTATTTATAACAAGTCTCTCATCGGCGTCATCCTCGGTGAATTGGTCCCGCGTGATGAAGTCGTGGGATGCATCCTCTGAAAGTACTGCATTTATAGATTGGACAGCAGTACCAACTAAAGATACCACTAGTATAAACACTACGGATATACCGATGATTTTCACTTTTAAGGGGATATGACTAGCGGTCATTTTCAAACCTTAGAATATTTGAAAACATTTTATAGACTTTGTAACGGTATTTCTAGTTTGTGTGAGTGATATGAATGAATGATGTATGACAAACAATTGTCTCCATCGTGATAAAATGTTGTTTATCAATCCATTAGGGTCAGGACGTACCTGTATATGCAATATCGAAATCTTCCTAATGTAAATAGTGTTCTTGAGAATGATGCTATTCAAGAAATAGTTTCAGTATATAAACGTGAATGGATATTAGAATTAGTCCGAGAGACTATAGATCAGGCGCGTAAGTCCATAGCAGAAGGTAATGAATGCCCTACCGTCTTGGATATTATTGAAACTATTAAAAGCAAAGTTGCTTTTCTCTCTGTTCAGGCTCCTAGACAAGTGATTAATGCTACTGGTGTTATTATTCACACCAATCTTGGTAGGTCCCCTCTGAGTCATCAGGCAACAGAAGCCGCAGTGGCAGCGAGTGCCGGATATTCTGACCTAGAATTTGATTTGGCTAATGGTAAGAGAGGGTCTAGGCAGTACCATTTACAATTCCTCCTCAGAGAAATTACTGGAGCGGAAGCATCCTTGGTAGTGAACAACAATGCTTCTGCACTGCTGCTTGGGCTGTCAGCATTATCGAATGGTAAAGAAGTGATAGTCTCAAGAGGAGAAGCGGTTGAAATTGGAGGCGGATTCCGAGTCCCCGAGGTAATGGAGCAAAGCGGAGCAGTTTTAAGAGATGTTGGAACTACAAATCGGACGTATGTAAGAGACTATGCCAATGCGATGTGCGCTGAAACTGGCGTGTTTCTAAAAGCCCATGCCAGCAATTTTAAGGTCGAAGGTTTTACTGCAGAGGTTTCTATTAGTGAGCTAGTGGACCTTGGTAGAGTTAATGACATTCCTGTTATCCACGATGTCGGTAGTGGCGCCTTGCTTGATACAGCTAAGTATGGGTTAGCTCATGAGCCAATGCCTCAGGAAAGTATAACTTCTGGAGCAGGATTGGTGATGTTCTCTGGAGATAAACTTTTAGGTGGACCGCAATCTGGAATCATATCAGGTGATCGACTCTTAGTAGAAAAATTGTCTAGGCATCCCCTTGCAAGAGCAATCAGAATTGACAAGATGAGCTTGGCAAGTTTGACTGCTACCTTAATGCATTATCTAAAAGGAGAAGCTGAGTCAGAGATACCTATTTGGAAGATGATATCTGCAGATCAAGACCAGATAAGATTTCGTGCACAGAAATGGCAAAATTGTGTACAGGTTAATACAGAAATTGTCCCCAGTAAATCGGCAGTTGGTGGAGGCAGTCTTCCAGGAGAGACTCTTAATTCGTGGTCATTGGCTATTGATGGTGAATCTGTTTTGGGCGGTGCAGAATCCTTAATGACACGACTCCGTGAGAATGTCCCTCCAATTATTGCTAGGATAGAAGATGATAAAGTGATTTTGGACCCGCGTACTGTCATGGATAATGAAGAAGACACACTGATAGATGGACTGCGCAGGTGTGCCATATAGTACTATCAATGGGATTTGTATTACAAACAGCTTTCTAGAGTGATATACAGGTGGTAATAAAGTGACTGATTATCTATTAGTTCATGCAGCAGGACAAGGAGCTTGGACTTGGAGTAGGGTTTGGGGGGAAATGACCTCGCCAGATGAACATCCTCCGAGGTTATATGCTTACAGGTCAGTCGGGAAAGTAGTCCCTATAGATTTACCGGGACACGGGTTGGATGCCGACGGTGATACGAGCACGGTTCAATTTGACGAATGTGTTCAGTCCTTATCTCGTTCAATTGCAAAGGAAGGATTAGTCAGACCGGTGATTGTGGCCCATGGCTCGTCTGCCCCGATTGTGTTGCAGGCATGTGCAACAGCGGGTGTTGAGCCTTCTAGGATAGTATTAATTAGCGGGGTGATCCCAAAAGACAGAGGTACGATCATATCTCAATTTCCAGCACTTTATAGATGCACGATGCGGTTATCACGATTTTTCAATGGGCTGGTAAATAAAGATGTTCATTTGAAGTCAGGTACAATTAGTAGATCGATGTGTAACACTATGAATACCATGGATATAGTGCAAAGCATCGGATATTTCGGGCCGCTACCAATGAAAGTGTTAACGACAAAGTTATCCTTGTCAATTATGGATATATCATGTCCCATCACATACGTCGTATTAAACGCCGATAAATGGATAACTCCCAATAAACAGAAGACCATGGCTGAAAGAATCAAAGGTGCAGAAGTCATTGGGTTAGATTCATGTCATCAAGTTGCATTGCATAAACCTAAAGAATTAGCCCAATTACTACTCGAGTATGCCTAGTGGAGTATTAATGGCGGGACTTCTATGTCATATTGCATTAATTGACTTTATTTATAATTCTATTCGGGTGAATGTGGATCCATGTATGGTTTGATTCCATGGTCTGAGGATAAATTTTTATGAACTTGGGTCTTCGTAGTATGCAGTCTGACGATATTGAGGAAGTCTTAGATATAGAGAAAGAGGCATTCTCTCCTCTATGGCCTGGAACTTCTTTCAAGCGACAGCTTAACAATAGATATTCTGCTTATCTGGTCGCCTACGATATTCTCGTCGAATCTGAGACAGACACCATAGATCAAGATGGTATTATTGACCGTCAAGGTCAATGGATAGAAACCTTCGTTGATACCATGCGGAAGGTTTTCAAGAACGCTGACACTAGAACCTCATCGGCACAAAAACTCGCGGGTTATGTCGGCGTATGGTTTCAGGGTAATGAAGCCCATATAACTGAAATAGCTGTTAGGGAAGCATTACGTGGATGCGGGATTGGCGAATTGCTCCTGATCGGCAGTATCCGTTCAGCTACTAAATATGGTTCTACTGTTGTGACTCTGGAGGTTAGGGTGTCGAATTTTATCGCCCAAAGATTGTACGAAAAATACGGATTCAGTACAGCTGGCATCAGAAAGGGATATTACTCTGATAACCGAGAAGATGCTCTCATAATGACCACTAGCCCGATTCATACGCCGGAGTATCAAAGACAGTTTGATTTACTACAGCAGGCGTATACTGATAGAGGGAGGGAGATTTATATCTCAGAATAACAGCCATAAGGGTTTAGTTGACCGCCTGATTCGGCCTTGATAGAATGGCCCGAGCACTGCAAAATCGAGGTATCTATGTTAGTCATAGGCTTGACTGGTGGTATTGGAAGCGGCAAGAGTGCTGTGGCTCTTATGTTGCAGGAACTAGGAGCTGACTTAATAGACGCTGATAAAGTCGGCCATGAAGCCTATCAAGTTAATTCTGAACCGTGGCAAGCAGTAGTTGATGCTTTTGGTAAAGGCATTCTAGGTCCTGATGGTGATATCGACAGAAAAAAACTGGGCTCTGTAGTTTTTTCAGATCCGAGTGAATTGGATCGGTTGAACGCCATTATGCATCCTCGAATGGCTAGTATGGTCAAAAACAAGATAGAATCACTGGAAGAAAACGGGTCTAACGTAGTTGTTCTCGAAGCAGCAGTTTTACTGGAAGCTGGATGGGATAGTCTAGTTGATGAAGTCTGGACTGTCACCGCTCCGGTTGATTTGGTTCTGGAACGATTGAATGCGCGTAACGGTATGACCTACGATGAAGCTAGTCGAAGGATCGCGGCCCAAATGTCTGTTGAGGATAGATTGAAATCTTCTCAGGCTGAAATAAATAATAGTGGTGATATGATACTACTCGGTAATATCGTTCGGGAACTATGGGAAAATAGAGTCAATACGAAAGTTGGGAAGGTGTAATGGTAGAAGCTACTGAACCTCAATATAATGAATATGCTATAGAAGAATTTCTTGTTAGAAGTGAACCCTACTATCGCCCTGTCGGTGATGAAATGGAGCTATTCACGGCCGCATATGAGCAACATATACCAGTGTTGCTGAAAGGGCCGACAGGCTGTGGGAAAACAAGATTCGTTGAATACATGGCTTGGAAACTGGGAAGACCTCTGACCGTTGCAAAAGATTCTACCGCTCAACCCCTTAACGAAGGGGAGGTTCGGGTGCCATTAGTTACGATCGCCTGTCATGAGGACCTGACTGCTAGTGATTTAGTTGGTAGATACCTGCTGGACGCTAACGGTACTAGGTGGATAGATGGACCTATGACGCGTGCGGTAAAAACGGGTGCCATTTTATATCTGGATGAGGTAGTAGAAGCAAGAAAAGATACCACAGTGCTAATTCACCCTCTTACAGACCACAGAAGAATATTACCAATAGAGAAAACCGGCTCTATAGTAGAAGCCGATGACCGGTTTTTGCTGTGCATATCTTACAACCCTCACTATCAAAGTGCTTTAAAAGATCTTAAACATAGCACTCGCCAAAGATTTATATCAGTAGAGTTTGACTATCCTCCAGCTGATGTTGAGGCGGAAATTGTCCAGAATGAAAGTGGATGTACGTCCGATCAGGCGGAAGCACTGGCAAAACTAGGCGAGAAAGTTAGGAATCTCAGAGAGCATGGACTGCAAGAAGGCGCCAGCACAAGGTTGCTTATCTATGCCGGACGGCTTATGAGCCAGGGTATAAAGCCTAGAAGAGCATGTCAGGTGGCGATAGTATGGACATTGACTGACGAGGCTGAGTTGCAGAGAAGTGTTGAAGAGGTCGTAACCTCAATATTTGAATAACTAAGAGATCTTAATGTCCCAATTTACCTTAACGGCTCTGAGGTCGAGTCTTGATAGACATGATGTGCGGGTAAGTGACCCAGATGGATTTATGCCTGCTGCAGTCATGATATTACTGTATGAGAAAGATGGCGAGTACTGCGTTCTTCTGAACAAAAGATCTGAACTTGTAGAGCACCACAAAGGCGAAATGTCTTTTCCCGGCGGAGCTAAGGACCCAACGGATATGGATTTTCTTGACACCGCTTTGAGGGAAACAGAAGAAGAAATGGGCATATCTAGATCAGATATCACTGTTCTAGGTCAGTTGGACGATATAATAACTCGTAGTGATTTCGTAGTTAAAGTGTACGTGGGAACTATTCCTTACCCTTATAAGTTTCACCCAAGCGAAATAGAAATTGCTGAGGTAGTAGAAGCCCCAATAAACCACTTATTAGATCCTCAGAATATAAGGTATGAATCGAGATGGACAAATGGAGAATCGATCACAACGGTATCTTACGCTTATCAGGACTATTTAGTGTTTGGTGCCACAGCTAAGATTCTTCAACAATTACTCAATGTAGTTGAGGAAGGCTAAAAGATGGGAGGTATTTCCTTTGACTAGTAATTCCAACAATGATATTGAATCATCACTGAGTCAGTTCCCGCCTGCTGTCCTTGAAGCTTTCCAAGAAGCTTCGGAGGCTATGGATTCAGCTTTTACCGAAGAGGAATTTAATCTATGGGCGAAAGAAGGGGTATCCATAGCAGGACAGACAGTCCGGTCTTGGGAATCAGCTGTTGAGTATTATAAAGTAGGGTCCCATGTGGCTCGTGCTTTGGCCTTTCCATCATTCATGCAATGGGCACGATGCGGCACATATCTCGCTCAGGATTCGCCAGCTCTTGCAGTAGCTTTCTTTAAAGCAAGCCCATTGATAGTGGGAAATTTGAGGCCTCAGTATATTCCTAGATGGGCTGGTTTGGGTCGTAGTTTGTATAAAGGTACGTGGAAATCCAGTACACTATCTGCCAAATTCTTTGAGGTGAGCCCTGACCTAATCAGAAGTCTCCCCTTTTGGGATGTAGAAGTATTTGCTTCTTTAATAGAGTCACTGTCATATAAATCCTATGACGTCAGTATGGAATGCCTCGTATTAGGGCGCGACGTTCTTCCGGCAATGGGCAGAGAACGGGAGGCTTTTCTGTCGATGTGTAGGGCTCTCACTGATAGTAACTGGAGGGAAGTAAAAACTTGTTTAGAACTTGCTCCTCGGGCATTACAGCAAATTGATGAAGGTCAGACTGGTAGATTCCTGAAATTAGGTGAAAGACTGGCTAAGACTGGATTGAGAGAAACAGCGAAATTCCTAGCAGACGGGACTTCGACGTTAGCTCAGATTCCCCAAACATCTCAAACTCATATTTTGGATCTAGCTGAGGGTTTGCTTGCAACATCTCCTGATGCTGTAGCACCGTTTCTGAAGAGTCTAGATATTGTTTTGAATAGGATTACCATGAATCAGTTGGACACATGGTATCAGCATGGCGTTGAAATGCTGAAAGAAAATCCTGATAGCGGGATCGCGTTTTTCAAAATAGAATCTACCACATCAGAATCTATGTTGGAGACACTGTCGTCAAGCCTAGAACTCGAGAGAGTTAAAGGTGTTGTGAAACTTTACTGTAGTGCCCTATCAGGTTCTACGATAGATGTTTTGGATACTCAGGAACTCGTCAATAAGAATATCGGATGGGTAGATGAAGACACAGCTTCCACGGACGGAACAAAAGTATTTTTACCTCCCATAGTGGATCATTATCCTCGTAAAGATGAAAACTTCGCGTGGTTTAAAGTTGTTGCAACACACCAAGTTGGACATTTGGAGTTTGGTAGTTTTAATTTTAGCTTTGAAAAGCCAGCGGCTTGTTTTGAAGAACAAAGGCGATCTGAATTAGAATTAAACCAAAGTGAACGGCAAGCGGCTCTACTCCGTGAAATGGGAGATGATGCTCCCGATATAAGCGATCAGGCTCACGCTTATACCGATATAGGGAGATTCCTTAATTTATTCGAAGACCGTAAATTAGCGTTCGACCTATTTACAGTACTGGAAGACTGTAGATTGGATTACCGTATTAAGATGGAGTATCCAGGAATAAGGACTGCTTCGGAACGGGTCCAAATAGAAGCTCGATCTGGACGACCCGAAATCCAACAATTGCCCCTTCAACAAGCCCTTGTTGAACTCTTAATCCAAATGAGTCTCGAACAGTTTACTGATTTGATGGTGCCAACTGAATATAAAGACGAATCCGTAATGCTTTCCCAGATATTGCACACTCTCAGAGATGTTCGTGCGAATGTTGAGGATACAACTGAGGCTGCTCTCAGGGCTTATGAAATTATCCATCGCATTGAAAATAAAGAAGAAGAGGAAGACCAATGGCAGCCGGAAGATTTGGACGACCCAGGCGATTTTTCCGAAGAGCAATATGAATCAATGCTGGATAAACTGAATGCAGGTCAGCAAGACGGAGAAGATGGGGAAGGTGGAGAAGGAAATCCCTATGAATCTCCAGAACCTGTAGACTACAGGGGCGACTTCAAACCGGAAATGGTTCAACTTTTAACAAAGTTGCAAAGTGATAAGGGTGAAAGCGGTGAGGGTGAGGCTTTATCACAGGAACAGCTCGAACAAATGCTCGAGGATAGTGCTGAATTGGAGTTAGATGCTGAACAAGGTGATATTAGCAATAGCACCTCTATGTTTGCTCAAAATATTATGAAGGAGGCAGGAGTTCCCCCTCCTGATTCGGAATCCGGTGAAGGTTATGGCCCATTACTTCATGATGATGATCAAGGTGGAGAGCTAGAAGCTCGTGAACCTAAAGCGTATCTATATGACGAATGGGATTTTAGAGCTGATGATTACAAGCCACGATGGTGCATAGTAAAAGAGAAGGTTTTAGATGAAGGTGAATCTGTTTTTTACAATGAGTCTATAAAGAACTTTAGTTCCCTCTTGAATCATGTGAAGAGGCAGTTTGAACTAATAATGCCAGAAACGTTCCGTAAAACTTATAGGTTAGTTGATGGCGAAGATATAGACCTAAATGCTGCTATTGAAGCTTGGGCAGACGTTCGTATGAATGTGCCGCCTGATGAAAAGATATATTGGCGCAGAAACAAGATTGAACGAGATGTTTCTGTGGTATTTTTGCTCGATATGAGCGCTTCAACAGCCGAAGCAATAGATGAAGGAAGAAATACTGTAGACGATAGAGACGCGCCGGATGATCCTGTGGAGTATATGGTCTGGCTACGACGCCGCAGAGAAGGTCTTGTAAGGAGACACTATAAGCGGATCATAGATTTAGAAAAAGAGAGCACCACCCTATTAATACAGGCTTTGGAATCTATCGGTGATACCTATGGAATATATGGTTTCTCCGGATATGGTCGTGAAAACGTTGAATTTTATGTCATTAAGGATATTGAAGAAAGCTTCAACGAGAAAATAAAGCGTAGAATAGATAAGATTACTCCGTTACATGCTACTAGAATGGGGTCAGCTGTACGACATGCAATTACCAAATTGGAAAATCAACCGTCGACGAGAAAGATATTGTTCTTGATCAGTGACGGGCGCCCGCAAGATAGAGGATATAGTAGGGAGGGTGTTGAAAAAGAATATGCTGTCCATGATACCCATATGGCTCTACAAGAGGCCAAGCGTAAGGATATAACACCGTTTTGCTTGACTGTAGATAAATCAGGACATGATTATCTTAAGCAAATGTGCGGAGATATGAGCTACGAAGTTCTTGATGATATTTGGGCACTACCTGAACGCTTGCCGATGTTATATAGAAAGTTGACTATGTAATGACGAATCAAGATACTGGATAAATAATGAGGGGGCTGAATTTTCAGCCCCCTCATTATTTATCCAGTTAATTCGCCTGTTTGATAAGTTTTAGTAATTCAGTGAGAGCTGTGTTGGAAGCTCTGCGTTTTATCTGCAATCTACGAGGAGGTAACTTTAGAGATACATTTTTATTCTGATTGTGACTAGATATTGATATATGGACTTGACCGACAGGTGTATTCTCCAGCTCATCTGGGCCGAGTACTCCTATAATAGCTATCCCGAAGTCAGTATCTAAGTTTTCTATTATGTTTTCTGACACTTTTTGTGTGAAATGGGGATTCAGATATGGACCTAGTTCTTTATTCAAATTGAGCAATTGCAAGTTGTGTAAAAAGCCAGGCGTTGGTGCAATAATGCTGCCTTTCAAGAAGGATGCGCTGTCGGGTATTTGGGTAATGTTGTCTGATAAAAAGCCACCCGTGCAGCAGTCAACTATACCGATAGTCATTTTGCGTCGTATAAGTTCACGCCCGACACATAAAGCAGGGGTGTCATCATCATACCCCCATATATAATCTCCTAAACGACTGGTTATGGCACTTTCCACGGGTTCAATTAATGCCATAGCCGACGATTGGTCTGATGCTCTGGCTATAATTCTGAGGTGTATACCGTCTGCTTTGGAGTATATTCCTAAGTATGGATTTTCATTTCCAAAATATTCATCCAGAATCTCGTCTATAGCAGATTCTGACATGCCTATAGTCTTAACATTTCGTGTTAAAGTGACTTCGTCGTTGACTAACGTTTGAAGCTTTGGTTGTATCTCGTTATTCCACATTGGATGCATTTCGCTAGGTGGGCCCGGCATACATATGATATGGGTGCCGTATTTTTCTGCCCACCAACCCGGAGCAGTTCCATTAGGGTTGTCAATAAATCTTGCTGACGGCACTAAGTTGGCCTGTTTTATATTTGCCTGAGGCATTGGTGTCCCACGGGACTCGAAATACTTTTGTAGTTTTTGAACTACTTCTTGTTGAACGGTAGCGGTTTCTCCTATGGCAAGAGCAATTGCTTCTCTAGTAAGATCGTCTTGTGTTGGACCCAATCCACCTGTAGTGAAAATGAAATCCACTTGTCCGAGCCCATTTTTAAATGCTGCCGTCAGGGCTTCTAGGTCATCCCCGATGCCTATTATTCGATCCACTTGTATGCCCAGAGGTGGAAGTTTAGACGCTATCCAAGAGCCGTTTGTATCAGATAGTTCTCCCATTAGTAGTTCAGTGCCTATTGCAAATATTTCGGCCTTCATAAAACCCTCATCGATGAAAATGCATGCATTAAGGGATTGCAAGTGGATCGGTTTATAGGTTAAGAGTTTTGGGATACATCGGGCTCATCCGGATAAGGGGGAGCGATGGCAAGATTATTCACTACTAAAGCCCAAACTTGTGGGACTGTAAATAGTTGTGTATCGTCTGCTATAGCAGCATACTGGTTTGCTCCATCAGGTGTTTTATATCCTAGATGTAATTCTCTTGTGACTCCGCTTCGCTCTGTGATCTTAGCAATCGTTTGAGGTGGGTCCAGCCCATATTCGGAAAGAGTTCCTCTACCGCTGTCTAGAACTCGGTTTACTTGCGGGCCGCTAAGAACCAATGTCGTTCCGCTCCATTTTTCTATAGGTACAGGGATAGGTCCGTCATCTGTTTCTATGTACCAATCGGTGCTTCCATGTTTTTTGCGGTAACTGACGGTGGTGTTGGCATGGGTTACTTCGATACTCACGATAGAGTGATCGTCCATTTTGTACAGCCAAGGTTGTTTTTCTTTTGGGTCTCCTTGGTCAGTCATACGAATGACACCGTATGTGCCTGCAAATAGGACGAGTATTGTTACTAATAATATGGACAATCTAACGTTCATTTTATCTTCTAATCCACCAAACAAGAGTCGCCAGTAGACCCATTAGAACTGGTAGGAAAAACCACGAAGATAACCTTACGAACTTGTACTCATTTTTATCCAAATTAAATTCACGGAATACAGTCTGACGGTTATGGATAGAGACTAGTGAAAAATCTCCTAATAGATAGTTGGCGGAGTTGAGGAACAAGGATTCTCCACTCCCTGAATTAACGAATTTATTTGTAGCAAAATCTGAGTCTCCGAAGATCACCATTTGGGATATTTGGTGTTGCGGTGCAGCAGATGTGGGTGCCGGAGATCCTACTTGTCCGACTGCTTGAATATAGTATGCGGGTATAAATATTCCTGAAGGATCAGGGTTATCACCTGATTCTATAGGCTCTGTCCTTTCTATGTCATCGATTAAGTAACTTGTTGGTGATGTCCGAGCGATTTCGACGGGTATCCTAAGTCCATCTTCAGCTACAAATATGGCAGATGCACCCTGCATAAAAGATATCTCAAGTGGTATTCCTCGAGGACGTACTATTTGTTGAACTTCTGGGGCTACTGGATTGTAGCTGGAGAGTCTGATTCTTTGTGGTGTAATGGGATCAGATCGTTCTTTGTCAAATATATATCCTTCTCCCAATAGTATTCCCCATTGAGCTAGAAATTCTTTGAACGAGTCTGATGTATCTGGTTCCGCCATGAATATTAATCGCGCAGACTCAATTCTGGCCTGGCCGGTGCTGTCGTATCCTGAAAGATATCTGTTTAATGCATCTTTGTGGCTGTCCGGCATATCGGCTGTTGGGCCTGCGATTACTAATAGTGCAGTATCATCTGGTATGCTGACCACGTCAGAAGTGGTGCTGAGACGTAACGCCTCTACTTCGTAGTTGAAAGACTCCAAACTGTCTTTGAGAGTGGAAAGACCATCCGGATCAGTCCTGTTTATGTTCTTTTCACCATGTTGGGATAAGAAGTAAATTTTGCGTTTTTCCTGTCCACTGACAACCAATATGCTCGTGTATAGATCTTGTTCGAGCTCGCTATATGACTCATCTGTACGAGTAACCATATTAGTTTGGCCATTACCAATGGCTTCAATCACGATTGACTCGTATGTGGATATACCGTAATTACGTGCTATTTCGGGATTAATATCAGGATCTATGAATTCATATGAAAATAAAGTATTGCGGTTAGAGAATTCAGAAAATGTATCCTCTACTTTTGCCCGTCTAGCGAGCATCTGTTGCGCCCTGACTACGTCTGGAAATGAAGCCATATCTTCTCTAAAGAAGGCGGTTGCTTTGATAGGCTGATTCAGATCCTCTAATAAGTTTTTCGTTTGTGTGGCTAAGCTAAATTGCTGCGTAGCAGTATTATCCCATCGTTGATTATTATTGAAAGATATTACATTGACCAGCAGGATGATTCCCATAAATGCGGCTAGCATGATGAGGGAATTTGTACCGTATCGTCCTGTCCTGCTCAAGAAGGCTGCAGTGACAGTGCTGAAATAGATAACCGCAATAACACCAATAAGGATAGCCCCAAATATTATGACAATGAGCCCGTATATCTTCATAGACTCAATAAATGCAACTATTATTAGTCCTAGTGCTATACCTATGACACCCGCAATGACCATGGGTGTCCCAAATGATCCTACAGCGTCAAGTGCAGGCTCTATAAGGTTATAAAGAGTGTTATTTTGCTTGCCTGTATTTTGAGTGTCACTGGTTACTACTGACGATGAATCTTCAATTGATCTCTGAGTTCGTGACCGGCGTTGTCTTCTCCAGTCAGTAGATCTATTTTCGGGGCGGTCGTTCATGTTATCTCCATCGACGGGATTCTAGGGCCCGTATGGAAAGGAATAGGAAAATCGCTGTGACACTGAGGAAGTAGACGACGTGTTTCGTATCCAATATTCCACGATCAAAATCGTTGAAATGGCTCCGCATACCCAATTCACTTAGTAATGTGGCCCAGATTCCTGTAACAGCATCTACTCTTGTGTCAATAAAAAACATTAATAACAGAATCCCTGCTGCAACTACGAATGATATTATCTGGTTGCTTGTCAGTGTTGAAGTCAGTATTCCGATTGATAGCGCAGCCGAACCGTATAGTATGAGACCGATATACCCGCAATATATTGGGCCCGGGTCTGGCTCTGCAAACCAGAACAACAGCAGAGGAAAGTAAGCGGTAAGTGCTATCATGACTAGCAAAAATGTCAGTGCCGCTACGTATTTACCCAATATTATTTCCCAGTCCCGAACTGGTGATGTTAAAAGTAGTTCTATCGTTCCT
>PBPE01000090.1 GCA_002724585.1 Dehalococcoidia bacterium | reverse complement strand
ATGGAGTGAAGACGCAATAGAAAAGGAGGGCGCCATGGCTAAAGACTACACTATATTCGTTGGCTGTGTTGGGGGAGGTCTTTCTTATAGTCCAGATGGTGGTGATACTTGGGAGAGAGTCCGTACTCCACTGCCGTCAGAATGCAATGTACGTGCAATAGCAGTGTATCCGGATGATCCACACAGGATCTTGGTTGGCTCAGACGTCGGAGTGTTCCGGAGTAATGACAACGGTTCACACTGGGAACATATCGAGTCCCCGATGGACGATATCCAAGTTTGGTCTCTTGCAGTAGACCCGCAGGACCCAGAGACTATTTTTGTCGGAACCCGCCCTGACGCGTTTCGATCAAAAGATGGTGGTAGCAGCTGGGAGGCTCTCTCATTGGGCGTAAATAATCCATGCCCTGTAGGAGTTCCTAGAACAACTAACGTAATTGTCGATCCTAGGGATAGTAGGACGGTATGGGCAGGAATAGAAGTGGACGGAGTTTATAAGAGTTTAGATGGGGGAGATAGTTGGGTGCATTTACCAGACCTAGGGCCGGATCCTTTTCATGGCGATATTCATGGTATGACCATTCGAACTGGGAACCAATCATCTGTTCATGTGACAAGCCCATTTGGTATTGCGATAAGCCGAGATGAGGGGGAAAGTTGGGATTACCACGAATTTCCGAAGTTTCACGAAGGAGATTCTAGGTCATATTGCCGCGGTCATATTATGAAAGCTGATGACCCAGACACGCTTTTTGTTGGAAATGGCGATTTTATACCAGGGGTTACAGGAGCTATAAGGAGAACTAGAGATGCAGGCAGATCTTGGGACGTGGTGGATCTTCCTGTGGAGCCAAACTCGGTAATATATTGGCTGGCCACCCATAGTCAAAAAGCCAATGTGATAGTTGCTGCCAGCTTGTATGGATATTTATATACTAGTGACGATGGTGGAGAATCTTGGTCAAAACTTAAGAAAGAATTTGGTGAAATCAGGACGGTTGCAGTTAGTCCAAATTAGATTATACGGGATCTGCATTTGATTATATAAAAGGTCTCATCGCAGAATAGATAAGCACACAGCTGAGACCTTTGTGCTATCAAGGAATTACCACTGGATCGTATGATTACACTCGCCGGTATATTTTCTGCTCCAATAAAGTCGTTTGCTCTTATGCCGCATAATGAAGCTTATGTTGGATTTAAGGGCATACCGTCTGACAGACGGTTTTATGTTATTGACTCGAACGGTGCGTTGCTAACTCAACGAGATTGTACACGGTTAACATTAATCAAAAGTGAATTTCATGATTCAAGAAATGAATTGTCTATTAGATTTCCAGATGGAAGCAAGATAAGCGCAGAACCTGTCTTAGGCGGAAAAATTGCTACAAAACTCTGGGGACGGAGGTTTAATGGTCATATCATTGACGGAGATTGGAATCATGCAATATCAGAGTTTTGTGGTTTTCAAGTTAGACTAGTTAAATCCGAGTTTGAAGGGAGTTGTTATGATGAATACCCTCTATCTATTTTGTCAAAAGGCTCTGCTCGATCATTGGAAACGGAAGGATTCCAAAGTATTGATATTAGAAGATTCAGGCCATCTATTTTATTGGATGGCCTGAATCCTCTTGATGAAAACGCTTGGGTGGGGGCTCTGATATCGATTGGTGATGATGTAGTGGTTAAGGTTGAAGTCAAAGATCCCAGATGTTCCATAATATCTAATAATCCAGACGACGGTTTGCAGGATGTAGATATGGTTTCTCGACTTAAGGCTGCAACGTCCGACATTTATTTGGGGGTCTATGGGTTAGTGGTAAAGCCTGGTCGTATAGCTGTTGGCGATAATATAGTCGTTAATGTGTAGAGAAAATGGAATGAAATAGCCTGCTGGCTTGATGGAGTTTCACGTTAAATGTTATGTTTATCTATAAGTAGCGGAAATTTGTGGAGTGATAAGACTTATGAAAATCGCTTTCTTCAATGATTATAGACTAGGAATAGTGGTAGGGGATAACGTTGTTGATGTAACCGATGTCGTTCAGGAAATCCCTCATTTGTCCCCATCGGATCTGTTGAACGGCTTAATCGAGAGATTCTCGGATTATAAAAGCAAATTGGACCAAGCATCTCAAGGACCAGGTGTTCCGATAGCGGAAGTCTCTTTCAGATCTCCTCATCCCAAGCCCAACAATATTGTAGCCATGGCAGTAAATTATATGGAGGACGGCACGAGAGAGGAACCAGCCCCTATAAATGCTTTCCATAAATCGTCTAACTCTGTAATAGGCGATAATCAGACTATAGTTATACCTGATGTTCCTGCCAGCATATTTGAGCACGAAGCAGAATTAGCTTTGGTAATCAGCAAGAGAGCAACCCAAGTAAGACAAGAAGATGCGTACGATTATATTTTCGGATATCTTAATTTTATAGATGTATCTGCACGGGGCCTACTGCCGCCAGGGAACACGTTCTATCAAATGAAATCGAGGGATACTTTTGCACCGATGGGACCTTGGATAGTTACTGCGGATGAAATCTCAGATCCCCAGTCTCTGCCGATAAAATTGTGGGTCAATGGCGAGTTAAAGCAGAATTTCAATTCTAATGATATGGCACATAAAATCCCCAGAATTATTGAGTGGGTAACTTCAATTCATACTCTCGAACCGGGCGACATAGTTGCGACAGGCACTAATCATAGAGGACTCAGTGCTCTTATGGATGGAGATAAAGTGGAAATGGAGATCGATGGTTTGGGTATATTGCACTTGGGTGTCAGAGACGATTTGAAGCGCATCTGGTCTCGGGAAACGAGGTTGGACAGGGCAAACAATGGATTAGAAGGGACTACCCCTCAAATATCAGGCAAGTATGCTTAAAAGCGTAGGAAGTTTTACTATGCAGATGCCAGACTTATAACGAGCATTCGGTCCATTTGAGCAAGATCTTTCTCTACAGTCAACTCTGATTCAGGGAAGAGTTGGGTGGCTAATTTCTTAACGGCCTCAACTTGCTCTGGATCTATCTCAAGAATTATTACACCATGCGGTTTTAATTTGCCATCCGCTGCCTGGTTTAATAATTGAGTAATTAGATCTAGCCCATCTCCACCGCCGTCGAGCGCAGTTTTAGGCTCCCATTGTATTTCCGGCTGTAAAGTAGCTATTCTGCTGGACGGCACATACGGTAAATTAGCCACTATCACATCTACAGGTTCTGGGAGCGGTTCTAGTAAGTTCCCTTTGAGGAGCGTGACCCTGTCAGTTACGTTGTGGGATCGCACGTTGTAGCTGGTTACATCAAGAACGGGATCGAAGTTGTCTATTGCATACACCCGTGCAGATGGTAGGTGAATTCCTAGATTTATTGCTATCGCTCCGGTACCTGTTCCAATATCTGCTATGACAAGGTCTGCGGATTCCATTCCCATTAACGCCATGAAAAGAGTATGTTCAACAAGAAATTCGGTTTCTGGTCTTGGGATTAAAACATTAGGATTTACTAGTAAATTTATTCCATAAAACTCTTTATAGCCCAAAATGTATGCTAATGGCTCTCGTTTTTGCCGGCGGACTAATATTTCTTCTAATGCTTGCTCTTGCTGGGATGTTACTTCCGATTCCTGTTGAGAGAATATATCTTGTCGGGGAATCCTAAGCACGTTCATTAAAGCAACCTCAGCTTCCAAACGAGCATCTGGAATTTCGTAAGATTCTAGAGTCCTATGGGTTTGTTGCAGGACCTGTCTTAAGGAGGCCATAAGTAACTAGGCTGTTACCTCTTCGAGAAGTTGGGCTTGCTCATGGGAAGCGAGAGCGTCAATTAGATCATTTAGTTCTCCATCCATTATCTTTTGGACACCATGAAAGCTGCTGGATATCCTATGGTCCGTGATCCTATCTTGTGGGTAATTGTATGTGCGAATTTTTTCAGAGCGCTCGGCGGTCCCCACTTGAGCTTTTCGGTTTTCACTGATTTCTGCATCGTGTTTTTGCTGTTCGGATTCAAATAGTTTGGCTCTTAGCATAGACATGGCCCTTTGTTTATTCTTATGCTGTGAACGTTCATCCTGGCAGACTACAACTAGGTTGGTCGGTTCGTAGACTATTCGAACGGCTGTTGCCACCTTATTGACGTTTTGACCACCGTGGCCACCGGCGTGGAATATGTCTATTCTTAAGTCATCAGGGTTGATTTTGATGTCAATTTCATCTGCTTCTGGTAGTACTGCCACGGTTGCTGTAGATGTATGGATCCTACCTTGAGCTTCAGTGTTAGGCACACGTTGTACTCTGTGTACTCCACGTTCATACTTTAGGCGACTGAAGGCACCTTTGCCTTTTATCTCTAAAACTATTTTGTTGAATCCCCCAAGATCAGATGGGTTTGAATCCATCACGTCCACTTGCCAGTTATGTAACTGGGCGTATCTGGCATAAAGACGATATAAATCAGCGGCAAACAAGCTGGCTTCTTGGCCGCCGGTTCCAGATCTTACTTCTACTATAACGTCTCTCTCGTCGTTTGGATCTTTTGGTAGAAGGGCTATCTTTAAGGTCTCTGCGAGTTCCTCCAGGCTGGAACTTATACCGTCTAATTCTTCTTTCGCCATTTGAACGAGTTCTGGGTCGGTGCCCTCGTCCGAAATACTTTTCAGGTCGTTGTATTCCTGCTCGAGATGAACGTGCCGGCGTGAGATTGAGACCAGCTCTTCAAGCGATGCTCGTTCTTTGGCCAATACTTGTATTTGCTCAAAATCTGCGGCTATATCCGGTTGAGACATAGATTCCTCTATCTCGTTGTACCGGTTTACTATCGGAGTCAATTTTTCAAATATAGAAGCCATAGTACATCTGCGCTGTTTCGTTGAAGTTCTGAAGAAAGTTTATCTTATACAACTTTGTGCTACAAGTATTCATCATATATGAGTTGGTGATTTTTTGATATCGGATAAGGCCTTTACACTTTCATTCCATAATGAATTGCAACAGTCCTACATCCTACTTTTCGATAGCCGACGTCGACCAATCCTGCACTACGCATGACCTCGGCTAAACTGTCTGACTCAAGAAAATAATCAACCGATTGCGGTAAGTACGTGTACGCAGATCTGTCTCTGGCGATGATATAACCTACTAGAGGTACTACTCTGTGAAAATAGAAACGAAATAGACGAGAGATTAGCCCGTTATTCATTGGTGTTAGTTCAAGAGTTGTTATTCTACCTCCCGGTTGCACTACACGTACCATTTCTTTTATAGCTGTATTCAGGTCAGGCATATTTCGAAGGCTGAAGCCAGCTGTTGCACAAGCAAATGTATTGTTTGGGAAAGGTAGCTTCACGGCGTCGCCAATTATGAAAGTGGTTTTCTCAGACAAATTTGCTTTGCCCGATTTTGATTTTGCTAGGTCTATCATTTCTGGGATCAGATCAATTCCCACCGAATGTTCTATTCCACTCTGGTAGGCTAATTGTACAGCAAGGTCACCTGTTCCTGTGGCAATATCTAATGCGACTCCGCTGACGTTATCGCAGGTAAGTTTTGCAGTCGTCTTTTTCCAACGATGATGCATTCCAAAGGTCATTAGAGTGTTCATTAGATCGTAACGCTTTGCTATTCGTGAGAATAGGTCAGCAACATAATTCTGGCGCTCTTGTCCTTTAAGTGTGGCCATCGTATAACCTATGGATTCGATAGATGTCTATTTGGTTTCTAGGGATCAATCTGATAACAATTAGTCGGCCTTTTGTTGGTATTGAAGGTCCTGATTTAGTTCTGAATCAATTTGTAGCGCTACAAATATTCGGCTTACAACAAACTTAACAATATCGTCAATGCTAGTTGGTTTCAGATAAAAGGCAGGTTCCGGAGGCAATATGGTGACCCCCATCCGAGACAAGGTAAGCATGTTTTCGAGGTGAATGCTGTGTAATGGAGTTTCCCGAGGGACTATTGTTAGGTTGCGGTTTTCCTTCAGGCATACATCGGCTGACCTAAGGAGTAAATTATTTGAGATGCCATGAGCAATGGATGCGAGACTATTCATACTACATGGCACAATAACCATACCGGCCGCAGGAAATGTTCCACTAGCAATCGGAGCCCTCAGATCGTTTATTGGATAATAGTTGAACATTGGATACTCTTGCCATTCTGATAGTGTTTGATTGAAGGATACATCTAGTTCATCTTGCCATACGAGCTTACCTCCATTCGAACAAACGGCTACAGTTGGAATTTCTCGGTGGAGCAGTTCGTCGACAGTGGCTTTTGCGATTGTGGCGCCACTTGCTCCCGATATACCGACGATTATGGGATTTTCAGACATTGATTACTCTCGCAGGTTCGTTTGATGGGTAATGCGCTATCAAAATATTATGGAAAGGCTAGTGAATATTAATAATTGAATTGATATGTAGCTATTGACTCTAAAAAAGGCTATGCCCACTTTTGATAGATCATTAGGTCTGACTAACCTATTTTCATATATTAGTAGTATAACCGCAATGAACCAGCCTATGTAGAAGAAATACCCAAGAGATAAAACTATCGCTAGGATTAATAGCAGAATAGCTGAAAAGAAATGCATTACTCTGACGATTTTCAGTGCTCCTGATATTCCAAATCTCGCTGGAACAGAATTGATACCGTTCTGTTTGTCAAAATCGTAGTCAGTACATGCATAAATGATGTCAAAGCCACCAGCCCACAAAGCTACGGCAGCTGATAACAGTGCGGCTTGCCACTCGATTTGGCCAACAACTCCTATCCAAGCTCCTGCCGGTGCAATCGAAAGGGCAATCCCCAATATAAAATTACATGCCCAAGTGTAGTATTTAGCAAACGAATAAAGGGTAATATATACGGCCGTTATAGGCGCTAACACCAATGCTAATGTGTTCAATTGGGATGCTGATATAAGAAAGATAGTTAAGCCGATTCCCATCATTGCCAAGACTTCTTTGCTGTTTAATATTCCTTGTGGCATATGACGGTTCTGGGTACGAGGATTTAGGGCATCCTCTTTGGCATTTATCAATCGATTCGCAGACATTGCTAAAGTCCTAGCTCCGAACATCGCGGCAGTGATCCAGATAAATATTTCGAAACCAGGCCAGGATTGAGTGGCTAGAATCATTCCCATGTAGGCAAATGGTAGTGCAAATAAAGACTCCCATATCCTAATGGACGACGAATATACTCCTAGTCTTCGGTATGCGGTTTTTGAGGCAGAGACGATATTATTACTAGTCGATGCCATATTCTGACCATTTTCTGTCGACGAGGTTCTTTATATCTGGGGACATCGTGATATCGGGAGGCCATCCGCGGGTATACCCTTCTTCAGGTAATTTCTGAGTCGCGTCTATTCCTAGTTTACTTCCGAATTTGGCGGTAGGAGATCCAATATCGAGGTCATCAACTGGCCCATCAACTACTATTAGATCTTGTCTAGGATTAATGTTAGCCGTAACTCGCCATGCAACTTCCGATAGGTTTTGAACATCGACTGTGTGATCGACGATAACGATGGTTTTTGATAAGCTCATCAATCCCATACCCCAAAGACCAAAAATGACCTTTCTGGCTTGACCAGGATAGTCTTTCTTTATCGATACTATGACTAAATTGTGAAAAATACCTTCTGCTGGCATATTTATGTCTATTACTTCTGTCAGGATCAACTTAATCATGGGCATAAACATTCTTTCGGTAACCTTGCCCATCCAATGGTCTTCAGTGGGAGGTCGGCCGACAAATGTTGTTGGGTAAATTGGGTTCTTGCGATGCGTAATAGTAGTTACATGAAATACTGGATAGGTATCTTCCATGGAGTAATATCCAGTGTGATCTCCAAACGGGCCTTCGGTTCTTAGTTCCCCGACATTTACGTAGCCTTCCAGTATGATCTCAGATTCCGCAGGCACCATTAGGTCGACGGTTTTGGCTTTCACTAGATCAACCCCCTCTTCCCTAATAAATCCAGCTACAGCCATTTCATCTATATCTGGCGGCAATGGGGCTGACCCAGCCCAAATGGTAGCGGGATCCCCGCCCAAAGCGACCGCGACTTCAAAGCTCTTGGCTTCATTCTCATCATTTAATCTGTAATGTTGTGCCCCGACTTTGTGGGTTTGCCAATGCATTCCGGTGGTTTTTGAGTCATAGACTTGCATGCGGTACATACCGTAATTTTGCACTCCGGAGACTGGGTCTTTGGTTATCACTAAGGGCAGAGTAATATATCGTCCCGCATCATCAGGCCAACAGCGCATTATTGGAAATTTAAATAGATCAACTTCATCGCCTGTGAGGGTTATCTCTTGGCAGGGTGCCGAATTGACTGTTTTTGGCTGAAATGAACCTATCTTGATTATTTGGCCAAGTGCTTTGAGGCGGTTTAGTAATCCATCTGGCGGCCCTTGCATCATTTGAATGAGATTGTGAATGCGTTCCGCAAGCTCGTCTAAGCTGTCTACACCTAATGCCCATTTCATTCTTCGGTCACTAGAGAACATATTAATGAGAAGCGGAGTATCGTATCCGATAACATTTTCGAAAAGAAGGGCTGGCCCTCCCGATTTTACTATTCTGTCTGATATTTCTGTTATTTCTAAGTCCCAGTTGACCTGAGTTTTGATTCTCCGGAGGTCGCCATGGTCTTCGAGATAGGTGATATATTCCCTTAAATTCTTAAATCGCATATAGGATCAGTCTATATCCCGTTAATTGAGCTGAAATTCTTGTGTGTTACGATACATTTGGCCATACAATACATAGATATATGGTAGGGCATTATGTGGAGATTGTGAAGAACCACGAAAGCCAGTTATTCCATTTGAATAACTGGCTTTCGTGGTAATGCCGGATGAAGTGATACTTTTGTACTAAACGATAGTTTAGAAGCTAGTGTTTTTCTGTTGGCTGAAGCAATCACTACAATATACGGGCCGGTCGCCGCGCGGACGGAATGGCACCGTTGCTTCATTTCCACATTGAGCGCATACTACTGAATGCATTTCTCTTGGTCCAGAGTCATAGCTGCCAGATCTCATCTCAGCCCTTCTTGACGATCTACAGGGCTGGCATCTCTTTGGATCGTTCGTGAAACCTCTTGAATTGAAAAATTCTTGTTCCCCAGTTGTAAATATAAATTCCCCTCCACAATCCGCACACGTTAATGTTCTATCGGAAAGTGCCACTGGCGGACCTCCTTGGCAATGTTGGTTTATTTATGACTAAATACTGGATGGTATGAAGTAAATAGCCAGTCTGTTAGTATCTAATCTGAAAATACGTTTTCAATATATACTCTACTATTACTAATTGCAACAAGACGTGCT
>PBPE01000089.1 GCA_002724585.1 Dehalococcoidia bacterium | reverse complement strand
GTTAGATAAGCACGAAGTGAAGTGGTGGGCGGTACTGGACTCGAACCAGTGACCTCTTGCGTGTCGAGCAAGTACTCTAACCAACTGAGCTAACCGCCCATTATGTTTTATAGCTAATCCATATTACATGACATTCTACTAAATTGCATAGGCTCTTATGGTCATACAACTTGTGCTCCGGTTACTTGTTAGATTTGGTGAAATAAAATACCAGAGCACCTATAAGGATAATAATGGTTCCGGTATGGAAAACATCTTGAAATGCGCTCATGAAGGCTAGGACGTCAGAGACTGGTACACTCGTAGTAGCACTAGCCAATGCTTCCATATGAAACCCTTTGCTTATGGCAAATAAGGCACCAACGGTAGCCACCGAAAAAACTGTTCCGAATGATTGGGCCATTGATAATGCGCCCGACGCGGTTCCGAGTCGATCTTTTCCGACGTTAGAAATTACTTGGTAATAAGCAGCTGACTGAAACAATCCTATGCCCATTCCTACCAAAGATATACAAAGTCCTATTTGAGGAGCTCCACTGTCCAGTCCCAAATAAGCCATAGAGAACAAACCAGTTCCCAAGGATGAAAGTCCAATGACACCAATCGCTTTATGTCCCACTTTGTCGATAAAATATCCCGCGATTAGCGAACTGCATGTGTTTACTGATGCCATGGTAGCCAGCATTACCCCTAAAAATAGTGCCCCCCTTTCTAATATGTCGGCAATATAAAATGGGAATACAAACCAAATTACGAATACCCCCATATGCGCAAGGAACATGGATGTCAGTGCCCCGCTAAAAAACTGTGATTTCAGTAAGCTCCTAGGTATTACCGGATAACTAGAGACTGTAGTGGTTCTCCAGAATACCGATAGTGAAATTGGTGCTAGGATGATTAAAGTTACTACTATTGGATCGTACCACCCTATGGCTCTACCTAGCCGAAGACCTATGACGAGGCTACAAAGGCCGATCATCAATGTAATACTGCCCAGCATATCTAAACGCTGGGACTCGCTAGTAGAGTTCGGTGGCTTCATCACGAAAATAGCGATAAGAAGTGCTATTATCGCGAAAGGAACTCTGAACAAGAATACCGATTCCCATGGGAACCACAGCATTAAAGATCCTGCGCCAATTGTTCCGAATAGCATTCCTAACGCTTGGCTTCCGGTGGTGAATCCCATTGCTAAACCTTGCCGTCTTTCGGAGAAGCTTAGGGATGCAATTGCTGGCGAAACCGCATATAAAGAGCCAGTGCCTATTGCTTGAGTAATCCTAAATATCACTACCCATCCAAGACTGTCTGACATAGATATGCATATCATAGAGGCTAGGTAGATTGCGGTTCCTATAATGAAGATGGTCCGCAGTCCGAAACGGTCTGCGAGATTACCTACACCGATTACGAGGCCAGCACGGGTCGCAACGAAAACAACTATGACCCATTGAATTGAATGTAGATCAGCCCCTAATCCATCTCTCATGCCCGGTAGAGCTACATTCACAGATATATCAAGAGCAGCTAAGAACATTCCTAATCCCGCTGCTACCATAGAGACGTAAGCGGTTTTAGCAATTTGAGTTCGAGATTGATGATTATTAATGCTCTGACGGTTCATATGCTAATTCTAAAGCACGGAACGCCATAAATCTCGGAACAAATTAGTTTCGTCTAGTTCTCTATAGGTTTGCATAGATGGGTTGATCGTGTTACAAATCTGTTACCGATTGTGAGATTTATTATTACCCTATTGCTACACTAAGATTAATACGTCTTTTGGAGGTGTTTTATGGCGGAGAATATTGGAAGTATAGAGGCTCTATTGCAAGAAGATAGGACCTTTCCGCCTAGCGAAGAATTCAAGAAGCAAGCAAATATAAAAGATCCATCTGTCTATGAAGAAGCAAGAAAGGATCCTGAGGCATTTTGGGAGCGATTTGCAGGAGAGTTGGATTGGTTTAAGAAATGGGACACTGTATTGGAATGGAACCCTCCTTTCGCTAAGTGGTTTGTTGGCGGCCAATTGAATGTCTCATACAACTGCATAGATCGACATTTGAAGTCTGCTAGAAAAAACAAGGCAGCGATAATTTGGGAAGGCGAACCGGGAGATTGGGCGGTTTATACATACAGGGACCTTTATAGAGAAGTATGTAAATTTGCAAATGGACTCAAAAGTCTTGGAGTGAAAAAAGGGGACCGCGTAACTATATATCTCCCTATGGTCCCAGAATTGCCTATCGCGATGCTGGCCTGTGCCAGAATCGGTGCAGTGCATAGCGTAATCTTTGGCGGTTTTAGTGCTGATTCGATTAGAGATCGTATCGAAGACTCTCAGTCAAAATTGATGATAACCGCGGATGGAGGATATAGGCGTGGTAGTGTTGTTCCCCTAAAACAAAATGCGGACGAATCTATAACTGGTGATACTCCAGTTGAACAAGTGGTGGTCGTTCGTAGGACTGGTACGGCTGATGCTCAGATGGTTGATGGCCGTGATATCTGGTGGCATGAATTGGTTTCAGATCAGCCTCTAAACTGTGATCCAGAGCCGATGGATAGTGAAGATATGCTTTACATGTTGTACACGAGTGGTACAACCGGCAAACCTAAAGGAATAGTTCATACTACTGGAGGTTACCTTACAGGCACTTATGCCACTACTAAGTGGATATTTGATTTGAAAGAGGACGATGTTTATTGGTGTACGGCTGACATTGGCTGGGTTACTGGCCATAGTTACATAGTCTATGGACCTCTGGCGAACGGCGCGACGACTGTTATGTACGAAGGGTCTCCTGACTATCCTGGTAGAGACAGGTTCTGGTCAATAGTTGAAAAATACGCTTGTACTATTCTGTACACAGCACCGACTGCTATTAGGACATTTATGAGATGGGGTGAGGATTTGCCAGAATCTCACGATATGTCTAGTCTGAGGTTGTTGGGATCGGTGGGCGAGCCTATAAACCCCGAGGCATGGGTTTGGTACTGGAAAAACATAGGCGGAGGCCGTTGTCCTGTAGTGGACACATGGTGGCAAACTGAAACCGGTTCTATTTTAATCGCACCACTACCTGGGATAACAACTTTAAAACCTGGTTCTGCAACTCAAGCCTTTCCCGGGATTGATGCTGAGATATTGGACGAAGCCGGAAATTCAGTTGGGCCAGGTGGCGGAGGATATCTAGTTATTAAGAAGCCATGGCCATCGATGTTACGAAACATATATGGTGATCCAGAAAGATTTCAGGAACAGTATTGGTCAAAATATGAGAACACTTATTTTACAGGTGATGGAGCCAAATTAGATGAAGATAGCTACTTTTGGCTCTTGGGCCGAGTGGATGATGTTATCAATGTTGCAGCTCATAGGGTAAGTACTATGGAGGTCGAAAGCGCCTTGGTAGACAATCCCAAAGTTGCCGAAGCAGCTTGCATAGGTCGATCAGATGAAATTAAAGGGCAGGCTATTGTCGCGTTTGTTACGGTGAAGGAAAACATAAACACTTCAGACGCCTTGATAACAGAGCTAAAACAGCACGTTGCTACCAAGATAGGACCAATTTGTAGGCCAGATGACATACATTTTGCAGCCGAGCTGCCTAAGACTAGGAGTGGCAAGATAATGCGCCGCTTGCTAAGAGATGTCGCCGAAGGTCGTGCACTTGGGGATACCACTACCTTGGCAGACCCTGCAGTAGTAGAATCTTTGAAAGAGCAGTATGGAGATGAGGATTAGTTATGTTTCGCTCCATATTCGACGTTAAGCTCGACATAATTGACCTAGATATACGAGTAACAGTTAGGATGAAATGGAATACGAATCCGTTATAGGACTGGAAGTCCACGTTCAATTAAAGACGAAAAGTAAAATGTTTTGTGGATGCCCTGCCGGATACCAAGACAGTGCCGCCAATAGTGCGGTGTGCCCTGTTTGTTTAGGGCTGCCTGGAGCTTTGCCTGTCATTAATGGAAAGGCTGTGGAGTTTACTGTTATGACGGGATTAGCCTTAAATTGTGATATACCGGAGTATTCCAAGTTTGATAGAAAAAACTACCCTTATCCAGATCTTATGAAGGGCTACCAGATTTCTCAATTTGATATGCCTTTAGCCGTGAAAGGAACGTTGGAGATCGATATCGATGGTAGTAAACGCCATATTGGAATAGACAGGGTGCACTTGGAGGAGGATGCGGCAAAACTGCAGCATCACACAGGGTTTTCCCACGATTCGTACAGTTTGGTTGATGTTAATCGCGCTGGTGTGCCGTTAATGGAAATTGTTAGTGATCCTGATATGAGATCTGCTGATGAAGCACGTTCCTACTTGATGACCCTGCACGGTATTGTACAGTACCTCGGTGTATCTGCTGCTAACATGCAAGAAGGTAATTTCAGATGCGATGCCAATGTGAGTCTAAGGCCGAAGGGGAGTGATACTTACGGCACTAAGACCGAAGTGAAAAACATGAATAGTTTCAGGTCAGTTTATCTAGCCATTAATTATGAAATTGAGCGACAGACTAAAATTCTGGAAGAGGGTGGGAATATAATTCAGGAAACGCGTGGCTGGGTCGATGATAGAGAAGTTACTGTTTCTCAGCGTAGTAAGGAACAGGCTCATGATTACAGATATTTTCCAGAGCCAGATTTGCCCCCGCTTGTCATTAAACCGAGCTGGGTTGCGGAAATTAAAGGTGGCCTGCCAGAGCTTGCGCAAAATAAACAAACGAGGTTTATAAATGATCATAACCTGTCTGAATACGATGCATCTCAACTGACATCCTCTAAACCATTAGCAGATTATTATGAAGCGGTGGTTGCCTTACATAACGGTACAACAGAGCAACTGCCACTGTTCGCTAAACAGGCAAGCAATTGGATTCTTGGTGATTTAACTAGATTGCTGAATTCCTCTGAAGTAGCCATAGAAGAGTGTAAATTCGTACCAAGCCATTTGGATGATCTGTTAAGACTGGTGGATTCTGATACACTAAGTGTAACAATGGCTAAAACCGTTATTGAAGAAGCTTTCTGTAGTGGGGTTGCTCCGAGTAAAATAGTGTCGGATAAAGGGTTAGCCCAGATCAATGATTCTGATGTGATAGAGACAGCAGTACTTGATGCGATTACTGACAACCCTAAAGCGGTAGAAGACTATAATAATGGTAAGGAAAGCGCCGCTAAGTTCTTGGTCGGCCAAGTTATGAAATTAACTAGAGGACAAGCTAAGCCAGATTTAGTGCAGTCTTTGATCATAGAAAAATTGCAGAATTTGTAGCAAATTGATTAAGGTAGTACCGTAATGTCGTTTCTAAACATAGCTCAAATATTGGTTTCTGTAATCTTAGTACTAGTGATATTGTCTCAAGTAAGAGAAGGTGGTTCAGGACTCTTCGGAAGCGCCCAGAATGGAGTTCGGACCCGTCGCGGTCTAGAGCGGACTTTGTTCCAGTTCACTATAATTCTGATTGCCTTATTCTTGATCATCTCGGTCATAAGTGTCCGGTTTGCTTAAAGGCGATACTCTCCAATAAATATAACCAGATAGTAATGAGTATAATGCCGATTGTCCTAACTACCGATTTTGGCATAGAAGATCCTTATGTCGGGGTTATGAAAGGTGTTATATACGGCATTAATCCTGAAGCACTCGTAATCGATCATACTCATTACGTAGAGCCTCAAAACATTACTCATGGTTCAATGTTGCTCTCAACGAGTTACATTCATTTTCCGTCCCGAACGATTCATGTGGCTGTGGTCGACCCTGGCGTAGGAACCGAACGCTCCGCCCTCATTATAGAAACTCCCACTGCTTATCTCGTTGGGCCAGATAATGGGCTGTTTTCAGGGATAGTTAATGAATATCTGAAAGAATCGGATCGGAATACTCCTTCTATTATTGTGCCGCCGGAATGTAAAGCATTCAGGATAACTAATTCAGAAGTATTCTTGACTCCGACTAGTGACACTTTCCATGGAAGAGATATATTCGCACCCGTAGGGGCTCATTTAAGTTTAGGTGCAAGCCCGTCAGAACTAGGAGAACCTGTGGACAGTAT
>PBPE01000088.1 GCA_002724585.1 Dehalococcoidia bacterium | reverse complement strand
GCTGAAAGATTGTCCCATGCCCGCAGCCTTACCAATCTGCCACTAGTAGCAATAGGAGGAATCAATATTTCTAATGTTGAACCCGTGATACACGCAGGAGCGGATTCTATTTGTGTCACAGCTGCTGTTGGATTAGCAGAGGACCCTGAAAAAGCAAGTCATGACCTAGTTCAAGCAATAGCGAATGCCGGGGGCAAGATCTGATGTCGTCTACATACTACAGCGATTTATCTAAAATATTTATAGAAACTACTAATCAACTTTCCCTACGGCATGAAGCTAGAGAACAGGCACTCTCAATATCCCGTGCAGTAATACGCCTGTCAGCTAACGCTATCAGGGCAGTGCATAGGTCTGATTTTGGGGAAGCTGAATCATTAATCTCAGACGCTAGACTTAAATTGAAAGAAACAGAAACTATCAAAGATGATAATCCGGAGATTTATTATGCCGGTTTTCTCTCGGATGCTCGAAAGGAGTTCTGCGAAGCCAATGTAACTTTGGCTATTATTTCAGGAAAAGCCTTGCCGTATCCGGCAGATTTAGAAGTAGATGCTACGGATTATCTAAACGGTATTGCAGAGGTGATAGGAGAACTGCGCCGATATATACTCGATGCTTTGCGGAATGATAAATACGTTGACCTATGCGAGCAATTTATGGAGATAATGGATGAAATTTATGGGGTACTAGTTATGGTGGATTTCCCTGAAGCAGTCACCAACGGATTAAGAAGAAGTACAGATGCGATGAGGGGAGTTCTAGAACGTACTAGAGGCGATTTGACTATGTCATTACGTCAAAGGCAGTTGGAAATACAGCTCAAAGAATGGGAAGATACTCGTCGATAAGGGCCGTAAAATCCGGTCCTTTGAATTTTTTAAATAGAAGTTAGGATTGTGTATTGTTAACTATTAGTTTTCTCGGTACTGGTGCAGGCAATTGTATTCATAGATCACACACTTCCATGGTCTTAGACTGGGGCAATAACAGGCGGGTTATGCTGGATACCGGTTCCGGTAATTCAGCCCTCGTAAATGGGGCGAAGTTAGGGATATTTTCAAGCGATATCCACCAAATCTTGCTGTCACATGGGCATTTTGACCATATGGGCGGATTGCCACATATACAGGGAAATCGTACCAGTGTGATACCCAAAGCGAATCCTCTAAAGGTTTATGCTACTGGTATGACTTTGGCCCGAGTGAAGAAACTGTTTGAGGCTACTACGATTACTCATAAAATAGATGACCATGGAGCTTCAAGCTCTTCTGGTGAACGCCTAATTGAGTGGGAATCAGTAGATCCTGGTGAACTATTGAACTTGGGTGAATCCATATCTGCGCGTTGTTTTGAGGTAGATCATATTCCGGGTACTGTTGGGTGGTATCTAGAATGTGATGGCCTGTCGGTAGTATTTTCCGGCGATACTCGCGTATGTCAGGCAGTAAGCACTGCAGCCAAAGGTGTGGATGTTTTGATACATGAGGCACTTAGCACTGAAGATAGTTCGGAACGTACCAAAAACCGCGGTCATTCAACTGCGGCGGAGGCTGGTCAAATCGCGCATGAAGCCCATGCTAAACGACTTGTGATGACACATATAGATACTAAATTTCACTCTTGTACAGAAAAATTGATTGAAGAGGCAATGGGATATTACGAGGGACCTATCCAGGTAGCTGATGACCTCACGCAAATAGTCATTGATACTTAAGGTCTTCTGGCACTATTCCGATAAATGTATACCCATACTGGTTAGATTGAAACGTTAAGCGGTGGATAACTGCTTGCCAGTAAATTAGACCAACGATATGATAATGTAATGGATCCTAAAACTGTTAAATATTCATTAGGCAATCCCAGATCGATAATCGCAGAGACTTTCGGAGAACCGGGGAGACGAACTTTTAGATTGGTAATCGAATCTGGTGAAGCTCGCTCAGATATATGGCTGGAAAAAGAGCAGCTGCTGCAATTGGGTGTTTATCTACAGGAAGCGATCCGTACATTGTCAGATGATGAACGAGTTAAAGATAGTGTGCCTGGTGAGCCGGCCTGGAGCGGCGGTGATACCTTTGTTGAATTTAAGGCGATACAGATGCAACTTAGCTACGATGTCGCTGCTAACTCGTTCTATTTAGTTGCTTATGAAAGTGACGAATCGGAAGAGGAGTCGGCTTCAGTTAGTTGCTGGATTAACCCAAATCAAGCACAGCAGTTATTTGAAGAGTCATTGTCTATATGTGCCTCAGGTCGACCTCCTTGCTTTTTGTGTGGATCTCCCATAGATCCAGAAGGCCATGTATGTCCTAGGGCTAACGGTCATGCGGTGTTTGAAAGCGGTTAAGATGTCTCTGCGCACGTGGGGAAGGTAGTGAAAGTCGACGACACTACTTATCAATTGCTGAACCATGGCGAGATCGTGTCATGTGAGCTAACACCCGCCGGCTCGAATTATACTTTTCTGGCGAAATTGAATCTGGGTGATAGTAGTGGGCTTGCGATTTATAAGCCTAAAGATGGAGAGATACCGTTATGGGATTTCCCTTCCGGCACTCTCTATAAGAGAGAGTGTGCCGCATATATATTGAGCGATATATTAGAGTGGGATTTCATCCCTTATACCATTATTCGGGATGGCCCGTACGGTATTGGATCGGTTCAACAGTTTATTTACCACGATACACAGAAAAACTATTACACGTTAGATGATTCGAACGCAGAGGAACTTCGTACCATTGCGTGTTTTGACTTAGTCGCTAATAATACCGACCGCAAAGCGGGGCATATGATTGTGGATCATGACGGGAAGGTGTGGGGGATAGACCAAGGGCTCACATTTCACTCTGATACCAAGATCAGGACCGTTATATGGGATTTCAGTGATGAACCTATACCAGAGCATCATCTAGATAAGCTAGAGATTTTTAGAAGTAATTTGAGTAATCCTACTGGTCATATAAAGGATCTACTTGAATTACTGTCTGATGATGAAATAATTGCTCTAAACAGACGCCTTGATTGGGTGCTCTCCGAGAAATTTTACCCTGGGATACCAGGAAGGCGGAGAAGTTGAAGACTTTCTTACGATGCCAGAGATTCTACCTTATCAATGAGAAATCAAATTGTTCCAGGCTATCAACTACAGTGTTGGCTTGGCTTATGTCTAAATTCCTAGTGAAATAAGTTTTGACTGCTATTGTGTGGGCTCCAGAAGCAACTGCTGCGCTAATACCAACTGGAGAATCTTCTATTGCGATACATTCTTCCGCAGAGAAACCGAGCTTCTTAGCGGCTAGCAGGTAAATTTCAGGATCTGGCTTCCCGTTTTTTACATCGTCTCCTCCGATGACAGCGTCAAAAGAGTCTACTAGTCCTATAGAGTTTAATTTTAGGTAGACCCATTCTCTTAGTGATGAAGAAGCAACCGCTTTAGGTATGCCTAGTTCTTTGCACGTGTTTAATAAACCAACTACCCCTGGCTGCGGGTCTATTCTTTCACTAAGCACCTCTTTTACAACTACATCATACATGTCTATGTATTCAGGAATTGATTTGGGTAAGACTCGTATATCTTTAAGTCGTTCCCATGTCTGGTTTACTGTTGTCCCAATTAAATATTCCTCATTTTCAGGCTCTGATATAGGAGATTGGCCTTCCTGAACAATGATTCTATTAATAGCATCTAAAAAAAGAGGTTCACTGTCTATCAACACTCCATCCATATCAAATAATATTGCTTTATAATCTGCCATTTGGTGTTATCTCCTGTAAAGTTTCAGAGTGATCTCGCACTATGAAGCAAGATGAGGCTTTAAATATTGCCCAAAGGCTACTGCCGACTTTTATATCCATTTCTGATAATGAAGTCCCGGTGATATTACATATGAGTGGAATTTCTGAACAATTCAGGGTGATTTGGTAGCCCGGCGAATTGGTATTTATTTCTGATACTACCCCCTGAATTTGATTTCTTGCTGAAGAATTGTCTATTTTATAATATGCTAGGATTATGTCTGATGCCCTTATACCTATGGTTGTATAACCACTTTCGTACCCGACTCCCAAAGGAACTTCTATTCGGGGGCCATCCAGCTCTCTTGGAACACAAGTCATAGTTCCTTCGGAGGTGGAAGTATCGATAATGTTCATTGGTATAAGGTTTTCCACGCCTATTAGACTAGCCACACGTTCTTGTCCAGGGTGGCCAAGTACGTTAATGGGTTCCCCTTTGGCTAAGGTATGACCAGAATCGATTACTTGTATTTCATCGCCGATTGCTACAGCCTCCTCTCTTTCATGGGTCACGACAATGACTGGAATTTTGGCAAACTCGAGGATTCTTCTAATTTCATTCAGAGTCGCACGTCTAAGTTCGGAATCAAGAGAGGCGAAAGGCTCATCTAGAAGTAAAGCGCTAGGGTTACTAGCAAGCGCTCTAGCAAGTGCCACTCGCTGCTGTTGCCCACCAGATATTTCCCACGGATACCGGTGTTCTAATCCGGATAATTGAAACTTTTCTAATAGATCGGATATTAAATCGGTTGATGCAGCCTTGCTATTTCTAGATAAACCATAAGCTATATTTTTAAATACGCTCAAATGCGGAAATAAGTGATATTGTTGTGTTAAATATCCTATCTTGCGCTTATAAGGTGGAACCCATATTTTCTGGTTCTTATCAAAAACGGTGGCCCCGCCGATGCTTATGAAACCTGATGTCGGTTCTATGAGTCCAGCTATAGCACGAAGTATAGTGCTTTTGCCTGCTCCTGAAGGCCCAAATAACACTAAAGATTCACCTGAGTTCACACTGATTGAAAGATCAAGTGCAAAATTTTCAATTTGGTATGTCATTTCTGCTTCTATCACAGATTGGCTCTCCAACTTTTGTTAGCAAAGAAACCTAATATGATTAAGACTACTATGGAGGCAAACAACAATATCACCGACAATCCTAAAGATGCTCCTATGTCACTTTCCATTGCAGTCAGTATTGCTAATGGCATTGTTTGAGTCTTTCCAGTAAGGTTTCCCGCAAACATTATCGTAGCTCCAAACTCCGAAATAGCCCTTGCCCATGCCAAAGCAAGTCCAGATAGTATGGAAGGACTTGCCAATGGTATGGTTAACTTCCAGAACGTTTGCCATGGAGATACGCCTAAAGTCTGAGAGACATCTTCATAATCCGTGGACACTGATTGAAACCCCAATTTAGCGGCTCTGATATAGAACGGTG
This sequence comes from Dehalococcoidia bacterium, assembly GCA_002724585.1. Classification (GTDB taxonomy): domain Bacteria; phylum Chloroflexota; class Dehalococcoidia; order Lucifugimonadales; family UBA3495; genus UBA3495. The sequence continues at coordinate 4,812 of PBPE01000088.1, read as the reverse complement.
CTGCTACAAATATCTGGGCACAAATGACTGCGCCTGTTGTAAATGGCAATGCTATCCCAACGCTGCTGAGTGCTGGGCCCATAATTCCCTGTCTGCCAAAGGCCATCAACATGGCCACGCCTGCTACGATTGGCGGAAGTATTATAGGTAGCTCCACTAGGCTATCAATAAACTTTAATAATAGGTTGTCTTTTCTAGCCAACAGCAATGCAAATGGAGTTCCAATAATTACAACGATTATTATGCTAATTATGCTCGTGACAATTGATAATTGAAGAGCTTGTATAGTGGTATCGCTCAACAAACTTGCCATCAGGCCTTTCTGCTGAGCTGCTTTTACTAAAATGGCTACTACAGGCAAACCAATAAATAGTACATAAAGTAGAGTTGCAGTTATGCCCGCTGGCATCCACAGTGGATGGGATGAACGGCCTTCAGTCTTTATACCTGTGAATGTTCGGATCATGGGAGCATTATACCCGCTGGTAGACTTTTCCTGTTATTGATCATGTATTTTTAGGAATCCGTATTTCTCAAGTATATCTTGCGATTTACCGGACTTTAAGAAATCCATAAATTCTTGTGCTAGTTCTTTGGATTCGGATTCCATTAGTATTGCAGCAGGGTAATTTGCGATCTCATTGTATTCTTCTGGAATATTGATGGTCCTGACTTTTTCTGATACATAAGGAAGGGCTGTATCACTGCGGTATACGAATCCGGCATCAGCTTCTCCAAGAACAACTTTCTGAACCACGTTACGGACGTTGGTTTCTTCAGAGACTATGGTTTGTTTTAGCTTGTCAGGATACGATTTGGAAAGGCTAGGGTATTGAGCTAACTTGTTAATAACTACATTAGTATAGGTTCCTGCAGGTACGTTCGTATGAGCTACAACTATTTTCGTGCCTGGGTTTGTGAGATCACTTAGTTCAAATAAGCTGGCATTTTCAGTAGGTACTATAACTACTAGTTGATTACTCGCGAAGTTTTGAGGCTCTTCAAGAGATAAGTCTGATTCTGTAATACGATTCATTTGAATCCAGTCTGCTGAAGCGAAAATATCCGCATTAGCACCATGTAATAATTGCGTGCTGAGTTGCTGGCTCCCTGCGAAATTGAATATCACCGATACATTATTATTTAGCGTTTCAAATTCGTTGGCGATTTCTTTGAAGGAGTCGGTCAGTGATGCTGCAGCGAAAATAATTAGTTCTTCATGTGGGTTTTTAGACTGAGGGTCAGTGGAGCAGCTTACTGAGAAAATAGAGACTAATATAACTAACTTGAGCAGGGTTTTGATTAACATTCTGACTAGGGTTTCCCTTTTGAACGAAGATTGTTTCTTGACGACTTACTTTGACTACTGTCTAATTGTAATGGAAGACTACAGAAATGGATAATATGATTCTAGGAGGGCCCTTATGGCATTAGTTAAATGTGTTACAGAGATGGGAATGGGCGTAGACGTCCATGGTCTAAATTATACTGGTGCGGCACAAAGAGCAGTATTTGATGCAATACACCACAGTAGTTTGGGGTTTCAGCAACTTATCGGAAAAACCGCTGATGATATGCGGGTCGATGTGACTATTGGTATTCCAAAGCCAGAGAAAGTAGACGGAGATGCGGTGCTATCCGTCCTGCCACATGGACATGGGTATATAAATGTTGTTCATGGTGGTTTGGAAGTCTTGAATCCTGCGGGAGATGATGGGACTTTGGTCGCGAATGCCATTCTCATAGTAAGTTTTGATGATGGTAAATAACGACTAATCTTTTTTCAATAGGCATAGAAATAGCCCACGAATGTTCGTGGGCTATTTCTATGCCTATCTGTAGCTGTCTATGCTAGCCGTGGCCCCGAGTACCAAAGACTTTTGTTCCTCTGGTAAATATGCATCTTTTGATGTTGTTCGTTAATTCTTTGCCATCAACGCTATGGACTGACCCAAGATGATCATATACCTGATTCAAGACTTCGTCTTCGGATTCACCGATTGCTATGAATTTACAGTTCACTCCCACGGCGCTAGCAGCTCCGGACATGAAATTATTGCATCGTGCATACATCTGCGGCATAGTGATATCCTCCTCAACTTTTTACCACAACTAACTCAATAGGTTTAATGAGTTCGCATTATACGACATTTGTGCGACTATAGCACCACTTAATTTTACACGATCATAAGACATTTATCTAATGGTTATGTAACTCTTCGGGAGGAGTGTCTTTAATGCCCCATCCTCCCCCTCCGGGTGTCCTTATGCTGAGCACATCTCCGGATTCCACATCGATAGTTTCTTTGCCAGATAGTTTTATTTCTTCGTACCCAGATTTAAAAAGAACATTTTCCCCCAAATGTGCATGCTCGCCTCCTTGGGCGCCAGGCGGTGGTAACTTACGTCTTTCTGACAGTAAGGTCACTCGAGCAGGGCTAAGGAATTCAACATCCCGTATTAGACCATCGCCTCCATTATATTTTCCTGAGCCCCCAGAGCCCCGCCTTATTGCATATTTTTTTAGCCGTAGAGGGAACGCAAATTCTAGAGCTTCTACAGGAGTATTCATAGTATTAGTCATGTGGGTATGAATTCCTGAAATCCCATCCCTATTGGGTCGAGCCCCCATTCCACCGGCTATGGTTTCATAATAAACAAAGGGTTTATCTCGACCGAGGTCATGCCCGCCAATTAGAAGGTTGTTCATAGTTCCCTGGCTAGGTGCTGGCATCGTTTCCGGTAAGGCTTTTGCAAATGCAGCGAAAAGGACGTCGGTGATTCGCTGGGATGTTTCTACATTGCCCCCTGAGACTCCACCGGGTGGTACAGGATTGACCAGCGACTTTTTGGGAGTCTTGATTCTTATTGGTCTTAAACACCCTTGGTTTGGAGGAGCTTGGTCGCCTACGATGCAACGGATAGTATAGAGTACGGCTGAAATTGTGACTGCTTCGGGTGCATTTATGCAACCTGGGCGTTGAACTGACGTTCCTTTAAAGTCCACCGTTATTTCATCAGCCTCGATTGTTACAGTGACTGTTATTGGTACTGGTTCGTCGGTTAGTCCATCATCATCCATGTAATCTGTTACTGAATAGCTTCCGTCAGGTATTTTCTCTATTTCGCTTCTGGTAACTTTTTCGGAGTAGTCAAGTAATGCTTCCATGTGAGTCAATGTATTTTTCATTGAGTAACGACTAGCTATATCTATTAGGCGCTTCTGTCCTACTTTTATAGAAGCTATCTGAGCGGTTAGATCTCCTCTGCGTTCTTCGGGTGTCCTAGAGTTTCTACAAATTATCTCTATAATCTCGTGATTTAGCCGGTTTCGCCGGTAAAGTTTTAGAGGTGATAATATTAATCCTTCTTGATATATTTCCGTTGATATTGGTAGAGACCCCGGTGTCATTCCCCCTACATCAGCGTGGTGGCCACGGTTAGAAACAAATCCTGCTAGTATTCCATTCACATGTACTGGCGCGACTAGAGTAATATCAGGTAGATGTGATCCCCCTGCGTATGGGTCGTTTAGGATAATGATATCGCCTTGGTTTAGATTGTCCGGGAAAAAGTTTAAAGCCGCGTTTACTGAAGCTGGCATTGCTCCTAAATGGACTGGCTGATGAGCTGCTTGTGCAACCATGTTGCCTTCTGGAGTAAATAAAGCGCAGGAGTAGTCTCTTCTTTCTTTTATATTCGGTGAATATGATGTTCTTTGAAGGGCTACTCCCATCTCTTCACATATCGAAATGAATAAATTTTTAAAGACTTCTATGCTTATCCCATCGACACTCATATCATCTCACCGCATCTAAATAACTATATACTTGAGAGTTTTCTCAAGATATCGTGATCTATTTTATAGTATTCTGGATATGCTAACTGATAGTGTTCTGTGCTCATCATGTCACGGAGCATTGTTTCAGGTAATTGTTCAAACGGCCCCTTAGGGTCGATTTGCGTTTTATGACAGTTTAAAGATTCTATCTTTGTATTTACGTAGTGTTTTACGTCAACAATCGTTGTAACTAATTCGTCTGGGGTGCCCAGATCATTAAGGTTTTCACTTGCGAAAGGCGGTTTTATACCGAGTTCATAAAGTGTTTCCCACACTTTTTGAAAGTCTGATCTCGGAAAACATACGTAGTACAAAGCACATTTAGTAGTGGCATCATGGCCCAACATTTTATGATATGCCGAGGTTGTATGGCTACTAATAGTTTTATGGTCAGGATGACCATAGCCGCCGCTCGGATCATGAGTCAATATGATGTCTGTATTGATGTCCGCAAGGATTGTAGCGATCTGATTAATAACTATAGCTGATTCCGTATTAATCAAAGCATTAGGATGGTTGTTGTCTTGCGAGCCTTCCATTCCTGAATCTCGATAATCCAGAAACCTGACATCGTGTATTCCCGTAACGCTCATAGCACGGCGCAATTCCGATTTTCGTACATCGGCTAGTGTCTCAGGAGTCGCAAGGTTTGGGTCACTAATCTCTCCAACATCCCCGTTAGTCGCACATATTATTGTTATTGAATGTCCATGACTGGCCATCATGGCTAAAGTGCCTCCTGATCCAAAACCTTCGTCGTCTGGATGGGCAAAGACTCCTACTATTCGCAACTTTTCGGGTTTAGTAGTCATGTGATCTAGTTACTTCTTTATCGTTCTCGAATGTTAATAACAAGTTGCCGTAAGGATCGACTTTTCCTGACCATTTGGGAGGAATTACTGTCGTGGTATCTGTTTGTATAATTAGGGCGGGCCCATAGACTTCATTGCCGTTTGATAAGAGGTCACGAT
>PBPE01000087.1 GCA_002724585.1 Dehalococcoidia bacterium | reverse complement strand
CTCTTACGTTATCGAATATAACTTGATTGAACTCGTGCCCTCCTGCCATATTTATGATTGGACGAACTTCTATGCCCGGGGTTTTCATATCAATCAATAGGAAACTTATGCCTCTGTGTTTTGGTGCGTCCGGGTCTGTTCTAGCTAGGCAGAATATCCAGTCGGCCCTATGTCCTAACGTCGTCCATATTTTTGTACCATTTAAGACATATTCATCGTCGTCAAGTACAGCTCTTGTTGCTAATGAGGCTAAATCTGAACCAGACTCGGGTTCGCTGTATCCTTGGCACCATTGAATTTCTCCTCGAGATATAGGTGGTAAATGAACTTTTTTCTGTTCTTCTGTCCCATGGATCATCAATGTGGGACCTAACATACGCACGCCGAATATATCTCTACCAGGGGCTCGCATATAGGCTAGTTCTTCATTATAAATGGCGGATTTTATTGGGGATGCTGACTGTCCTCCATATTCCTTTGGCCAATGCATGGTTAACCAGCCTTTCGCGGCTAGTTTTTTCCTTAAGGACATTGTGAAATCCCAGTCCCATTCTTCGGGCCAGCGTCCACCGCCTTCCCAGTTGTCAGGAAGTTCAGATTCTACAAAATTGCGAAGCTCTCTACGAAATAGATCGTCTTCTGGACTAAACTGAAAGTCCACGAATGCTTACCTCTTCGAAAAAATGGACAGTGTTTCTACTCTTATCTGTCGGACCTGTTCTAATTACCTGTAGCTATGCATGTAACGGCTCTCAGTACGCCATCCACATTATGTATTTTTTCAGTTACTAGAGTACCAATCTCTGTCATGTCTTTGGCATGGAAGATTGCTATGATGTCATAAGGTCCCGTCACCACATCAACGATGTCGATTCCTTCAAACCCTCTGATCGTGTCAACTACTGTTAGTGTTTGACCTACAGATGTTTCAACTAAGATATATGCTTTAATAGGCATTTTCACTCCCTAGTGTCCGCTGCTAATAGCCGGAGATGTCGATTGTTTAATGTGTGATCGCCAAGATAACTCAATTTTACTTTTGCCCCATATCACTGTCAATTTGAAGTTGATAAGGCGATGTTTTAGGTATAATGAAAGCCAACTAGATTGTCGATGGATATCTTATGACACCACTTGATTTACTGGATGAAGGGATTCAAGAATTAGGCGTTTCTCTGACTAGCTCGCAGTCAGAAGCATTTCAGACTTACTATAAGGAACTTTGTTCTTGGAATGAGCGCGTAAATCTAACTTCAATCATTGATTACCATGAAGTTCAGCTGAAACATTTTTTGGATTCACTAACGTTGTTACTAGCTATTGATACCAAGCAAATAGAATACGCCAAGATAATAGATGTTGGTACTGGTGCGGGCTTCCCCGGGATACCTCTAAAGATTATGTTTCCTGATATAGACATTTCTCTTATTGATTCGGTCGGGAAGAAAACTGGATTTTTAAATCATTTGCTTTCACAGCTGGATCTTTCTGACGTTAAAGTGTTTACCGATCGTGCAGAAAAATTGGCACATGATAACTCTATGAGAGAACAATTTGATTTTGTTTTAGCGCGCGCCGTCGCGAGAATGCCAGTCCTTTTGGAATACACCCTGCCATTCTGTGCGGTGGGGGGAAAGGTAGTAGCGTGGAAACATGGAGGCATAGAGAAAGAACTCTCAGAAGCCAGCAATGCTTGTTGTTTATTAGGCGGTTCTGAGTGTGTTGTTTGTGATGTTAATTTGCCTGGTCTCCAAGATAATAGAATTCTGGTGATAGTAGAAAAAACTACGATAAGCCCAGCCCATTATCCTAGGAGGGTCGGTTTGGCAAAGAAGTCTCCAATATAGTGCTGTGAATCGCGTATATGTTGATAGCTGAATGCTACAACAGTATGATTGCTTAAATTACTTTCGCTGGGTCCAAGTTGGATATGCGTAGGAGTCTGATTTATGTCTGTAATGGTAACCGGTGGTACAGGGTTTATTGGGAATCGTATCATTAGAAAACTCTTGGAAAAAGGAGAAGAAGTTGTTTGTTTTGATTTAGCTCCTCCGAGGGAAAACCTTCAACCGTTTTTAGATCGTATAAAGATATATCGGGGTGATGTAACGCAGATCCCCCATCTTTTGGAAGCTATAAACTTCCATGATGTAGATCGGATCATACACATGGCCGCTCTCTTACCACCAGACACTGAGGATCGTCCTCATTTTGGCATGCAAGTAAATATACATGGAACTAATAACGTTTTTGAAGTTGGACGTTGGACTGGTGTAAAGAGGATTGTGTATGCGAGCTCTATTGCCGTTTACGGTGTCCAGGAAACTTTTGGTGATAGGTTGATAAATGAAGATGATTTATCAGCACCTATAAATATGTACGGTATGACCAAGGCTGCAAATGATTTTGCGGCTGCTAAGTACAGAAGTAACTTTGATATGGATATACGTGGTGTGAGGATATGTACGGTTTTTGGACACGGTAGGATAACTGGTATGACGGGGATGATAGGCGGCTTATTGATGTCCTTACCTGCTATTGGGAAGCCTGTTGCAATGGATTTTGATCCTGAGGAACCTTCCCCTATGATACATGCGGAGGATGCGGCTGAGATATTTGTGCAAGTTGCTTTGGCTGATAAATTAAATCATCCTGTCTACATAAGCGGGGGACATCTAGCTACTATACAGGATATGGCAGACATGGTGAAAAGTATTATACCGGAAGCACAGATAACTATGGGCAACCGCCCTGTGCCTCATGTATATAAAGTTGATCACAGTCGTATGCTAGCTGACATTGGATATGAAATGCCTCCTCTGAAGTCGAGGATATTAGAGCATATCAATGACGCTCGTATTGAGGCAGGCTTGAAACCGATTCAAGATTGATTCTGATACGTTTGGTAGTATAGTCGTATATATGCCCTAAAAGATTCTTAGAGAGGGTCAGATGAGTGTAGCGATAGGATACGTACCTGGAGCCTTTGGCCAAGGTGGAGATAACCCTGATTTCTTAAAGGATTTAGTCGATCTTGGCGATAAGTTTGAATATGATTCCATATGGTTAAGTGATCGTATTGTCAGCGATAGCTTTAATCTTGAGCCCATGGTGGCTTTATCGATGATAGCTGCTCATTCTACCCGTATGAAGTTTGGTACGAGTGTCTTGGCTCTGCCATTACGTAATCCTGTGTTGTTAGCTAAACAGATCGCTACTCTTGATTATTTGTCGAAGGGGAGATTTTTCCCGGCGGTTGGACTGGGACAAGAAGACCCTGCGGAATATGAGGCTTGTGGTGTTCCGAAAGGTGATCGTGGTCGACGTACAGATGAGGCTATTCGCTTAATGCGTATGTTGTGGGAGCAAGATCATGTGACATATGAAGGAGAATTCTTTACGTGCCATGACGTCAGCATTACACCTAAGACTTATCTAAAACCCTCCCCTCCCGTATGGATAGGGGGCAGAAGTCAGGCTGCTGCCCGAAGGGTTGGGCGCGTAGGAGATGGATGGCTTGTATCTAGTGCGACACCTGAAGAGGTCCGTCTTGGCCGTGAGATTGTCTTCGCTACTGCGGATAAAGCCCATAGAGAAATCGAAGAGGACCACATAGGAGTCTTGTTGGGATTTTATATTTGTGATGAATATGAGAATGCGGCTGACAAATCGTATCAGTTCGTTACACGTCATCGAGCAGATGCGCATTTCACGGAATTTACAGCCTTGGGTAATGTGGAGCAAGTTGCTGAGATGATTCAAAAATATATTGATGCTGGTGCGTTTAAGTTTGCAGTACGACCACTTTGTGCCGGCACTGAGTCAATAGAGCAGCTGGAAAGGATGGGAGAAGAGATTTTGCCATTATTTCATAAATCACCCCTTGCCTAATGGAATGTGCGAGACAATGGAGGATAACGAGTTTCTAATTGGTTGATAAGCGGTCTACAAGTAATAAAATCGCGCTTGATAGGGCAGAAAAGCTAGAAACTTTATTTTATGACCAAATAGACCAAGGGTTGCATCCTGGTGCGGCTCTTGCTGTCTATTACCAGGGGAGTCTTGTTGTAGATTTGTATGGAGGACTTGCTGACCGTGAATCTGGCAAGCGGGTTTCCTCTGATACTATGTTTGTTCTGTATTCATGCACTAAACCACTTACTGCTACATGTATATATATATTGTGGGAACGTGGCCTATTACATTGGGACGACCCTGTAGCTAAATACTGGCCCGCATTTTCTAAGAATGGTAAAGAAGAAATAACGATCAGACATGTACTTACCCATCAAGGAGGATTTCCTAAAACACCCCCATCGCTGACTTGGAATAAATGGGAAGATTGGGACTTTGTCACCAGAGTTCTATCTGAGGTGACGCCGAAATATAAACCCGGTGAAGTAATGGCATATCATCCGCGTAACTTTGGTTGGGTTCTCGGAGAGGTGATAAGGCGAGTGGATGGTCGATCTATTGATCGGTTCATGTCCGAGGAAATTTTTCTGCCATTGGGTATGGATGATAGCTATTTAGGATTACCGAGAGGTCTAGGAGATAGAGTTTCTCGAGTACATGCCATGGAGGATTGTGATCGGGCAGGCGCAATCCCTATATATAATCAACCTGAGGTGCATCGTTCAGTACAGCCTTCTGGAGGAGGTATATCTACAGCGCGTGACTTGGCCAGATTCTATTCTATGTTGAATGGGGATAGTTTGTGTGAGGGAGTAAATCTACTATCGCCAGAAACGATCCTCGAAGTGACTCGTATTCATGCAGAAGGCACTGATTTGTCGCTTGGCGGATACCGAATGCGAGGTTTAGGGTTAGTTATAGGAGATTCTAGAATGGGCTGTACCGGACGATCTGATGAGAGCAGTTTCGGACATGCTGGTGCAGGTACGTCTGTGGCTTGGTCGGACCCAGTGTCCGGTTTGTCATGTGCTTTTATTACCAATGGTTTTAGAGCCGAGGACACTAACGTCCCTCGGCTCCACGCAATAAGTAAATCTGTACGAAGCTTATCGACAAGCTAAAACATTGGCGACCGTATTTGGCACATTATTCGAGGTTTCGGTCTAGTCGAAGGTTATAACGCTTCTAGCAACACTTCCGGACTTCATATCTGAAAACGCTTGGTTTAATTGGTCTAACGTCAGGTGTTGGGACACTAGTTCGTCTAATTTCAATCTACCTTGCTTGTAAAATTCAATGTATTTTGGCATGTCTGTGCGGAACCTATTCGATCCCATTGAGCTACCTTGTATCTTGCGTTCACGCCGTAAAAAACTACCTGCGTCGATTTCTATTTTAGTCCCTTCAGGTATCATACCGATGATGGTAGCGGTCCCGGCAGGTCTCAACATTTCGTAGCATTGTTCCGCTGTATCTTTTAATCCGATTGCTTCAAATGAATAATCTACTCCGCCATCGGTCATATCTATGATTTTTTGTACAACATCTCCTGTGGAAGCATCTACTACTTCTGTGGCACCAAATTGAGTTGCCAAGCTCAATTTACTTTCGACCGTATCGATAGCAATTATGCGTAATGCGCCTGCTAAAACTGCTCCTTGAATACAGTTAAGTCCGACGCCACCACATCCTACAACTGCCACAGTGCTACCGGGCTCGACCTTTGCTGTATTCATTGCGGCTCCCAAACCTGTAGTAGCACCACAACCGATAAGGGCGAGTCTGTCGAAGGGTACATCATCATCGACTTTGACTAGCGAGTGCTCGTGAACTAGCATTAATTCTGCATATGTTCCCAATTGGGCAAATTGTGTGATGGCTTCACCGTGCTGGCTTAATCTAGGTGGTTCATCCTGTCCTCGGACAACATCTGTCCGAGTGCATAAGTGAGGCTGCCCTCTTAAGCAGTACTCACAATGGCCGCAGAACACAGAAAGGCATAGAATGACAGAATCACCAGGGCTTACATAAGTTACTAAACTTCCGACTGCCTCAACTGTTCCTGCTGCCTCATGACCTAGGACAGCCGGCATTCTGATTCGATACTTACCTTCTACAAAATGCAGATCGCTGTGGCAAACACCTGTTGCTCGTGTTCTAACTAGCACTTCATTCGGACCTGGATTATCAATCGAAACTTCTTCGACTTCTAAATGCTTGTTAATTTCACGTAAAACTGCTGCTCTCATTAAACAAATGTCTCCTATCTAAATGATACGGGATGTGAATAGGTAACCTATCGACTAATCTTCGGTGTTTTGGGATACAAATTTCGGAAGAACCTCTTGACCAAACCATTCTAACTGCTCAAGACTCGCTTTTAACGGCATACCCATATTCGTTACACCGATGTTTATTTCTTCTAAACCCGGATATCTGTCCTGTACTTCTTGTATCTGTTCGATTACGCGATCTGGTGTTCCGCAAAACCAAGAGCCGCTTTTTACAGCGTCTTCTATAGTGGGTAATCCTGATAACGGTGCTTTTGCAGGATCTGTCAGGTCTTGTAATTGTTGGTCTGTTAAGCCGGGTATGAATCCTAATGGCCCAAACATTTTGATTCGTTCCTCGCCCCATTCTCTCGCTTGATTGATTGCCTTGGTCTCGTTATCAGCTAACTGAACGGGGAATCCTATAATTAAATCTCCCCCAAGTTCTGTCTCTTTGCCATTTCTGGCTAGCGCCTCTTGCCAGCGCTTAACTATCTCGTCACTCGCGCCACCACTAGCAGCGCCGCCTCCAATCATGCCTTTTATTCCATGTTTAGCCATGAAATCAAGAGATTTGTCACTCCCGCTAACTATCGGTTGCCAACATTCAACCGGTAAATTGGAAGGCTTAGGGACCAAAGATATGTTTTCCAATTCGTAACCACGGTATGGGACTTTGGGTGGTATGTCATAGTATTTCCCGTGATAAGAGAAAGATCTTTCAGTAAATGCCTTGAATATTATTTCGATTTGTTCCTCGAATATTTCTCGGTTTGCTTCCTGATCCAATATGGGAGCCCCAACTGTTTCTACTTCCCTTGTATGGTAACCTCTCCCGACGCCAAATCTTATTCGGCCTTGGGTCAGTATGTCTGCGGTTGCATAGTCTTCTGCTAATCTTAAGGGGTGCCACATAGGAGCTATATTAAATCCGCATCCGAATCTAAGGTTTTTCGTGAGATGTGCCAAATGCGTAAATAGCATCAGTAGGTTGGGTATACATTCATACCCTTCTCTTTGGAAGTGGTGTTCTGCCGCCCAGAAAGTGCTGTAGCCGTATTTCTCCATACTTATGGCCATAGCTTCACATTTGCTAAATACGGAAGCGAGGTCTTTATCTGGTAGCCAGCGGTCATTAGCTGGTGTGCCAGCGAAACCAATGTCGGTTAAGTCTACGTTCCCTGCGAAAAAACTGCCGATTTTAGTAATCATATTTGCCTGCGCGGTTAAACGAAGTTAGCTTCCGAATTGGCGCTAATAATACACTATATCTCT
>PBPE01000086.1 GCA_002724585.1 Dehalococcoidia bacterium | reverse complement strand
TTACATTCGTAGAATCGGTGCACCTATAGAGAAATGGAGAGATTATGACATCGTATGCCATTGGTCGTGTCCAGAAAGCCCTCCAGTATTCTTCAGAACCAAGCCGCGTAAATATAAAAACATTCAGTGCGACTTTCCAAGGCAATCACGGCACTCATGAGGTCATGTACAACCAAGATCACTGGTCATGTAATTGCCAATCATATCCATACCAGAATATATGCAGCCATACAATGGCTCTTCAAAACATATTGGACCAGATACTAAGCGTTACCGGCTAACCGCAAACTAACCACGGTCAATCTGTATAACTCCTAAATAGAAGACAGGCATTCTGACCTCCAAATCCAAAGGAGTTGGACAATACCACCTTTATCTCTTTACCACTGCGGGATTCATTAGGAACGTAATCCAAGTCACAATCCGGATCAGGGGTTTCATAATTAATTGTCGGGTGAATCACTTGATCCATTATGGTTTTCACGCATGCCACAGCCTCCAACGACCCAGCCGCTCCAAGAGAATGCCCTATCATAGATTTTGTTGAACTTATTGGGATTCCGTATGCATGATCCCCAAAAACTTTCTTGATTACAGTTGTTTCTATAGCATCATTTAACGGAGTGGACGTTCCATGAGCATTGATATAGTCAACTTGATGAGGTTGTAGCTCGGCATCGTATAAAGCGATTTGTATAGCAGCAGAAGCTGCTGATCCAGTAGCTTCTGGCTGGACTAAATGCCCTGCATCAGCGGTACATCCAAATCCAACTAATTCTGCCAGTATTTGTGCATTACGACGTAAAGCATGATCTAGGCATTCTAGTACTAGAATGCCTGAACCTTCGGCAGGTATAAATCCATCTCTATTGAGATCAAATGGCCGGCTCGCCGCTGCGGGAACCTCATTTTGAGTGGTCAATGCTCTCATAACAGCAAAGCCAGAGAGACCCAATTCACTTATTCCTGCTTCTGCTCCGCCTGCAAACACCACATCAGCGAGCCCATTCCGTATAACAGTCAACGCTTCCCCTATTGCCTGATTAGAAGCCGCGCATGCTGTACTAACTGTCGAGTTATACCCCTTGAACCCCAGATAATGGCTCAAATTTCCTGCAGCCATATTTGGCAATACCATAGGGAAGAAAAATGGGGTCATCTTCATTCCACCTTTGTCCACCAATATCCTGCAGTTATCCTCTAGTGTCGGGAAGCCTCCATTTCCATTACCAAGAATTACACCAAGCCGAAATGGATCCTCATCCGCAAGGTTCAAATGGGCTGATTCCAACGCCTGCATACCAGCTACAACCGCCATCTGCGAGAATCTGGCCATTCTTCGGGATTCTCTCTTGTTTATATATTGGGAATAATCAAATCCAGTAACTTCTCCAGCTACCTGGCATGGATACGCAGAGGGATCACAAAGTGTCATGGTGTCGACGCCTGACACACCAGACTTCAGCCCAGTCCAGAAATCATCTACAGATTCCCCCAATGGGCTCACAGCCCCAAGTCCAGTTATTACGACGCGGTTACCAGTCATTACTAATCTTCTCCCTGATAGACACATAACATAGTAATATAATCAACACTCCAAAAACAATTTACCAATCTATTTCCAAACAAAACTATATTTAACTACGCGGCAGGAAATCTGGGTATATCTCTGGAGTTATATCTAAAATATATTCTCGAGCCTCTGCAGCAACAAAGAGGGATCCGGTGACCACTATAAGTGTATTCTCAGAAATTAATGACGTCGCTTCTTCAAGGGCTTGACTGACGCTGGAGATAGGATTCACGCGTATAGCTCCAGATTGGATAAACAATTTGGACAAATCTCGACAATCCAATGCCCTTGGATGTCGAGATTCGGTTGTTATGACCCTACAGTCCAGTTCTGATATTAAATCAACCATTTCAGCAATGTTTTTATCTTTCGAAAACCCTGTAATAAATAAATAATTAAGATCTTTGAAGTTACTCTTCAAACTCTCAAGTAGCACCTTCATAGAATACGGATTGTGTGCCCCGTCCAACAATACTGGAGGAGAGCTAGATATATACTCCATACGACAAGGCCATGAGACCTTGTAAAATCCGTCGAATATAGACTGTTCGGTGATTATTTCACCCTTTTCGATTAAAATTTCCATGGCTGCTATTACGCTCGCCGCATTTTCTATCTGAAACTCTCCCAAAAGCGGTAGATCTATGTCGTATTTTCCCAAACGGCCGTTAATAGTAGCTTGTTGTCTATTAGAATCTTGGCTCCGACACTCCCATGTGACATCTTTACCAACGAGTATACTTCTCACCCCATGCGACTTACAGATATTACTAAGCACCCCATACACCGCCTCTTGTTGTGGTGATATAACAACATCACAACCGGGTTTTATTATCCCTGCTTTTTCCATCGCTATTTGTTCTATTGAGTCACCCAGTATAGCTGTATGATCCAAACTAATTGACGTTATAATTGCGATTTCTGGACTTACGACATTTGTCGCATCTAGACGCCCTCCCAACCCTACTTCTATCGTCTGAAAATCCACAACTTCCTCTGAAAAACAATAAAAAGCCATTGAGGTCATAAACTCAAACAATGACACTTGACCGTCCGTAATACTTTCTGCGTGAGGCTTCACAACATCTACCAAATCACTAAACACTTGTTCAGTAATTTCGCGAGTCCCTAGGCGAATCCTTTCCCTAAAAGTGTGCAGATGAGGAGAAGAATAAAAACCAGTCTTATATTTAGACTCAGTGAGAATAGAATCACACATAGAAGCTGTGCTACCTTTTCCCTTAGTCCCTGCAACATGAATAGTTCTACAATTTCTTTGCGGATTATCCATACTCTGTAATAAACAATTCATTAGCTCTAGGTCATAAATCCTCTTCTGCCTAGGCAATCTATCTGGAGCTCTTTCATGATCAATTAGGTCCATCAGATAATTTATTGCATCCGCGTATATCACTCTCCCCCCTCATTACTAGGAGACTTACGCTTATTAGAAACGTTACGGGAAGGTAAATTAGTAGAAGTCGCCACATCAATCTGTGTTAAGTAATCTATACCTTCTGAAAAACCTCTTGGGGTAATCCCAAAAACAGACTTTGCTACGTCTGTATCAGTTACGTTACGTATGGACAACAGTTTTGCCAATTCTGTATTTAATATAGGTTTAGCCATTAACAGATTCATTAATGGGCAAAACAGCCTGGACATCCATAACGGAAAATGCATCTTTATGCGTCTCCTATTCATCGTAGAACATATGGAATCAATGATTTCATTTATGCTCAGTTGGAGATCTCCTCCAAGCTCAATAGTAGTGTTCTGCAGATCCTGACGGTTCAGACTCGCAACAATACAATATGCAAAATCGTCTACGGCCATCGGTTGGACTCTGTTCCTACCGTGGCCAAACACTGGTATCACGGGAAATCGCCTTACTAAGCCTGCAAATACGTTTGAAAACCTATCTGATGCCCCTATTATTACTGACGGCCGGATAATCGTATAGGGAACGTTGGTTCTCTTTATTTCTTGCTCACCTCTCCATTTAGCGAAAAAATACCTTTCCCTCGGATTGTCATTGGCACCCAATACACTGACGTGCACAAGCCTCTTAACCGAATGCTCGTTTTCTATGGTAGAAACTAAATTAGCTACCCCCTCTATGTTGATAGATAACATATCAGATGCCCGCGGTAGACTAATCGCAGACACTAGATTAATCACAAATTCAACACCGCGACATGCGCTTTTAAGTGAATCCTTGTTTCTAAGATCGCCATAATAGATTTCCACCGCCCTATCAGGAAACACTCGCTCCGACCCCGGCGTATGAACTAAACATCGAACAGTATAGTTATGCAGTAGTAGTTCATTAACTACACTGCGTCCTATAAAACCTGTAGCACCAGCTACTAAAACAACCATTTATTTGGCCGCCTAAATGTTATTTTGGCGCATCCGCATATTTGCTACCTAGCACCCCAATTCCGACTAATTACTATAGATCACTGGGTTGATAAGCTGTCAGTGTAATATTAGCATAGAGACAATTCCGATAAGTGCTGAGAGGGGGCATACCATAGATACAAAAAGCGTTCACCTACATTTCGGATCTAGTACTGTGTTGGGAGCATCCGAGATTATCGCAGAAGCTAGATGGTTAGAAGATCTTGCATTCGAATACATTGCGGCAGGAGAGCATTTCATGAGAGGGCAGCCTCCAGGAGTTACACATGCTACCTTACCACTATTGGCTGTCGCGGCTGGTGCCACCGAAAACATCAGACTATTAACATCAATACTGTTAACACCGTTTTACCATCCACTAATGTTAGCCAAGCTTACTACTACACTCGATATAGCTTCATCCGGACGCCTAACTCTAGGCATAGGGGTGGGAGGAGAATTTCCTGCAGAATATGAAGCTGCAGGCATCGACGTTAAATCCCGGGGTCGGATAACTAACGAATGCTTGTTACTACTTCGGAAATTATGGAATGGTGACACCGTAACACATCAGAGCGATTTCTTTGATTTAAACAGTGTTGCGATAAACCCTACACCGTTTCAGACACCTAAGCCTCCCATATGGGTAGCAGGTAGACGCGACGCTGCTATGAAACGGGCAGTAAAATACGGGGATGGATGGTTACCATACTTCTATAGTCCCGAACGCTACGCCGACAGTGTACATAAGATCAATAACATAGCTTCCCATGAATCCAAGTCACTTGATCAATTCCAATGGGGCTTTTTTCCTTATATTTCAATATATCCTACTGTAGAAGAATCCGCTCGCGTTGCAGCAGAAGCCCTAGGAGGACGCTACCTATATGGGGGAGATTTTATAGATATAGTAAAGAACTACTGCATACTTGGACCACCTAAAACATGCATAGAAAGGCTCAGTCAATACGTAGAAGCAGGCGCTAGACATATAATATTCAGTGTGGCAGCACCAAGCGATGACCGGGCACGCCACATAGAGACTATAGCAAATGAAATAATACCCGGATTAAAAGACCTATACCCTGGAGACACAATTCGATCCTGAATGGCAATTAAACTGAAATAACTAGGCTTAGTTTGTATTCCGTTTATGTAAACCTTTAGTGTATAATCCAACACTAAAGTCCGTGTAATGTTTCAATCAGGCATAAACTCAATCTAAAGAGGCAATGCATGTCACAAGCAAGAAAAGTAGTTTTGATCCAACCGGCTTCAGCTGGTGGTAACTTCGAATACATAGCCATACCAAGACAAGGGATGCTTTTTCTTTCGGGCGCTCTAGGACAGTGGGATGGTCAATATCAATACGAGCGACAGATCTGGTTTGAGGATAGAGTGGGCCTAATCGATCCAGATAAAGACTTGCAGGGTGTCGATATATTACTCGTCACTGCGCTAATTAATGAGGCTCCGCGGGCGTACCAGCTAGCGGCGTTAGCCAAAGAATATCATCCTGACTTGATAACCATTGGTGGTGGCCCGCAAATGAGCCCGCTACCTGAGGAAGCTATCCGATTAGGGAAGTTTGATGTAATAGTGAACAGGGAAGGCGAAGACATAATTGGCCAATTGTGCGATGTTCTAATAGAGTACAAGAGTTCGGATATGCTGGACTCCTATCTAGAAAATATATCTGGCATAAGCTACATGAGGGACGGTAATGTAATCCAAACTAAGCGCGTTGGCCTGGTAGCACCTGATTTCGTAGAATTGCCTGACTATTTATCTATTAAAGACCTAAGCCCTGATAATCCTATGGCAGGCGGAGTTTTAGAAACCGTCAGAGGTTGTACTGAGAACTGCTCTTATTGTCAGGTTATACAACAATTCCTGGGGTATCGCCTGATCAATAGGGACACGGAACTCAAGCGCCTACACCAACTAGAGCAACTGGCATCGGACGGTCTAATACACTCAGGTCGAAACGGTAAATTTAACGTGTTCATATCGGATGATCTACACCCCCCGCCGCTGAGAGCCGTCAAGTTCCGTAATGAGCGGCTAGAACGCCTAAAAAACTGGCACGGTCACACGGATAACATGAACCTGATATGTCAGGCTAGAGCGGAAATCGGGCAAGATCCCGATTTGGCCCAGTCTATGTACGATGCAAATATAAAAATGTTATATCTGGGAGTTGAATCAAATAACGCCCAGAATCTACTCGCAGTAGGTAAACGTCAAGAGCCGGGCCAAATGGAAAGAGATCTAACCACTCTAAATGGGATGGGATTTTCCGTTGTGGCCATGACCATCATCGGACTGCCCTATGATACCGAAGAATCCATTATGAATCTCGCAGAATGGGTCACACAAAACAGTCGGTATCAAACGGCTAATCTACTCACTCCTCTACCGGCTACATCCAACTGGACAGATTTAAAACCCTTGAATGAAAATGGAGAGCTGCTTGAAGAGGGTGAAATACGCCCTTATCATCTGTATACGGGTAGGCAATTTGTCCATCATGACGAACGATGGAGCATGGATGAAAGCCGTGAAATATTTGACAAATATACTGCGCGATTAACATCTATCGACACTCTATATGGCAGGATATTCCGTATTCTACGGTCATACCGTATGAGACTAGCAGCAAGCGGTAAAGATCTAGGAGACACAATTAGCTCTAGGATAGCTGAAGCCACTGAAACTCTAAAGCTTTGGTCTGATCCTATGAGCACTGTAGGCAAAGAACTGGGCTACTCCGTATCATCTAGGATAGCAGATCTTACTGAAACTCTACGATCAGTATCGCAACCGCTAGCTAACAGTCCAAAAGAACTGTCTGATACGATAGGCATACAGGTCCACGAACTGGCTGAGGATTTATCCAGCCTGGCAGATCCAGCAACTTTAGACCGACAAAATATAGCCTGCAAAGTTACGGACAGTATTTCGACTTTGTCAGACCTGTTAAACCAGGTCTATGACACGCCGACTAAGACAAATCCAACATCATGACGGTTGAGTTTCTGAGCTAAATAACGTATGAATCAAACCCAACCTGTAGTTATAACTGGCATTGGGGCGATAAGCCCTGTTGGACTGGATATTGATTCCAGTTGGCGACAGCTTATCGCTGGGCAATCAGGGATAGACTTCATAACCGCTTTTGACACTACCGGCTTTGAAACCACATTTGCAGGGGAAGTTAAGGGCTTCGATCCAGAGAATTATATGGATCGCAAAGATGCTCGACGAATGGATCGATTCGCTCAATTCGCTGTGGCTGCAGCGAAGGAAGCCTGCCAACAAGCTAACCTCGAAGTTTCATCATTAGACCCTTTTAGGACAGGAGTAGTAGTAGGCAGCGGCATTGGTGGCATAGTTACTCTATCACAACAACAAGAGATTTTAGCTGAGAGAGGCCCTCGAAGGGTTACTCCTTTCCTAATACCGATGATGCTAGGAGACATGGCATCTGCCCAAGTGTCAATGGCCACTGGGGCCATGGGAGCTAATTTTTGCACAGTATCATCATGTTCTAGCGGGGCAGATGCACTTGGACAAGGCTGGGAAATGATACGTAGAGGGCAAGCCGATGTAGTTATAGCAGGCGGAAGTGAAGCTCCAATCACCCCGATTGCGGTAGCCGGTTTCAATGCCTGCAAAGCCTTATCTAGGTTCAATGATGATCCACATAAAGCAAGCAGACCTTTCGATAAAGATCGAGATGGCTTCGTCATGGCCGAGGGATCAGCAATGCTAGTGTTAGAAAGCGCCGAGCATGCGACTAGCCGCGGCATCAAACCACTTGCAGTCTTGGCTGGTTATGGAGCAACATCAGATGCTCACCATTTAACCGAACCAAACCCCACAGGACTAAGTGCTTCTAATGCAGTAAAAATGGCAATGAGTGCCGCACAGATTTGCCCAGCAGATATAGATTATTTGAACGCACATGGAACATCTACTCCTCTGAACGACAGACAAGAGACCAAAGCCATCAAACTAGCTCTCGGCGAGGACGCCTATCGAGTCAGAATAAGCTCTACAAAATCCATGACTGGCCATCTATTGGGGGCTGGTGGAGCGCTAGAAGCTTGTGTATGCATCATGGCCATACAAAATGGAATTATCCCGCCCACGGCAAACCTCCATGAATCAGACGATGACTGTGATCTCAACTACACTCCCCTAAAATCCAAGGAGCTAGAAATCAACGTCTGTGTTAGTAATTCTTTCGGATTTGGAGGACACAACTCCGTTCTAGTATTTACTAACCCGACTATATAACCCAATCTTGATCAAGATCACGAACGCCTTACCAAACTAGCCTTGTAAACTAATAACGGCACAGTAACTATTAGAATTGCCAAACACACAATCTGCGCTTCGTTCAAACCAAAGTACGTATTTGCCTCTATTCTGAGGAAGCTTATAAAGAATCTTCCTAGTGCGTATAAACTCAGCGCCAGCGCGAATACCATACCATCCGGTCTCAGCTTATCTTTAGCAAACCACAAAACAACTACTATGATCAGATCGAATATTAATTCATAGGCGACAGCTGGATGACTCGCAGGCCGATTTATGGCAGGGCTGTCCGGATGAGTATAGACCACACCCCAGGGTAACGTAGTAAATCTCGCAAAATGCTCACCATTTATAACGTCTCCAATTCTACCAATCGCCATACCGAGAAGAAGACACGGAGCTACAAGGTCAGCGAAACTACCAATGTGGGGCAACTGTATTGTCTGAGGCTTTCCCAAGAATTTGAAACACTTATCCCATATCGCTAGAAACCAATCCGAATTTCTGACCATAATATAGCCTGATCCACCCGCAAATCCTCCCAATACCGCACCGAGAATCGCTATACCGCCCTTCCAAACCATAAATATCGTTAAGGGGCAGTCTCCATAACCAGTAAAAGCCTTTCCACAGACTCCTCCGCTGTTCCAAAAGTCCACTACATGTAATATACGAGCTCCGACTATGCCACCAATGATGCACCACATTGCTATAGATAGTATTGCATCTGAGCTCAGGCCTTGCCTTGTCCCAAATTTATGGACCAAGTAAACAGCCACAGCCACACCAACAACCGTAAAAAATCCGTGCCACGAGAATAGGAATGGCCCCAGGCCAATTATATATGGATCAAATGGTATCGAAATGGTTCCCAAAACATTCATAATGCATCTCGCCTAAACTTTCTCATATGTAATTATTAGTACATTTGACTTGAAATTATAGCATGTACTAGTTTGGTCTCAGCCTCATAGAATGAGCAAATTTCGCTAACCTCTGTATATATACCAGTTGGCTTGTCAATAGCAAACATTGCAGGCCCTGAACCGCAAAGATGTAGCGATAAGCCTGTTTTTCCCTCGACAGAATCTTTCAAAATTTGGAGACCATCAAAGGTTTCAAAGGCAACTGTTTCAAAGCCATTAAACATGTCGGCCTCAACAATCAACTCGTTCCGCAGATTATGTATCAGTCTGTCCGTTACCGTCCCATCAGTGTAATGATCAGGCCTAATCTTTCCATACATCTGCTTTGTCTTGTTAGCCATCGTAAGTTTAGGAAATATAAGTATGATAGGCGTACCATCTAGCCCTGGTGCCCTCGATATTAATTCTCCTCTACCTTCACCCAAAACTGTGGTTTCACACAATAGAGCCGGTATGTCAGAACCCACACTAGCGCCTATATCTGCCAAAACTCCCGATGACAGATTTAGATCCCATAATTTGTTTAATGCCTTGATAGTCGCTGCAGCATCACTACTTCCGCCTCCCAGACCAAAACCCACGGGAATATGTTTCTGCAATCTAATATATGCCCCCAGACCGCACCCAGTGTGGTCTAATAATTTATCAGCAACTCTCCTAACCAAATTGATATCATCACATATACTTTGGTCATCGCACTCCACAATCAACTGAGGACATTCTTCAATTTCGATAACATCCGATAGATCTATACGCTGGATAACGGTTTTAATTTCATGAAAATCATCGCTTCTACGGGCAAGAATCTCTAGGCTCAGGTTTATTTTCCCAGGTGCATGTATTTTCACTCGACTGTAGTCTCCATTATCAGATGCAAATTCACCCACTCGCTCAAACTTAATGTTTCGGCGCGGCGTGTTCCATCAATGTCGGCCTTATCTAAAGACGTCGCAACAATACCAGCATCTATACCCAAACCATGACTCAAAGAATTCTTAAGTTGTTTCCTGCGCGCGGAAAACCCCGCCCTAACTATAGAGAAAAACGTGTCCCGTTTTTCTCTAGCAACATATGGTTCAGAACGCGGTTCAAGTGATACTACAGAGGACACTACCGACGGAGGCGGCCTGAAAGCTTTAGCTGGCACGTGACACACCAATCTAGAATCCGCATAACATTGGGTCGCTACGGACAACATACTCATATTCCCGGGTTTAGCTACCATTGCCTTAGCCACTTCCCTTTGAACCATCACAACTAGTAGTTGAGGGGGATTTTCATCTTCCAAGAATCTCCGTATGATCGGTGTAGCCGCATAATAGGGTAAATTAGCAACAAGCTTATACTTCTGACTGTTTATAATTGCATCAATATTAAACTGTCTCGCATCAGCATTTACTACAGTCAGATTCGAAGGCATTCCAAGTTTTTCAGGTAGTGTACCCGCTAAATCCTGATCTATTTCAATACAGATAACTTCCTGAGCTGAATCTACCAGTCTAGAAGTGAGTGATCCTCTCCCTGGCCCCACTTCAAGAATAATATCAGAACTGGAAATCTGAGCAGCTTTCATTATCCTATTCAGGTATGCCCCATCCACCAAGAAATGCTGACCTAATGATTTCCTAGGCGAACGCCGCATGTGAGAATTATTATTCAAATACCCTCTCTGGATAAAAGAGACCGTGCACCCTTCTTCGACTAAGTGTAATAGACGTGTATCAAAACCGGAACTCAAACCAGGCACTCCCACGGCACCCATAGGATCTCATTTACCGTTGCTTCCTTCCGGACCTGGCGGGGTTCACAAGTCTATGCCGCGTGGGACCCGGTCGTCAACACCCCAATACCGACACAGGGGTCTATCACATTGAGCCTCTGGAAGGGGATTACGCCCCGCTGTAGCGGATTGCGGGTACAGGGCACCGCTAACTCCCCGCCTAGCACGATCTCATAGCTAATGTTAGATTAGGTCGATATAGGTGTCAATTAGACCATGGAATGCTAGAATCTTTGTCATGGTAAATCATCGACAAATAACCAAGGCAATCATACCAGCAGCAGGCCTCGGAAGCAGATTTTTACCGGTTACAAAAGCAGTACCGAAGGAGATGCTCCCCATTCTAGACAAGCCCATGTTGCAATTTGTTATTGAAGAAGTCATTGAAGCAGGAATAGAGGAAATCATACTAGTCGTATCACCGGGAAAAGAATCCATATCGTCGTACTTCCGAGACAATACTGAATTGGAAAAGCACTTATCCTCGACAGATGGACACAAGTTAATTGAATTAGTTAAAAACATACCGACTGGAGACCAAGTATCTTATGTAGTCCAGGAAGAACCCTTAGGATTAGGCCATGCGGTGCTGACTGCACACGCTGCTATCGGCGACAACCCATTTGCCATAGTATTGCCAGACGATATCATCACAAACACACCAGGTGCACTTAGACAAATGATAGACATTTATAATGCCTACGGCAGTGGGGTCATTGCGGTTGAAGCAGTACCTTGGGAATCAGTTGATAAATACGGTGTAATATCTGGCAATCGCATATCTGACAATCTCCACCAAATCGAATCCCTTGTAGAGAAACCTGCTATGGACCAAGCGCCATCTAACTTATGCATAGTCGGAAGATACATCCTGCCTCATACTATATTCAATGATTTACGTAATACCAAAACTGGAGCCAAAAACGAAATACAACTGACGGACGCATTATCCTTGGCACTAAACACTGAACGTATTCTTGCTTATGAATTCGAAGGGGTAAGATACGACGGAGGAACCCCCTTTGGCTTACTAAGAGCGAGCTTAGAATTTGGTTTAGCCAGGAATGACATGAAACAAGATATTATCCAGCTATTGGGGTCTTTACTATCAGCTTCATCAAATTCCGCCACTTAGGAGTGTGTATCATGACGGAGAAAGCACCAACTCATCTAGAAAACACAATAGCTATCCGCAATAGAATGTTAAATGTCTTATCCGGTATGGATAACTGTATGGACGAGACCACCCAAAATGAATCTTGGTCTACTCGGGAGATTATCTACCATCTGTCTGATACTCCTGCAGGAGGACTTGGAGCACTGTTTCAAGGAATGATATCCAACAGTGTACTCGAATTCGACCTTACGCCTGATTTGACTAATGTGACATCAGAGCGACAAAAGAGCACTCTACAGGACGGAGTAGCTGATTTGATATCTATTCTAGACCAAATAGAATCAGTAGTTTCCGAGGCCACACTTAAGTCACTGGAAGAAACTACAGTCATTTGCCATCATCTATCACGTGAAACAGATGAGGTAAGGTCTTTAGAAAACCTACTAAGAGGGCTGTTCGCTAGACATTGGATAGCACACTTAGAACAATTAGAACTTTTGAAATGTGAACTCGGGAAGTAATTATTTCCAAATGAAATAATACGCTCCAAGGAGCCCAGAAGTTACCGGTCGTCACCTATTCCTAAGAGACTAAGAAACGCCTCTTGTGGCACTTCCACCCTACCGATACTTTTAAGTCTCTTCTTACCTTCTTTTTGCTTTTCGAGCAATTTGCGCTTACGGGTAATATCTCCTCCATAGCACTTAGCTAACACATCTTTTCGTACAGCTCGAACTGTTTCACGTGCAACCACCCGTCCCCCTATCGCCGCCTGTATAGGAACCTCAAATAACTGGCGCGGGATAGTAGAATGAAGTTTTTGCACTGCAGCTCGGCCTACGTAAACGGACTGTTCTCGATGAACAATCATAGATAAAGCTTCAACAGATTGATGGTTGACTAAAATATCGACTTTCACTAAAGGTGCTGCCCTGTACCCTTCAAACGTATAATCCAGAGAAGCATATCCCTGAGTCTTGGATTTTAGTTGATTGAAAAAATCCGCCAATAATTCGGACAATGGCATTGCGTATTCCATTACCACTCTAGATTGGTCGGACGACTTAGAACTCCCTCCACTATCACCATATCCTTGTATGTATTCCACTCGCTTATAATCTGACCTCCGAGAGTGCATTAATTCCATTATTGCTCCGACATACTTACTTGGAGCTACAATAGTCAGATTAAGTATCGGTTCTTGTATTTCTTGTAGATCACTTGGCGAAGGAAGCTTGGACGGATTATCAACTAGTACCGTTTCCCCGGAGTTTAGTATTACCCGATATGCAACACTCGGCGCGGTGACAATTAAATCAAGATCATATTCACGCTCTAATCTTTCTTGGATAATCTCTAGGTGCATTAAGCCCAAAAATCCACATCTAAATCCAAACCCTAATGCCGTGCTAGTGTCTGGTTCCATGGATAAAGAAGCATCGTTAAGTCTCAATTTTTCTAGAGCAGCCCTAAGATTGTTATAATCTTCGCCATCTGCAGGATACAGGCCTGCGAATACCATGGATTTAAGTTCAACATAACCAGGAAGGGGATCCGTAGCCGGATCAGCATAATTACTAAGAGTGTCCCCTACTCCGCATTCCTGTACATCCTTAAACCCTGTAGCTATATACCCAACTTGCCCACTGTACAGGGTTTCTACAGGCTTAGGCGTAGGTGCGAATATCCCTATCTCAACAATTTCCGCAGCTTTACCCGATGACATCACCAGAATGCGGTCATTTTTGGATATTTCCCCGTCTTCTACACGAACATAGCCTATTATGCCCTTATAGGAGTTATATACAGAATCAAACACTAGCGCTCTGAACGCATTTGCTTGTTGGCCTCTCGGAGGTGGAACACGTTCTATAACAGCATCAAGTATCTCTTTTGCACCCCCACCTTCTTTTGCGGAAACAAAAAGTATCTCATCTTGTTTAAATCCAAATACTTGCTCAAGTTCTGCCGCGACTCTCTCTGGTTCGGCCTGTGGTAGGTCAACTTTGTTTACTACCGGTATAAGTTCAAGATCGTATTCCATTGCCAATAGTGTGTTAGCTATTGTCTGTGCTTCGATCCCCTGGCTTGCATCAACGACGAGAAGAGCTCCCTCGCAAGCTGCCAGTGCGCGAGACACCTCGTAACTAAAATCGACATGTCCTGGTGTATCAATAAGATTCAACTGATAGCACGTACCATCAACATAGTGATGGTTCATGGTTACTGCTTTACCTTTTATGGTAATACCCCGTTCTCGTTCCAGATCCATCTGGTCCATGAACTGCGCTTTCATTTCTTGCGGTCGGACAGTTGCAGTAATCTCCAAAAATCGATCCGCGAGAGTAGACTTCCCATGGTCGATATGAGCAATAATGCAGAAATTACGAATTAAATCAGGGGTCATACTAGGAATGTTATCACGGGTACACTACGCCTACAAGAAAATCCGTATCCAATACTATCAATTACTGGCAACTCTTACTCAGCGCAAACCTCTAAGCCTTAGTAACCGTCCACTTCCGAGCATGCTACCCAGTGCCCCGGAGATACTTCCCGAAGCTCTGGTATAAATTGAGAACAGTTATCGACAGCCATACTACATCTAGGATGAAACACACATCCGCTTGGTGGGTTTAACGGGCTAGGTACTTCCCCACTTAGTATGATACGCTCACGTTGAGCGTCGATGACCGGATCAGGGATAGGGACTGCTGACAACAATGCTTTTGTGTACGGATGTAATGGGTTTTGATATATTTCATTTCGGTCTGCTATCTCAACAACTTTCCCTAAATACATTACTGCCACACGATCGCTTATATGCCTTACGACCGACAAATCATGGGCTATAAATAGGAAAGTCAGATCGTATTGCTCCTGTAATTCTTCAAGTAGGTTTATTACCTGAGCTTGAATGGACACATCAAGAGCAGAGACGGGCTCATCACAGACAATCAGCTTCGGCTCGACAGACAAGGCTCTGGCAACCCCTATTCTCTGGCGTTGTCCACCGCTGAATTCGTGTGGGAACCGGTCTGCCATGTACGGGTGTAGGCCAACATCATCTAAGAGCTTCCTGACCTTTTCTCTCTTCTCTTGACCATTTTTCACTAGTCCGTGAACAACCAATGGTTCTCCGATAATATCCCCCGCAGTCATTCTAGGGTTAAGCGAGCTAAACGGATCCTGGAAAATGATCTGCATTTGCCGACGCATTTGGCGCATTTGACGGTTGCCTAATTTTGTCAGATCAGTGCCTTCGAAAATTACTTCGCCATCAGTCGGTTTATATAATTGTAAAATACACCGCCCTGTTGTTGTTTTACCGCAACCACTTTCACCCACTAATCCTAATGTTTCACCTTTACGTATTGAAAAACTTACACCGTCCACCGCTTTCACCTGAGCTACCTCTCTTTGGAACAACAATCCTGAGGTAACCGGAAAATGCATCTTGAGATTATTTACCTCGACGAGTACATCATCGTGAGTACTAGTATTACCGGTGTTAGTTTCAGTAGATAAAGTGGTCATGCTCTCATCTTCTCACAATATTTTGTTTTAAGAATAAACGTTATAATAGGCCGTTTAATTCCCTACTATATATGTCGCATTATTGGTCGTTGAGAAAGTCTAACGCTTCTGGCCCCAAATCTTCCGACCTCCAGCAAGCGGAGTAATGACCTTCAGCAACCGATTCCAAACCAGGTTCATCTGTAGCACATTTATCCACTGCCCATTTACATCGTGCACGAAATGCACATCCAGTAGGAACAGCTATTAAATCTGGAGGCTGTCCTTCAATGGGATCTAGCCTAGTCCTACGAGGCAAGTCAAGCCTGGGAACCGACTTCAACAAACCTACAGTATATGGATGCCGTGGATTCCTGTATATTTCTGCTGATTCCCCTCTTTCTATTATCTTACCAGCATACATGATATTCATTCTATCTGCGTATCTAGCCACCACGCCTAAATTGTGCGTAATAACGATCATCGCCACCCCAAATTCTTGAGTTAGCCCTTTCATCAACTCCAGAATTTGAGCCTGTATCGTCACATCCAATGCCGTGGTAGGTTCATCTGCTATTATCACCCTCGGGTTGCAACTTAAAGCCATAGCGATCATCACTCTTTGACGCATACCGCCACTGAATTGATGTGGATACTGGCTTATACGACGTTCAGGGTCTGGGATACCGACCCTTGCGAGTAACTCTATTGACTCCTGACGGGCTTCCTGTTTATTCATACCTTTATGAAGCTGTAAAGTTTCGCCCAGTTGTTTTTCAAGATTAAGTACTGGGTTCAGAGACGTCATAGGCTCTTGGAAGACCATGGACATTTTCGCACCTCTGATCAACCTCATTTCATCCATGCTTAACTGCAAGACATCTTGTCCTTCAAACAGAATTTCTCCTTCTACGATCTTACCCGGCGGGTCCGGTATCAAACGCATCAACGACATTGCGCTTACACTTTTGCCACATCCGCTTTCTCCGACTAGCCCAAGAGTTTCACCTTCTTCAAGATCGTAGCTTACCCCGTCAACGGCTTTGACCACTCCTTCAAAGGTATAGAAATGTGTTCTTAGATTTTTTACTTCTAAAAGTGGAGACACTATATCCTCCGAATTTCTGAATTTATCTGTAAGTAATGACAGTCAATCTATCCATATAACCACTTCAGCTGGTGGGGAAGGGGAGACTCGAACTCCCACGCCTTTCGGCACATGATCCTAAATCATGCTCGTCTACCAATTCCGACACTCCCCCGCCCAAATTGGTCCGAGAGCTCACTTAGCCCGGTGGTGACCCGCCTCGGGATCGAACCGAGAACCTACTGATTAAGAGTCAGTTGCTCTGCCAATTGAGCTAGCGGGCCGATTGCCCAATTCGAACGTAAAAGCAAGATTAACACAGGTAGCTCAACTCATCAATTAGTTGAACGATAAATAACGTGCCACGTAAAGGTAAACGGCAAAACTTTATCTGTCACTCTTATGATGGTGCTCTCTTTGGGTCAATATTGCTAACAGCGCTAATACAATCGCTGTTAAATAAACAGTCTCCGCTTGTATTCGAAAGATATAGGCATACACCAAACTTATTACGCATAATACAACTAGCACAATTGTTGCCCAAGACCACATACCTAACACTCCTTAACTTTATCAGGGCGTGATACCCGAGATAAGAATCAAAACCTTATTGTACAAGATACGAAAAACATCCAATTATCTCTAAAATTTAGGAGCATAATCCCCTAGCCCATGCTCCTCCAATATTATTGAAAGTTTCTGAATATGTTCTGCCAGCATCCCGATATATTCTGATTGTTTCTGTATTGTCAGTTCCATCCTATCAATCTGTTCCCAATCTGATTGCATTCTCTTTGTGATTGAATATGCCTCCCGAATGCCAGCGGGAGTTCCTCTCTGCAAGGTAATATCCTTCTCTAATTCTTCCACTCGTTTCAATAGATCAGAAACCAAAGACCTTAATTGGTCACAGTTGTATCGTCCTAAATCGACCCATGATTTCATATCAATGCCAATTACTCCACAATATTTCTTTCACTAGTCTGTCTTGAAGCGAATTAACAATCACCAAGCATCATCTCACACTTACTTCAAATGACATAGAAGCATACCAACAATATTAGAACTCCAAGTGATACTGATAATAATACTGACAGAACTAGGACCGGAACACGTCGGTCTTCCCATTCAACATACAAACCTTCACGATCTTTATTCCACATGGTTTAACATCTTACTCCTGGCACAAATACTCCTCAACAAGTGCTGTTTGATTAAAAATAAAATTTATTATTCGCCTGATCACGTTTGTGATATATTCCACATCTAATCCTGTGTATACTATCGGTCATAAAACCGTATCCTTACTCTGACTTAGACAGGTGTGTAATATGACTTTGACCAGCGGAGACACAGGATACCCAGAAAGTAACAGCCTAACGAACTCAACAATAGCCACTAGCTTGATCTCCACACACGGACTAGAGCACATGTACGGGAGAAGTTTTCTAGTCCTTATACCAGCTATATACATGGCATTCGGGCTTGCACCCATACAGGCTGGCCTATTAGACGCTGTCAGACAACTGTCAAGTGGAATCACCAGCATGAGTTGTGGTTTTTTTGTAGATATGTTTCAGCACCGCAGGGGAGAAGCTCTAGCGTTAAGTCTGCTATTGATCGGATTCGGATACCTATTGGTTGCAATTTCACCCACGTATTTGCTAATACTTGCCGCTCTCACAATGGCGTCTGCCGGAAGTGCTCTATGGCATCCACCATCACTAGGTATCC
This sequence comes from Dehalococcoidia bacterium, assembly GCA_002724585.1. GTDB lineage: Bacteria > Chloroflexota > Dehalococcoidia > Lucifugimonadales > UBA3495 > UBA3495. The sequence goes on along the minus strand of PBPE01000086.1, from coordinate 23,562 downwards.
TGTCACAACGCTTTCCTAATCGTCGAGGCTTGTTTATATCATTACATCGCTCATCCGGAAATGTAGGGGACTGGATTGGACCAGTACTAGTGGGATCACTGCTAGCAGTATTGAGTAATAACCCAGAAGCATGGAGATGGATAATGGGAGGTGGAACGCCCATTATGATTGTAGCCGCCCTGCTTATCTTTATATTCCTCAGGGATATTGGTGGATCTAGCACTAATAATATCAATTTTGGAGAAAAGTTCAGGACCCAATTCTCTGACATGATCTCATCGTTCAAAGGGACAGGCATGTGGTCCATATTTACAGTATCCGCAGTACGAGGAATGGGAGATCGAGCACTATTATGGGTAATCCCTTTGTATTTATCACAAGAATTGGGATTTGGAGGATTTTGGGTAGGCGTCCATGTAGCGTTATTAGCGATCCCTGGAATAATTTCTGGTCCTATATTCGGGGTGCTATCTGACCTTACAAGTCGAAAACTAGTGATAACATTCATTATGGCCACAGCAGCCTTCCTACCAATCTCTATCGTGTTGGGTGGGGCTACTATAGTGATGACGATTTCAATAGCATTATTCGGATTATTCTTATTCTCTGTGAACTCACTAACACAGGCTGCTGCTATAGATGTTGCAGAGAGCAAAGGACTGGAAGCAACATTTATAGGTCTCATGTGGGGATCTAATGCTTTCTTCGGAGCTATAGCATCGATTGCGGCAGGCGCGCTAGTGGGAGTTTTCGGATGGCAATCTGCATTTTATTTCTCAGCAATATTGTTCGCAATAGGATTCGTCAGCTCACTGATGATGCCATCAAATCTAGTACAAAGGACGTCTGAGTAATAGCTTATGAACCATGTCTCCAACCCACGAATAACAATTTATACAGACGGATCTTGCCTAGGCAACCCTGGGCCAGGAGGATATGGATCTGTAATTACTATTGAAGGACAATCTCAAGAAATATCTGGGGGATACCAATTAACTACAAATAATCGCATGGAAATTCTAGCTGTTATAAAAGCTTTAGAATCATTACAGCAGGTTTCCAACGTGGATGTCTACAGTGACTCAAAGTACGTTGTAGACGCCATTAATAAAGGCTGGGCGTCCCGATGGAGGTTGAATAATTGGATGCGGAATAAAAAGGAGCGAGCAATAAATCCTGATTTATGGGAAAGACTACTCGATCTTTGCGCGCATCACAGTGTAACAATCAGATGGGTGAAAGGTCACAGTGGAGACAAACACAATGAAAGGTGCGACTATTTAGCAGTGACGGCTGCTAAGAGTAACGATTTACAAATCGATATAGGTTACTCTGCGTCACATATTTAGATTTTGCAATGCATCTGCATATTGTTCTGGAGTATTTAAATCCCACAATACACAAGGGTCACTGACACTAACTCTCTCGACTTTTGACGTATGACTAGTCATGATTGATCTGAATCCAAACGTCTCCTCCGTAATGTTCAACAAATCGGACGTGAATTCTGTCCCGAATATTATGGGATGTCCGCCTTTTCCATCGTATGTTGGAACGGTTATGTGGTTACGGCTCCATTTGTGGTTCAGCAGTAAACGGGCGATTACTTCTGTGTTTCTCGGCTGGTCCACATTCAAGAATAAAATGCAGTCCGGATCAACGATGCCAATGGCTTTTACACCAACTTTGATTGAGGAGGTTCTTCCTAGCATGTAATCTTCATTGATTACACAGCGAACCTTACTAAACCCTTTGAGGTGAGGCTCAATCAACTCGGCATTATGACCCAAAACTACAATTACTTCTTGAGATCCTGACTCGATTAAAGTCGACACTTGATATTGAACTAAACTAATGCCTCCCCAATTCAATAGGGCTTTCGGTTCTCCCATGCGTTGGGACTTACCAGCAGCTAAGAGAATAGAGACGAAACCAGCCATATTAGTTGCTCAAACGTTAATGGACTGATCGACTATATCTGAAGCTCTATTCAGGTACCATTCACCCATTTGCAAGGGACTTCCCTGTCCTCCTCGACGCTCCATAATAATCTCTGACATTATGCTAACTGCTATCTCCTCCGGAGTGAGCGCACCGATATCCAACCCAATAGGGGATTTAACGTCCTTCAGGCGATCTACCGATATGCCTTGGGACAAGAGTCTCTGATAAATCATTAATGTTTTTCTTCTACTACCCAACAAACCAATATAACGAGCCGGTGTATCAAGTGCTGACTCGAGAGCCAGATCGTCATAACGATGACCTCTAGTTGCCACTACTATAAACGTATTAACATTTATCTTTATCTGTTTTGACCAATCTTGATAGCCAGTAACAATCGTCTCGTTAGCATAAGGAAAGCGATCTGAATTGGAAAACTCAGAGCGATCGTCAACAACATGTACTGAATATCCTAAATTGTGAGCAAGGTCTGCCGTAGCTTTACCAACATGACCGCCACCCACCATTATCAGAGTTGGCGGAGTAGTAAATCCCTCTATAAAAACTTCCAGACCTTCATCAGTGACAAAACTTTCAATAGCTCCTAGATCTGCTACCCTTTTAGCTATCTCTATCGCTCTTTCATCAAGCGAGACACTTCCCAATGAACCATTGACCGTCCCGTCTACACTTAATAGCAACTTGGATCCCAGAAAGCCTGCGTCGCTTCCGTCCGCGACTACAGTAGCCAAAGCCACTGGTTCACCACCTTCATAAGCGTCTATCACCTTTTGACCAATATCATCAAAGACTTTGGCATTAGTCATGGGCTCCAGATAAAAATACATAGTTCCGCCACAGACCAATCCATCTCGGGCAGCGATATCTTCATTCAGAAAATATTCCTTGAATTCGGGGCCAGCATTATTCCGTAACATCTCTCTGGCGGCAAACCAAATATCACCTTCAACACAACCTCCACCGAGAGTCCCAACACCAGTACCATCTTCCTTAACCAACAACATGGCGCCAGGTTTTTGTGGTGTAGAGCCTTTCGTCCTGACAACGGTTGCTAAGACGCAAGGTTTGTCTTTTCGGAGTAAATCAACTGCCTCTTTAATAACTTCTTTCATGGTCAGCCTCGATTACAACAACTTATGAAGCCAAATTGCTACTAGAATTATCTCACCTTGTGAAAACAAATACATAGAGCACTTTTAACGATATCACGGGTTGGGTGCTAGGCATTTATGCAAGCCAAGCGATCCGAAAATACACTTGAATTATCATATACATTCCCGGCAGATTAGTATGATTATAACTTATATCGATATATTCTTGCCTAAACCACTGTTTTAACGCCAATAACGACCAAACAATATGTAAACTAGCGCTCAAAATGCGCTATAATTACAGATGTATTTATGTCTGTCGTCGCTATTACCAGCACCAACCTTGAAAGCGCATATTTATATGTGCAGATACTAGAATCTATGGGAGCCATTACAAAAGTAATGACTCCGCACGATAACGGAACATTAAACAACCAACTGAATAACGCTTCAGCTATTCTGCTAACTGACGGGCCTAACGTTTTCGGGTCAACGGAATATACAAAACGACAGACGCCAGATTCTGAAACAATTAGAAAAGATCAAGATGAATTTGAATTAAATGTTACTAGAAAAGCCTTAGCTCTAGACTTACCGATATTAGCTATAGGAAGAGGATTACACATATTGAATATGTGCCAAGGCGGCAAACCTCCCCAACAAGTCACTGGACATTCAGAAAACTGTTCTGACACAGGTAAAAACCTAAGTCACACTATTTACCTATCTCCGGGCGCAAAGGCTTCGGCTGTTATAGGGAGTGCAGGATTTTTCAGAGTGAACAGCAACCATACTTCCGGCTTACGGGAAATACAACGGTCCCCAAAGTTAATGAGTACAGCTTATTCGATAGAGGATGGAATTATTGAAGGACTAGAAAGCCCCGAGCATAGCTGGGTGATCGGCTTGCAATGCAATCCTGAATTGCAAGATCAGGTACCTCGAAGCTTTTCAAACCTATTCCTTGCGCTCGTGGAACGTTCAGGTGTAGACCAATGACCTAGTTTATACATAAGACAAGATTCAAAATTCTAAGATGAATCCAGTTAATCCAATAACCCGATAAAGCACCGTCTCAAAAGGAGTACATATGGTAACGACAAACGACACTAACCCGGACGGGAGAATTAATCCGGTAAGAATAGTCGATGAGATGCGAACATCTTATCTGACGTACGCTATGAGCGTCATAGTATCTAGAGCTCTTCCCGACGTACGAGACGGCCTCAAGCCCGTTCAGCGCAGGATACTTTACGCAATGCAGGACATGGGCATCAGACCAAACGGCCAACACAGGAAAAGCGCTAGAATAGCCGGCGAAGTACTGGGCAAATTCCACCCGCATGGTGAATCATCCGTCTACGACACTTTAGTGAGAATGGCGCAACCATTCTCCATGAGATATCCCCTTATCGACGGTCAAGGAAATTTTGGAAGTATAGACGGAGACCCACCTGCAGCAATGCGATACACCGAGGCGCGCCTTGCTAACATAGCAGATGAGCTGTTAGCTGATATAGATCAGGATACAGTCGATTTCTTACCTAACTTCGACGATTCCATGCAGGAACCTTCCGTACTACCAAGTAGATTGCCTAACATGCTGGTGAATGGAGCCTCTGGGATCGCAGTAGGTATGGCTACAAATATGCCTCCCCATAACCTTAGTGAAATCTGTGATGCCATATGTCATGTCATAGAAAAACCGGAATGCAGTGTTGATGATTTAATTAAGTTAGTACCAGGACCTGATTTCCCGACGGCAGGGATAATAAGAGGCACTGCAGGAATTATAGACGCCTACACCACCGGTCGCGGCAGAATAGTGATGGAAGCAGATACCGAAATCGAAGAAACCCGAGGTGACCGCAGAAGGATAATTATCAATGAACTCCCATATCAAGTTAACAAAGCAAACTTAGTAGAAAAGATAGCACAGCTAGTAAGAGATAAAAAAATCGATGGCATCTCTGATATTCGTGATGAATCAGACCGTCATGGCATGAGAGTAGTAATCGAGCTTCGAAGAGATGCGCAACCGAGTATAGTTCTTAATAATTTATACAAACACACCTCAATGAGATCTTCATTTAACACGATAATGCTGGCACTAGTTGACGGACAACCTCAAGTACTCACACTTAAGCGAGCCCTATCTTTATTCATAGACCATCGCAAAGAGGTCATTCGTAGACGATCAGAGTTCCAGTTACAAAAAGCCCGCGACCGTGATCACATCGTTCAAGGGTTATTATTAGCATTAGACCAAATGGATGAGGTTATAGCTACAATTAGGGCATCAGATGATGTTGAAGTTGCTCGGACAAACCTAATGCAAAGATTCGACCTAGATCAGGTTCAAGCACAGGCTATCCTAGACATGCAACTACGACGATTAGCCGCACTAGAAAGAGAGAGATTAGAAAATGAACACAATGATCTTGTCACTACTATATCTAGTTTAGTAGAGCTGCTTGCCAGTCCTGAAAAAATACTAAATGCGGTAAAGACCGAGACTCGAAAATTAAAGAAGGATTTCGGTGATGCACGCCGAACTGTGATCCATCTAGACGAGGTCGAAGACCAGACGATAGAACAATTCATTCCACACCAGGACGTCGTAATTACACTAAGTCAAAAAGGCTATATTAAGCGAGTTCCATCTGCAACCTACAAGACGCAGCACAGGGGAGGAAAAGGTGTTCGGGGAATGACAACTAGGGAAGACGACGCGCTAAAAGAGCTAGTAGTAGTCGATACTCATGACACCTTACTATTTTTCACTAACCGTGGCCGTGTGTATCCACTCAGAGTCTTTCAACTGGCTCCAGACACATCTCGAACTAGTAGAGGAACATTATTAGTCAACTTGATTCCCCTTGGACCCGGGGAACAGATTCAGACCATGCTTGCTACGAAGAATCCTAAAGAAGGCGATCTACTGGTCTTGGCAACACAATTAGGAGAAGTCAAAGCATTGAAAGAAGGAGCACTTTCAAACATCCAAGCCCGAGGTCTAATAGTCATGGACCTTGAATCAGGGGATGAGCTGGTGAGTGTCAAACAACTAGGAGAATCTGAAGATGTTGTAATGGTATCGGAAACCGGACAAAGTATAAGGTTTCCGATTAGAAACCTTGCGCCCAGATCTCGTACAGCAGGTGGTGTTAGAGGGATGCGATTACGGCAAGACGATAAAGTAGTAACTATGCTTACCGTTACATCAGAAGATCGGTTGCTAGTAGTCAGCGAAGGCGGATACGGTAAAGCCACTCCTCTGTCAATGTACCCGACTCAAACTAGAGGAGGCCTAGGTGTGAGGACGTTTAAAGTCACGGATAAGACCGGCAGGGTAGCTGCAGCGCGAGTTGTATCTGAAACCGAAGGACAGGAAGTCTTCATAATCTCTGCAATGGCTCAGGTTGTCCGCATAAATCTGGAAGATGTACGTATTACAGGTCGCGACACGCAAGGGGTCATTGTGTGGCGGGACCGGGACCCCGATGACTACGTAGCATCAATAGCATGTTTCCAAGAGACTGATTACACTGAAGAATTACCTCAGTCAACCCAAAAAGAACCTGACGAAAAGTAACCTTTTAGAGGAACTGACATTCAACATAAGACATATCAGTTCCTCTAATTCACATTAACCGGTCGACGAAATCTGTCACACCGTAACGGTTTTAGCCACAACTGCTAGTTCGGGATGTATTTGTTTCGTAGAGTTTGTTGCTTTATAATTAGGTGTAATGAAATAAAGGTATTTTGCCTCCAATAGAAGGAATGCATTTAATGAAATTGGTGTTTATCCATGGCGCCGGAAGTTCAAGTTTATCTTCTTATTATCAACTTCGTCATTTCCGAAACGCAAAAGCCCTTGACCTCCCCGGGCATCCCAATGGAAGGCCATGTGTGTCGATCGACGGATATCTAGAATGGGTGCGAGGATTCATAACCGCCCGTAGATATAAAGATGTCATACTCTGTGGGCATTCTATGGGAGGGGCCATAGCTATACAGCACGCTCTCAAATATCCAGATGAGATTCGAGGATTGATATTGATAGGAACGGGAGCCAAGTTAAGAGTCCATCCTGATTACCTCGAACAATGTCGCAATCCAGGTGATAACAACAGAGAATGGATACAGCATCAAGAGAACTATTTCACAGGCGTCGAATACGACATCCAAAGAGTCCTAATGCAAAGGGCACAAGAAATCGGACCACAGGTCGAATTGAACGATCTTTTGGCATGTGACGCATTCGACGTAATGGATAAAATTGAGAATATCAAATTGCCGACGCTCATATTATGCGGAGATAAGGACCAGATGACGCCCATAAAATATGCCGACTATCTTTCCGAGAAAATCCATAATGCCCAAAAGCACGTCATCGCAGATGCTGAGCATTTCGCCCAACTACAAAATTATAGACAGGTAAATGCTCGTATAGAAGAATTTGTAAATTCTATTAAATAGTAATTAGGCTTTGTTTGGGTGGTACCAGCGACTGTTATAAAACATAAGAGGTTCGTACTCACCACCCTGGCTAAGATTTACTACCTCTCCAACATAAATAGTATGATCACCATAAACATGCGTTCCGGATACATTACAGCTGAACGACACCATAGAATTCTCTAGAACAGGGACTCCTGCTTCGTCGATGGTATAGGTGTAATCCGCATCTCCTTGGCGATCCTCGGGACGCTTGGCAAAGTACGACCCCAGATACTCCTGTTCTTCTGCCAATATATTCACTCCGAATCTTCCATTATTACTTACAAAGCCATGGGTGTTGGTTCCATGGGCAACACACACCAAAACCGTTGGAGGCTCTAAACATACAGAGGTAAACGAATTCGCAGTCATGGAGTGCGGTTCGCCCTTATCATCAACACTCGATACTACTGTTACTCCGGTAGCAAATTTTGACATAGCAGTTCTAAAATCGTCTCTATTAACCACTGTCAGATATCTCCTTAATTTCGTGTAGTTATAACCATATTGTACATATTGTACATTATTATCGTATAAACGATCACCCACATCAATCGGACTCGCACAGGATAAACCAGTCAGAACTATTCTTAGAAAGAGTCGAGTTCATAATGCTCGTATCTAACTTAGCAACTGCTCCGGCAGGTAGCAGATTGTGAAAATGGTCAGGATATGTCAATTGCGCAATTATCTCTAGACCATTGACTATACGTGGACCAGGCCTACTAAGATACACATGATCAATGAGATAGACCTCACCAGTCTGAACGGCTGGCAAATCATACCAGCCTTTTTGTTCAACCAGCCAAGACACCTCCCTAGAGTTCCGTTTAATATTAGAGGAGCAAAGGTCAATAAATAGTTTATCAGGAGCGTATGCGACAACATCGTCCCAATTTATTCTTTGAGCATCGCACCCGGACTGATAAGCAGAAACTCCCACTATGTTCAATACATCACTTATCCAGTGACCGCCAATGACAAGCGGATCCACACCTTCAATAGAAAACACTTTAGGACGGTCTCTTACCTCCTTGATACCATGAACGATGCTCTCAATTCTGTCACGCAGGTCTCCTACCAATGTTTCGGCTGCCATTGGTACACCACAGCTTATTCCAACACGTTCAATGGTAATTAGTATCTCTTCAACGGTTCTAGGATTTAAGACTAAAACTTCCGGACACAAACCTAGATTTGCTACGGTGTTCCCGACGGTTCTGGAGTCGACTTCACAAAAATAGCACAAGTCTTGAGTGAGTACGATATCACTATTTAAATTCGCTAAAAGTTCTTCGTCCACTAGGTAAGGCGATTCTCCAGACTCTAAAATCTTCTTCATTTCTATTTCTACTTCGGCACTGGAGAGATTTTCAACATTTATCCGGCTACGAGATACGATGGGCTTTGTAGTCGCCCCTTCAGGATAATCGCAGAGGTCCGTAACACCGACAACAGAATCTTCTAACCCAAGAGCGAAAACTATTTCAGTACCGCTAGGTAATAAAGAACATATATTTACTGTACCATTCAAAATGAACCACTATTCCAATCGAGTCTGATCTAAAACAGTTCCTACAACATCTTCAAACATCAGATTTAGATAACAATCGCAAATGGAGAGAATATTGTTTTGCTAGCACTTTGACGGCTGACGCTTCTAGTAGAAACACAACACTACATATGCAAATTGAGCCTGCTAGTTGACTATTATCTTTTCTAAAAATCCGCGTGACCCTCTCTCTACCCAAGCGTTCCAAGAGGTCATAACAAATTTAACGCCTCTATCGACGTATTGCTCTACATTGTCATCATTAACCAGCGTCCCTGCTACACGTCCGGAAGATATGATTTTGTCCAAACCAGTATTGATAGCCTGTTGAACTTCCGGATGTCCCGGATTGCCTATATGCCCCATGGTTTGCGACAAGTCGGACGGGGCTATAAAAAATACATCTATATAGTCGACTTCCAGTATTTGATCAAGGTTCCTCAAAGCTTCGATTTCTTCCAATAGCACCACTACCATAGTCTGGTTGTTGGCGTTTTGAAAGTAATCTCCAACCCCATAAGACTGTCGGCCCGGAAACATACCCCTATACCCCAGAGGCGCAAATTTACTAGCTCCCATTGCCGCTTCCGCTGATTCACGATTGTTAACATGAGGAACCACTATCCCCATAGATCCTCTATCCAATGTTCGGGTGATTAAACCTGGATCATTAGAATTGACTCTCGTCAATGAAGATAAACCCCATAAATCGCAAGCTCTGCTCATATCACTAATATTTTCCCAGCTAGGACTACCATGTTCACACTCAATCCAAGCAGCATCGAAACCCAACGGGCCCAAAAAGTCGATGATTTCGCTGGTCATATTACCCATAATACCAGTAGCTATTTGACCCGACGCTAATTTTTCTTTTGCGACATTTCTTCGCATTATTGCCATTAGTCCTCCTAGATATTATTATCGCTCAACCCATGCGGATTTATGAGTTTAATTTACGTTCATATCCTCTTGGAGTAACCATCCTGTCTTTATACCTATACGTTGTTGAGTTCCCGATAATCACCGTCGTAAACATGTCCACAAAGTCTATGCTAGCATCCAATTGCCCTAAGGTCGTTATCAACACAGATTGGTCCGGGCGAAACGCCTCTTTTACCAGTCCAACAGGAGTTTCTGCAGCGCGATCTGCCAATAAGATCTCTCTTGCTTTCAAAATATGATCTTTTCGAGCTCTACTTCTGGGATTGTACAAAGCGATCACAAAATCACCTACGGAAGCGGCTTTTATACGCTTAGTTATTACCTCCCAAGGAGTTAACAAGTCACTCAAGCTAATAGCGCAAAAATCCTGCATCAAAGGCGAGCCTAATAACGATGCTGCTGATTGGAGAGCTGATACCCCGGGAATTACCTCCACATGTGGAGTCACCCCATCCCAACCTTGATCTGCCAAGATAGTGAATAGTGGTCCGGCCATACCGTATATCCCTGCATCCCCTGAAGATACTAAAGCCACGCTACGCCCGGTTCTGGCCAGTTCAATGGTACGATTCGCTCGATCTAATTCCTCGCCCAATTCCATTGATACTAACGTTTGACCAGATATCAGATCAGCTATTTGGTCTACATAACCTTTGTAACCGACGATCACATCACAATTCCGAATGATATCCAGCGCGTTGGGTGTAGTCATAATGCGATCTCCTGGACCCAGCCCGACTAGAGAGATACGTCCTGTCCTACTTCCACTATTTTTCATATAAACCACTCCACCAGGAATCCTTTAATCCCATTTAATTCGTGCCACAGCTACGGTAGCACATTCACTTTTACGTTTATGCATCACTAGATCAGATGATTTAGCGGTTAAGAGTGAAGCTGGTTCAGAAACGCCCCATACTCCAAGAAGGCTATGAGCTTTTTCTGATCTGTCTAAATAGAAGTCATCTTCTCTATCAGTCTCTTTATCGAAAACGGAGTTCAGTTCTTCAACACTGTAACAATACAAAGGGACACCATATGCTTCACATAATTCCATTAGACCTGGTTCATCCCGTTTTATCTCAGCAGTTGCAAAAGCTGAGATACTGTGCAAAGAAAGTCCTGATTCTTCAAAAGAATTGATTAGCAACTCATTCAATTTATCAGCAGAAACTCCCCTCCGGCATCCCATTCCTACTACAAGAGATTTTGGATGATATAACACTATATCTTTACCGTTTTGAGAAGTAGTCTCAGTTTCCGATTCGATATTCATATCACTTACTACTAACCTAACATCCACACTGCTGTCCAATAAATCAACTAAAGAATCATAATGGCTCACGGCATTATCCAGCGACTCCAGTTCCCCCCTCCAGTCCGTTTGTCCACTGTTCTGATAAACCCCAATACTTCCCCCATTTATTATCGCGGCACTGGACCTAGTAATAGTGTCAGGATCACAGGCCAAGACCCATCCCCATTCTTTACCTAGCAAATCTACAGATATACTGTCCAACACATGAGAAGCAGAGGTAATTACGGGGATAGACCCTAAAACGTCAGAAATCTTTTGCGTTGCCTCATCAGCCCCTCCAATATGCCCCGACACAAGACTAACAGCAAATTTACCCATTTCGTCGACGCAGATCACTGCAGGGTCTACCGTCTTGGTTTTAAGATGTGGAGAGACCAATCTGACTACTGCGCCAACTGGAAGAAACATAACTATCGTATCGTACGTTTTGAATATCCTACTTACGACAGGCCTGAGCGGGAGGTCATAACTTATACAATCACTAGCATATTCAGAAAATTTACTAACGACATATAAGTCGGTTTGATCTCCATATACCTGTTTCAGTCTACTAGCGAGCAAAGATCCATTTTTGGACACCGCTACTATAGCTGTTTTAGACATTATCCTACGCTTTTACTGAATCAACGCCCGAAACAGCTTTGTCCTTATCCTTTGCTGATGACCTGCTACGGCGCGAAGCTTTCCGGTATAAATGTGTATACGTCTCAGAATACAGATGAGAGGAAGCTCGCTGTTCTGGTCTATCCGAATCAGGCAGTCTCACATCAGGGTTCACTGCTTGCCCAACTATTATAACTGCTTGAAGAGTTATTTTAGCATCTCTTACCTTTGCAGATATATCAGTCAACGTACCTCTGATTACCAATTCTTCGGGCCAACCTACTCTATAGGCTACCGCTATGGGAGTATCCTTACTATAACCTGCTGATCTGAGCTCCCTGACAATTTTTGTCATCCTAGTTACGCTCAAAAATATTACTAATGAGCATCCGTGTGATGCGAGGCTCTTTAATTCCTCACCTGGAGGCAAAGACACTCGTCCTTCAGCTCTAGTCATAATAATACTTTGAGAGATTTCTGGTACCGTTAACTCTGCTTTGAGGACAGCTGCAGCTGCAAATGCTGAGCTAACACCCGGGATTATTTCGTAATCAATATCTTCGGATTCTAGAATCCTCATTTGCTCCAAAATTGCCCCATAAATCGACGGATCTCCGCTCTGCACTCGGGCAACCGTTTTCCCCTCGGACACTGCCTTCAGAGTAATCTCCATTATTTGAGGTAGAGCCATAGTTTTACTGCCATAAACTTCCGCTTTGTCATTGGCGTAAGATACTACCTCCTCTGGAACTAAAGAATCTGCATAAATAACTACATCAGACTCTTCAATGATCCTCTTTGCTTTAAGAGTCAATAGTTCTGGATCGCCAGGGCCACCCCCCACAAAATAAACTTTCCCGTTCGTCTTATTCATAAATATTCACTTCCTGATTATCAATAATGAAAAATAATCGAGATCCTCATCAGATAACTGGTTAAGGTCTCTTACGACTTCTTCCCTACTCGTGGATGCTCGTCTCACATAAATCCCTTTGCCTGCCAAACCAAGTTGTTCTAAATTCGCTAACGCCTGTATAAGAGTCCGATTTACCTTCATCAAGACTATAGTATCGTAATTTGCGATAGCCTCACTTAAATCGTCAATACCATACACCGCGGGGAGTATAGCTAGTCGTTGTCCATGAGTCACAAGCGGCACACTAGCACTCGCTGCTGCTGCCATCACTGACGAAACACCCGGAATAATCTCAATTGTCAAATCTGGATGATTACTTTTCAAACTCTCTAACACATATGAGAACGTGCTATAGAGCATTGGATCACCTTCAGTTATAAAAGCGACATCAGTACCCATTTGTAACATACCAGCAATCTGCTCTGCAGCACCCACCCACGCCGATAAAGCTCCGGATTCATCGTCTGTAGGAAATTGAACTCTCATTATTTCTTGCCGCGTCTCATCTATGAACCCTTTTGCAATAGTGTATGCAAAACTTTCAGAGCTCGTCTCTGACTGAGGCATGCATATCACCGATACAGATTTCAAAACCCTCTGGGCTTTTATAGTTAACAGCTCAGGGTCTCCGGGCCCTACACCTACGCCATACAGTGTTCCGTTGCTCACAAATCTTCTCCCAGGTCTAAAGTACCTGTCACAATGAATACAGGATTCAATCCTTGCAATCTTAGTGATCCTCCCAACATCTCTTTTGACCTGGAAGCATTAATCATCACCAATTCGCTCGAAAATCCAAGTTCCTTCATATCGTCATAAACCTTTTGCGTACGCTCCAGTAAAGCAAGATTGACTACGATCCGACCCCCATGTTTTATTCTAGCTCTGGACACTTCTAATATCTCTTGCAGGTTACCGCCACTTCCACCAACAAATACAGAGTCCGGAGCTTCAAGATCATATAAAATTCCTGGTGCCTCGCCTAATACAATCTCCACGTTACCTGATCCATAGTTATGAACATTACTTCTTAATATGTCTAGACTTTCAATATCCTTTTCTATCGCATAGACAACACCGTTTGTCGCAATATGACTAGATTCTACAGCGACTGATCCAGAGCCAGAGCCTATATCCCACAGTACACTGTCTGGTCTCAATCCCAAACTATGAATACTGATAGCACGTATTTCCTTCTTGGTGATTTGACCAACCAGTGGCATCCTTTGTTCAAAGACTTCATCTGGAAGTCCGTAAAGCATCTCTCCCATATCAGCCACCGGAATCCCTCAATCCTTTTTATTCAGATGCGGTATGCCTATTGGCGAGGTCGACGCGCTGGCAAGCAGGGTCCCTTCAAAATCAAAACACATCGCGTCCACGATCAAATCACTAGATTCAGAAGCTAGTAGCTTTTGACTTTCCTCGCATACCATTTTACACATGACAGGAAAAACATTCATTAAGCCATTTTCTTGCGCAATTTCTTGAAAATGTCTGGCGCTACTAGCTTCTTTTATTTCTTGCTGCACTACACTAGATGCTCCACAATCTGATGCGAGCCTAGCTAGAAACTCAGTATCAACACGATTGCCAGCAACATGCGTTACAAAGTAACCCATAGCCATTTTGGAGAACTTGCCAACCATACCGACGTGGGTTGCCCTTTTAACGTTACGCATAGTACATCTTTTTAAGGCAGGCCCACTAAATATTCCAGCCTCTATATAGGCCATATCAGGGAGATTTAACAATGGTTTAGAAAATTCTTCGCTACGAGTGCCAGTCGATAGTACCAAATGAGATAATCCGTTTGTAGCTGCTACATCTATCGCTAGATGCACACTTGCTCTCCAAGAAGCGGTAGAAAAAGGCTGAACAACGCCAGTACTTCCAAGAATAGATATTCCTCCCAAAACTCCCAACCTTGAGTTGGTCGTTTTTAGTGCTATTTCCTCACCTCCCGGAACGGATATTTCCACAATGAAACCCGACTCTGGGTCAAGCCCTTGACTTTCAGCCGCCTGCTGAACGGCTTCGACTATCATCCTACGCGGCACTCTTGTAACAGCCGGTTCTCCCACATCTATACCTGTCCCGGGACGGGTAACAAGACCAACACCCTCTCCTCGAGTGATAGTTACCCCACCACGGGAGCTATCACGTGAGACTTTAACGCATATTTCTGCACCATGAGTGGCATCCGGATCATCACCTCCATCTTTTATAACAGAACAGAGCACGTGTTCCGAATCGATTACTTCGTACTTGTGTATGGCAAATTCAGCAGATTCTCCGATAGGTAAATCAATAAGAACAGTTGGAACTTCGTTTCCTGACAACAACCGTATAACAGCTGCTTTAGAGGCAGCAGCAGCCGTGGAGCCTGTTGTGTAACCGGTGCGAAGGTTACGCGGACCCACAGTTTGCTTACTGTAATCGCTCTCCTCTGATTTGTTATACATATTACGATTAGTCATCTGCAAACACTCTAGTCGTCGCCCTGTGATTCATTATCCTGCCACACACCTCTAATCCGTTCTGCTGCAACCTGAACTATTCGTTCGTCCACCCCAAGAGGAGGAGCAATTAACATGGGTACATGTTTATATAATTCCTGTAATTCCGCTATTCCCCCCGCTATATTCCGCTGCAAGATTAGACCTGGGAAAAATACATATGGTATACAAACAATAACTTGTACACCTCGCGTCTTTACCAAGGCATCAACTGCATACTCCATAGTAGGGTCCCCATAGTGCGATTGTGCCACTTCAACCGCATATCCAGTGCCAAGTTTTTTTTCTACAAAAATACCAAGTTCTTGAAGCCAAACGCATGAATCGTATTCACTTTTCGTTCCAGCTTTCACCAGGAGAACCCCGATTGGGCCCTCGTCGATTTCGGGAATGTCATCGTGCATCTCAAATAATCTGTCGCACACTACATCAGCTAACCTAGCATCAAAACCAAGTCCTTGAGCTAGATGTATCTCCAATCCAGGGGCGCTTAACTTAAGTTCCCCTAATACTTCATCCATCTCTTCGGTCGCATGTTTTCCATTTCCCAGAAGATATGGCATAACTACAGCTCTACTGATCCCTCTGTCTACTAACATTTGGATTGCCTGATCTGGGTGCGGTTCTATAAATTCCAAGCAGGATAAAATAACTTCTGATTCAGACCCTAAAAGACCTTGCAACGTTTCCGCCGCATCCTCAAGTCCTGCGGGAGTACTTGGGCACTCTCTACACCATCGTGGAGCAGTATTGTACGGATCCCATGCGCAAGAACATTCCGACTTACTAGTACCTCTTTGACTTCCGTGACACAACAGTACTATGCCACATTTGTCATCTGGCAATTGTTTATCTGAGTTTTTATCTTGTTCGACCACTACAACAAGGTTCTCCTAGATTATTTAAAGCAGGTCAAGCAACCCGTTTACAGCAGCAGCAGCAGCAGAACTACCTCCACGGTTACCGAGAATAGTTATAAAAGGCAAATCTCTTTTTGCAAGCTCATCTTTTGATTCTGCGCAAGCAACAAATCCAACCGGCATACCAATTATCAATGCAGGGTTGACTTTCCGTTCATCTATTAAATCCAATAATGCTAGAAGTGCCGTAGGAGCATTCCCAATAGCAACGATAGATCCATTAATACTGTCTGACATCTCTCGTATGGCGGCTACTGATCTGGTGGAGCCCTCTTTCTTTGCCCGCTCTGAAACCGCTGGCGTATCTATTTCGCATCTAGTTTGGATATTACGCCCAGATAAATGTGATTTGGATATACCTACCTGTACCATTCGTACATCCGTCAGGACAGATTTAACGTTTCTCAAGGAATATAATCCACTTTCAACGGCATTACGGCTAAACCGCACGGAAGACGCTATATCTGGATCACCTTCAGCTCGCACTATTCGGAACAAAATATATTTTTCATGCTCATCCAAATCGTTGGGATAGACTAAAGTTTCCTCTACCATCTCCAAACTAGTACGATCTATTTCATCAGGGAGTAAGGCTAATCTTTCAACAAGTGACATATAGTTTCTTCCCGAATACAACTTTTTTTAACTAAATAACCCCCCTGACACTATACAATCAGGGGGGTTCAACTTACATCACGGGTCTCTATACAGAATAGCACCGTAGACATCAAATCGGCGTCCCTGTTAGCGCAGGGTTGGAACCTTTCTCCCTTGGCGGGTCTCCTGACTCACGGATCTCAGCTTACCGATGCCTTCCCACTCTTTCGACGCAGTGGCTTCAGTTCGGTTTACTCCCCGCACACAGTGGCGCAACCGCGACGGATTTACACCGTCTTCCCCATTTAATCCAAAGATTCCCTCGGGAGATACCTTTTTCCTTAACACTACTAATATAAATTTTTTGTGACCGTAGTCGGTAATATAGACCAGCCCTATAGTGATGTCAACAAACTACCTCACGCCTTTTTGACCTCCGCACACTAGACTCCTATAATCGAACCATAACATACGGACAAACAATTATGAATAAACTTGTTCTCAACCCCATAAAACATATCGCTGGAGAGTTACATCTACCAGGTTCAAAGAGCTTGTCAAATAGGCTTCTCCTATTGTCAGCCATATCAAAAGGCAACACCGAAGTCTATAACGTCCTTGATAGTGACGACACTAGCCATATGCTGAATGCTTTAACTTCACTAGGTATCAAATACGATATCACTGAAGATAAGACGACTTGTCTTATACACGGGACAGGAGGACCGTTTTCTGTCGACAAAACAGACCTTTACCTAGGAAACGCTGGAACAGCAGTCCGCCCATTGTGTGCAGTTTTATGCGCGGGTGTCGGAACTCATACTATCCGCGGAGACCAACGCATGTATGAGCGGCCAATAAAGGATCTAGTTGACGCATTACAACAACTGGGTTCAGACATTAAGTATTTAGCCAACGATGGATTCCCGCCTCTAATAATAAATGCAAATGGCATCAAGGGAGGACAGGTTAATATTAAAGGCAATATTTCAAGCCAGTACCTCACCGCCATGCTACTCGCCTCACCCTTATCTCAACTACCCATTCAAATCAATGTTGTAGGTGAATTAGTTTCCAAACCTTACATTGATATGACACTGTCAGTAATGAAACAATTTGGAGTCAACGTAGTTAATAATAACTATGAATCATTTGAAATCTCAGGTGGAGATCAATACATATCCCCGAAAACTGTTCTAGTGGAAGGCGATGCTTCATCGGCTAGTTATTTCATGGCTGCAGCAGCTATCGGTGGCGGTCCAATACGATTACGCGGAGTGGGAGCTGGAAGTGTTCAGGGAGACGTTCAAGTAGCAGAGGTACTGACTAAAATGGGAGCTAAAGTTACTATGGGCACTGACTGGATAGAAGTCGAGAGAAACACTTTATCAGGAGTAGATTTAGACCTGAACCACATACCAGATGCCGCTATGACAATAGCTACGACCGCCCTATTTGCAAACGGGCCAACGATAATACGCAATATAGGGAACTGGCGGGTCAAAGAAACAGATCGCTTATCTGCGATGGCGACGGAATTGAGGAAGGTAGGAGCTGAGGTACTAGAAGGGGAAGACTACTTGGAAATCTCACCTCCGGATAAAATACTGCCAGCTACAATTGACACTTACAACGATCATAGAATGGCCATGTGTTTTTCATTGGCTGCTCTGGGAGACTCTCCGATAACTATAAATGATCCTGCATGTGTGTCAAAGACCTTCCCTGACTATTTTGAGTTATTCTCCAGCCTGTACGCAGAGTAGCATCCAGCTTTTCTAGGAAACCACAATGTTAACCAAACGGCCTGGTATATATATAGCTTTGTTCACGGTATTACCTTCAGTATAAGCCCGAACTTTGGTGCTGTTTAAAGCTAATTGTTCTGCTGTATCTTGGTCTATATCCACTGGAACATCAATTCTGTCGCGTACTTTGCCATTCACCTGAACCACCAATGTAACTGTATTCTCTGAAGCTAACTCATCATCCCATTCAGGAAATGGATTTTCGTGAATGCTATACCCATACCCATTTTTCTCCCAGAGTTCTTCAGATATATGTGGAGCAATGGGAGCTAGCATCAGCAAAAACGTCTTGACACAATCTTGCCATATCTGAGAGTTGATACTTGATTCACTCCATATCTTACTTAAATGATTAGAGAATTCCATTAAAGCAGCGATAGCCGTATTAAATTTAAATTTATCAAGTTCTACATAGCATTTTCGGATAGTTTGATGTAATAGCTTCACTGTTTCTTTGCATTTTTCATCATCTGAACCCGTACCGTCCAATACAGACCCATCTCTCTCACACAAAACCCAGACCCTGTTTAGCCAACGTGCGATGCCATTTATCCCAACATCGCTCCATGGTCCACCTTGATCCCAAGGGCCTATAAACATTAGAAAACACCTAACGGCGTCCGCGCCCAAGTCACCAACTACATCATCAGGATTTACTACATTACCGCGGCTTTTACTCATTTTTTCGTGGTCTTCACCAAGAATAACTCCCTGATTGAAAAGCCTTAAAAATGGTTCATCAAATTGGACCACTCCCGTATCTTTAAGGGCTTTGATAAAAAATCTTGAATATAGCAGATGCATCACTGCATGTTCTGCACCGCCAGTATATTGATCCACTGACATCCAATTGTGGACTGCAGTTGGATCAAATGGAGCATCGGCAGAATTCGGACTGGTGTATCGGAGCATGTACCAAGAAGAATCAAAAAAGGTGTCCATAGTATCAGTTTCTCGGTGTGCCGGAGATAAACAGTTGGGACAATCGACATTTACGAAATTAGAGTTGGCAGCCAGAGGAGATTCTCCAGAGGGTGTAAAATCAGCGTCTGGAGGTAATAGAACAGGCAGATCCTCTTCTGGAACAGGGACTATTCCACATTTGTCGCAATAAATCATTGGAATTGGTGTACCCCAGTATCTCTGTCTAGATATCAACCAATCTCTAATCCTATACGAAGTTGTTCTATGTCCCCAGCCTTGCGCCTCGATATCTGAAGCTAGAGCCTGAATACCTTCAGCGTTTGTCATACCGTCATAGGCTAGCGAATTTGTCATAAAACCGTCTGCAATGTAGGCCGCTGTTGGTTCGCTACCATCCCAGTCTATTGGTGCAATCACAGTTTTGATTGGCAAGCCAAATTTCTTTGCAAAGTCGAAGTCTCGAGAATCATGTGCAGGAACTCCCATGACAGCTCCTGTACCATACGTGGTTAATACATAATCTGCTGTATATATCGGAATTTTTTCGCCATTAACCCGGTTCACTGCGTATGAGCCTAAAAACACACCAGTTTTATCTTTATCTGCAGCGAGCCGATCTACTTCGGAAGCTTGTCTTGCTTTATTGACATACTTTGATACTTCATCCCTCCGGTCAGGAATAGTCAATTCACTAACGAGAGGGTGCTCCGGAGCTAAAACTAAAAACGTAACTCCGAATATAGTGTCTATCCTTGTGGTAAAAGCTCTAATTTCCTGGAATGAAGCATGACAAGCTTCAATATCGAAGCTTATTTCGACTCCCTCACTTCGACCTATCCAATTACGCTGCATTGTTAAGATTCTGTCTGGCCATTCTAATAAACCGCTGAAATCTAACAGTTGTTCACAATAATCAGTTATCTTAAGAAACCACTGCTCCAAATCTTTTCTAGTTATTTGAGTATCACAGCGTTCACACGCTCCATTCACTACTTGCTCGTTTGCCAACACTGTTTGACAGGATGGGCACCACACTACAGGCGCTTGAGCCCTATACGCAAGACCCTGATTAAATAGTTTCAGGAATAGCCATTGGTTCCATTTGTAATACTCAGGCAAACAACAAATCACTTCCCTATCCCAATCGTATATTGCCCCGAGGGACCTGAGTTGCCGCCTCATATTTTCTATATTGCTCATGGTCCATTCGTGCGGATGGATCCCTCTACTTATAGCTGCATTTTCAGCTGGCAAACCAAACGCATCAAACCCAATTGGGTGCAAAACATTGTATCCCTGCATTCGTTTGAAACGAGCATGACAATCAGCAGGTGCCATAGCATACCAATGACCTATATGGAGATCTCCCGAAGGATACGGATACATTGTCATCTCATACCATTTAGGTTTATCCGTCGCATCAGACACTTTATGCAAAGCATCCTTTTCCCATCGTTGTTGCCATTTTGCATCAATCACCGACGGGTCGTATCTAAGTTCAACTTGCCTCGAGTTAGTAGACATTCTTAACTACCCCTAATCACTTAACAGTACCGAGCCCCTAGTATACAAAACCTACTGGTCGATTGTCTTTCATATATCTTAGCTAATAATAATTATGAAGGGCATTGTAATACTCTCTCTGATCCGTTGACATCAGCTATTCAAATCAATAGAATCCCGGTGTAAAGACAATGACTGGCAGGAGAGAGACACAAAAACTTAGCTCTGGCTCAGGATTGATCGAATAGCTGCTCAAAAGTATGGGCGCAGACCGTATATTCAACAGGGTAATGCCTTACATTTAGTGGAGATTTTCATTGGAAGCAAATCGTCCTAGGCGACCGAGAGACGTTGTTGTAAGGCAACCAAGGACAGATCAGCTAGAACCAACGATAGCTGAAGAATTGCCTTACCGGCATCCACACCAATTATTCACAACTCCATTAATACTGGCTATGGGGTTTGCACTATTTATCCTCATAACCGCTTTCCTGCTACTTCTACCTGTAGCAAATACGACAAACGGATTTACTGCATTTGACACAGCATTTTTCACAGCCACATCTGCAGTAACCGTTACCGGGCATGTCGTTGTAAATACATCGTCCTACTGGAGCACTTTTGGACAGGTTGTCATTTTTATCTCGATGTTAGTTGGCGGGCTCAGTTTTATGGCTATAGCCACCTTCATACTGGCTCTCATTGGTCAGCGCTCCAGCCTATCAGAGCGGTTGATGATTAGAGAAGCCATGGGCTTAGACAGGCTTGTAGGGTTAAGAAAAATCGCCCGCAACATAGTTCTAATAGCCTTGTTAGTTTACTTGATAGGAGCCTTTTGCATATTCTGGAGAATACAAGGGCTAGATGACATGGGACTTTTGGAATCTGGATGGCAATCACTTTTCCTTTCTGTATCAGCCTTTAACAATGCAGGATTCTCAATACTCCCTGACACGGTAGTAGAACCCGGATTACATCGAATGGCATCGGACAGTTATCTCCTTGGGTTTGTAATGGTGTTAATCGTACTGGGATGTATAGGTTGGACTGTGTTAGTAGATATTTATAAAGAACGGAGATTTTCGCGTTTTAGCTTAAACACCAAGCTTGTAATAGTGACAACGATCGCACTATACATATTCGGAGCAGCTGTGTTTTTCCTAGCAGAATTGTCAAACACCATGCTCGATGTAAACCTTTGGGATAAGCTCATATCAGCATCCTTCCATTCTATTAGCGGGCGCACAGCAGGTTTTTCTACTGTTAATTTCAGTGAAACCGGAGATTTCACCAAATTAGTCTATCCAGCGCTAATGTTCATCGGAGGAGCATCCGGCTCTGTAGCAGGAGGGATAAAAGTAAATACCTTTGCAGTGATTATTGCGGTAGTAATATCATCCATAAGAAGTCGACCTAGAGCAGAGGCTTTTGGGAGAGAAATCGCCAACGCACAGGTATTGCGAGCTATAACAGTTGCAGTACTTGGAGTAGTCTTCTTACTTGTTATTGTACCCACACTTACAATTACAGACCCACATATCCCATTTCTGAATTTACTATTCGATGCAGTATCAGCATTTAGCACTAATGGCACCTCTACTGGAATTGTTCCTGATTTGAGCCTCGCAGGGAAGATAATATTTATGCTAGCGATGTTTATAGGCAGATTAGGCCCTCTTACTTTAGCTCTAGCACTCGTCCCCAGTGAACAAACCTTGTATCGCTTTGCGCAGGAACGGGTTACAATAGGCTAACGGGAGGCCGTCATGAAAAAACAAGTGTGTGTCGTCGGGATGGGTAGATTTGGTGCTACTGTCTCTCGAGAGTTATATCAATCAGGACACGATGTATTAGCACTTGACACTTCAGACACAAAAATCCAAGAGATGCTCGGGCAAGTTACCTATGCTGTTACTGCTGACGCAACAAATGAATCTGTTCTGAGAGAACTAGGAGTCGACGAGTTTGATGTTGGAATAGTTGCTCTCGGCAGCGAAAACATACAGGCCAGCATACTAATAACAGTACTATTAAAGAGCCTCAGAATACCCTTCATAGTAAGCCGTGCTGCTGACCAACTCCATGGAGACACCTTGGAGCGAGTTGGTGCTGATAAGGTGGTATACCCAGAGATGGAAAGCGCCACCCGGGTTGCACATATTGATTTTAACTCTGGCGTCCTGGATCATATGGCTCTAGCGCCTGGGACGGGAATCAGCAAAATCACTCCACCTGAAGAATTTCTTAGAAACACATTAGATGATGTTGGACTAGGAGGTCCTAACAGCAAATACGGGCTGGTTGCTTTGGCGATAAGACGTGGCCGAAATTACATATTAAATCCATCAAGAGATGAGACGATACAACCGGGAGATCAATTGATCCTAGCAGGCCGAGA
>PBPE01000085.1 GCA_002724585.1 Dehalococcoidia bacterium | reverse complement strand
GTGTGCTCAGATATGGAACAACACTGCCAAGGAGTTGTCGAAAGAATTCCACGTAATATCACTAGATCTTCGCGCTCACGGTGATACGGAAGATCCTGGGAAGGACTATGAATTCTTCAAAATGGGCGAGGATATAGCTGCTTTTGTTAGGGAACTTGGTATCACAGGGGCTTGGGGTGTCGGGCATTCAGCAGGAGGAATGTCGCTGCTGATCTCTGATCATGTCGCACCCGGTCAATTGGACAAAATTATGTTGATTGATACTAGGGTTGGAGATGGACCCATGTCACGTTTAAGTCCCGAGGAACGGGCGGAAAGGCTGAAACGGACAGGGCAGAAGCGCATGATCTGGGAAACACAAGAGATAATGTATGAAGCCTATCGGAATAGGAGAGTCTTTCAGACTTGGACAGATGAAGTCTTCAGTGATTACATTTACGGAGGAACCCGTGTGCTTGAAGACGGTACAGCCCAAATAAAATGTTCCAATATCGTCGAAGCCACTTTCTATGAAACTAGAAACGTAATGGATACGTCGCAGGTCTTACGAGGTTTGAGCGCTAGATATATGTTAGCGGTTGGTAATTATGAAGGTAACCAGAAAACTAGTGATGTGGCAGTTCAGGTCCTGAGTGAAGAAGCGCGAGAATTCCAGTTTTTCCAATTTTCTAAAGGCTCACATTTTGTTCCAATGGAATATCCTGATCTCGTCTTGGCCCAGATTCGATCATACTTGGATTGGTGATTAACGTTGATCAACACTGACTTTTCTCAGTATCTGTGACCTGATTTGGAATAGCGTTGCTACAATAGCAAGTAGGACTAGGAATGCCAGAGACCGGTATGCCCATTGCAGTCCGTTCACGAATGCTGTAATAATGCCTGTAGGTCCGGTGTATCCAACGGCTTCCAAACTGGGCTCGAATCCCAGAGAACCCATAGTGAAGGCGACCACGCTTGTCACGAGAGCGACACTTACGATACTTCCTGAATTTCTCACGAGATTCACCATGCTGGAGGCCAAACCCCGCTGAGTGATAGGAGTCGCGCTTAAGATAGCGCTTGAATTCGGCGAGTAGAATATCCCCATTCCAGTGCTATGCAAGGTCAAACCCCCAATAACATGCAATAAGGATGAATTTGCTGTCAGAAATGATAAAACTAATAGACCCGCAGCGGAGATGCTTAAACCCATTATGGTGAATCGTCCCCAACCGAACTGGTCTGATAAGCGGCCACTTAAGGCACCGCAAACCGCCATTGAAAAGGCGCCTGGGATCACCGCCAATCCAGATACTTTAGGGCTATACCCCAGAATCTCCTGCAGGTAGAAGGGTGTGAGAAACAGAACACCTGAGCTGCCAAAGAACATCAGGAAAGCCCCCGTGATACCCCACGAAAACTGTAGCCGTTTAAAGAGAGTCAGATCGACAATTGGTGAACTATACCTTCGTTCTCGTAGGACGAATATAACGATTAGAGCAGTAATAGATGAAAGTGCCAGGATAGGAAGTGCTATATGCTCGATTAATACTTTTGGGTTTGTAGAGGCCATCATTATGAGCAGAATAGCGCTACCAGATGTGATAGCCCCTACCCAGTCAAAAGGTTCCACCGAGGGCCGTTGAACGGCCGAATGATCTTGACCAATCGCTCTGACTGCAACGGCTAGTCCCAAACTAATACCTAGTAAGGGCAGATTCCCTATAAATACCGCACGCCAACCGAAGAGATCTACCAGCAAACCACCGAACGCTGGTCCAGCGATCGCTCCGAGTCCAACGGTGGTCATGATGAGCCCAATTGCTTGGCCACGTTGATTCTCGGGAAAAGTGGAAATCACAAGGGCCATTCCGAGACCTTGCGTCATTGCGGCGCCTACTCCTTGTAGCACCCTGCTCGCTAGCAAAACTCCTATACTTGGTGAAATACTAGCCCCGATGGTAGCGAAAAGTAGAATACCACATCCCATTGAGTAGATTTTTGCGAGTCCCAAGATGTCTCCAAGGCGT
Organism: Dehalococcoidia bacterium; assembly: GCA_002724585.1. Lineage (GTDB taxonomy): Bacteria > Chloroflexota > Dehalococcoidia > Lucifugimonadales > UBA3495 > UBA3495. Next base: position 14,747 of record PBPE01000085.1, on the reverse strand, counting down.
CCCATAGGGAGTAAGAGAATCACTATTGTAAGCGAAAATACTATGACAACCCATTGAGTGGTGGGGAGGTCCGACGAGAAGTAATTGGAGATAGAGGGGAGAGCTACACTGATGCTCCCATGGTCTATGACGGAGCAGAAAGTCCCGATCGCGACCGCCGCGAACACCAACCAACGTTTTGATAAGATCATTAAGTTGCCATCAGCATAATTATTAAGCGAGGTTACCGAAACTTAGCCGCCCTCTAGAAACCTCTTGGGATTCTGTATCATCATGGTGTCGATGTCAGATTGGGACACACCAAGGTATAGGAGCCGGGGCAGGACTTTTCTAGTGATAAAATTATAACCGTCAGGATTTGCCCTCTGACGTGCCTCTTGAGCTTCTACGCCGTGTCGAGCTTTCGGGACCGAATAATCATGGGATAGAATCATACGATTGACGTAACCGTCATCAATCAGTTGCTTTACTATCTCTGTGCGTTTCTCCCAATCGGGTGTTCCAGCTCTTACACCGCCAGGATACCGATCGAGACCTATCCATACTCCACTGTTAAGTAACTCGTGAAGATAGGAGATGTCTGTGTCGTCGTTACTATGCCCGATGTAAACTTTTGACAAGTCCACACCTTCTTCCTTAAGGATTCTAATTTGTTGTAGTCCCACTTTGTCTGGCGACCAAGTATGTGTGGAGATGGGGGCTTCTGTTTCTAGGTGAGTTAATGCTGCGGCGCGTAAGACTATTTCCTGTGGTTGAGTCACACCGCCTGCGTCACTAGCAACTTTGATAATACCGGCTTTAATATTAGTGCCCTCGATACCGGTCCTTAGTTCGCGGATGTACAATTCGGATAGTACTGAGGGATGTACATCTCCAAAAGGTCTCGGGACCGCCAGATGGTTGCCGGTAGCAGCTATGATCTGTACACCGGTCCGCTCAGAGACCCGTTTAATAAGGTTGATATCTCTGCCGAGATCTATGGTGGTTAGGTCTACTATAGTCTTAAGACCCTCTTCACGAGCCTCGCTCAGCGCTTTAACTGATTGGTCTTCCAGACCAGGGTCGATGAATTCTGGGTATATCTGCCTGATGCCCGCAGCGTTAGTGCCTACGTGTTCATGGCATAAGGTGAACCCTAATTGGTCAGTAGATATAGGACCTAGTACAGTCTCAATTTGTGACAAGACGACATCCCTCCGGTCTACATGTTATTGTAAGAATATCATAGATCCATTGTGTGCATGGATCTACTATGTGCAATCGGTATGGATAAACCTATGTGACTTGCCACAATCTGTCGATCTAAATACAATTCGACACAACAGTTGCAAGAAAACATTCCAGTGATACGTATTGGAGGAAACTATGGCCAGAATAGCAGATGCTATGCGTGAAAATATACCGGAGCAATTTAGAAACGCTTACGATGCGGTGATGGATGATAACAATGGTCGCCTGTCAGGGCCTACTTCGATCACCATAAACAGCCCCGAGATGGCTAAGCGGCGAGGGACGTTGACGAGCTATCTGAGATATGAGACTCAATTTGAAAAAAAGTATCTTGAACTTGCGATAATTACTACCGCTCGGTTAATGGATTGTCCTTATGTGTGGAACGCTCATGCACCAGCTGCTCGCAGAGAAGGCATCTCAGACGGGCTGATCGATGCCTTGAGGGAACGTAAGCCAATTCCAATGGTATCTGAAGAAGAAAACATTATCATTGCTTACGCTACCGAGTTTTATACTACTCATAAGGTAGCGGATAGCACGTTTGAGAAAGCTCTTAACCTTTTTGGAACTCAATATTTAGTCGAGATTACTACACTGATGGGACATTATGCACAAACAGCATTTATATTGAACGCGTTTGATGTTGCAATTGCTCCGGATTCGAAGGAACCTCGTCTTCCGGTGTAACCGCCTTATTCAGATCTGATTGTAGGAGATATTCATTGAAAACTATCGATATTCATGCACATTTAATGCCTCAGAGTTTCTGGCGCGCTGCTGAAGCAGGGCAGGCCTGGTATGGCATGCGGCTCGAGGAAATAAATGGGCGCCAGTTCACTACAAATGGCGTCCGCAGAGATGGTGTTACATCCGACAAATTGAATTCGACTCCTCTGGAACGTATTGAGGATATGGACCGACAAGCAGTAGATATTCAAGTCGTCTCGACCGCTACTCCAATGTTTGGTTACGATTTAGAAAGCAAAGATGGCCTATCGCTTGCTAAGGACATAAATAATGAGATTCACGATATGACTACAGAATGGCCAGATAGGTTCCTCGGACTGGGAACACTCCCAATGCAAGATGTGTCCGCCGCCATTAGTGAACTTGAACGCTGTATCTCCACGTTGGGTTTTAAGGGTGCTGAACTCGATACTATCGTCAACGGCAAGAACTGGGACGAACCGGAATTTTTACCATTGTTTAAGGCTGCGGAAGAAATGGGTGCAGTATTGTTTTATCATCCGCAACCAAACAATAACATCGTTTCTGAACAATTCGAAAAATATTCCATGGGTAACAGCTTTGGTGTTCCATTGGAGGATACCTTAGTCGTGGCGACACTTATCTTGGGGGGAATCCTGGAGAAATGCCCTAACCTGAAGGTGTGTGTTGCTCACGGCGGAGGTGCTGCATGTTTTGGTATGGGGCGAATTGACCGTGGCTGGCAGGTCAGGTCGGAGGCAAGAAAGAACATCTCCAGGCCCCCCAGTAGTTACCAGAGCCAATTGTATTATGATTGTATTACGATGAACGAAAGGGCGCTTCGGTTTCTAATCGACGAAGTTGGTATTGAACGAGTTGTGCTGGGCAGTGATTGGCCGTACGTAGCATGGGATCCATCCCCTGTTCATTGGATAAATAGCTTGGAGTCCCTCACGGATTCTGAAAAAGAGAATATTCTTTGGCGCAACGTAGCCTCGTTGCTCGGTATTGAGGAAGGTTAAGTTTTTCGGTCTATCGGGATTCTCTTGAGGGTTTAAATGCAGTACGACTACATCATAGTGGGTGCCGGATCTGCGGGGGCAGTCCTTGCTAGCCGGTTGAGCGAAAACCCAAATGTCTCGGTTATTTTGTTGGAAGCTGGGCCAGATTATCCGGATTACGAACTTCTTCCAGAAACGCTTAAGCATGACATGCATCAGGCTGCTTCAAAAGCTAACGCCGAACATAACTGGAATTTTACCGGGTACGCAAATGAGCAACAAGTTGCGCCGGCTCTTGTCGCTCGGGGTAAGGTAACAGGCGGGACTAGTGCAATTAATCACCAAATCTTTCTCAGAGGCCTGCCAGAAGATTTTGACAATTGGGCCGAGTTTGGAAATCCTGCTTGGAGTTTTGATAAAGTACTCCCCCACTTTCGGAAATCAGAAACCGATCGGAGTATGCGAGGTGACTGGCATGGAACTGACGGTCCTATACCCGTTGTTCGCCATGCGGCACAGAATTGGACCCCCCTCCAGCGCGCATTCTACGAAACCTGTGTAGCAACGGGCTTTCGCCTGGACGAAGATATGAATGCCCCTGATGGGACTGGTGTTGGTGCCATGCCATTGAATAATCCCGACGGGGTGAGGATAAGTACTTCAATTGCCTATCTGTCTAGGGCTCGTCATCGTCTGAATCTCACCATAAAACCAGCGGTACATGTCAAAAAAGTAATTTTGGAAAACAATATCGCCCTCGGTGTGGTAGTTGAAACCGTTGAAGAGGAGTTCACAGTGCTCGGGAATGAGATTATTCTTAGTGCAGGGGCGATCGGATCGCCGCACTTATTACTGTTGTCGGGGATCGGTCCGCGTGAGTCACTTGAGCCCCTAGGCATACCTGTCCAAGTTGACCTTCCGGGCGTTGGAGAAAACCTCAAGAACCATCCGAGCGCATCAGTCCGCTTTTATGAAACAGAAAGTAACCCGATCAAACCTACTGATCCAAGGAATCAAGTTGCCCTCAGATTTAGGACATCTGGATCAGATTATCGAAACGAAATCCAAGTACAGCCGACCACATCGTATCCTCCAGACCAGAAAACCCCTGACATACGAGTGGGAGTTCGATTGGAAAAGCCTCACAGTTCAGGGACTCTTAAATTGGTCAGTTCCGACCACCGGGTGCAACCAGAGTTGCGATTTAATTTTCTGGAGCATCATTTCGACAGACTAAGAATGCGAGAAGCAGTCCGGCGTGTGGTTGCGCTGTTTGAGAGAGCCCCGCTAAGAGATACTGTAGGGGAACGTATTTCTCCCGAGAATCTTGTACTTATGGATGACGACGCTTTAGATATTTGGATGCAATCCACTGCGACTATCGCTGGTCATAGTTCATGCACTTGTCGAATGGGGCCTAGTTCGGACCCAATGGCGGTCGTGGATGAAACAGGAAGTGTACGTGGAGTATCGGGTTTAAGAGTAATCGATGCATCAATTATGCCTGAAATAGTGCGTGCAAATACAAACGCCACTACTATCATGATTGCCGAAAAATTAGCAGATGAATTAGTACAAGCCAAAAAGGACAGTAATCTGTGAAATTCCGCAGGGTTTTGTATTCGGGCAGGCTTTTATACGAATTAAGGGATTGGATGATTGAGAAGGCACGTATTTAGAAGGTTAAGGTAAGGAGTTAGGGAGACATGGGCACAGTAAAGGAATTGCAAGAGAAATCTGCAAAACTGAGAGAGTTCTTCGACCAATATCTACCGTATGAACGTCCCGATCCGGTTCTAGCAGATTTTGTAAAGGTGCAACATGAATTGATGTGGGGAGGAGTATGGCAGACGCAAGATTTGGACCTTCGCTTAAAAAGCTTCGCGACGATATCTGCGCAATGTGTTAACGGATATGACTTCGGGATAGAACACCAGGTCAGGACTGGACTGACTATTGGTATTACTCCAGTGGAGATTAAAGAGATATTTATTCAGTTGTTGTTTTATGTTGGAATACCGGCCACGGTGTTTGGCTTGCTGGTGTCTCAGGACGTCATAAATGAAAGACAGGAATGGAAGACGCTCGATACTAGTGAGGAGTGGGAGTGGCTGCCGTCTGTACGTGAAAAATTGGAAGCTGGAAACAACAATATGTCTGAGACATGGGGACCAACTTCGGTGGACGAGATCAGTGGATCTATCGCAAGGAAGTTAGTGCCTGAGGCCGCGCAAATAGTCGATGCCTATAATTTTGGAGAAATATGGAGACGGACAATTCTCACCAACAAAGAGCGGCTAGTGTGTGTCTTGGCTGCGTTAATGTCCCGAGGACACATTTCCCAGCTAAAGCAATATACCCGGTATGCTCTTTCCTCGGGAGTTTCCGCGGATGAAATATGCGGGATATTTGCACAGGCAGGCTGGTATAGGGGATGGCCTCACGTTGAAACCGCACTTTCTGCTGTCGCGGAACTTCTCACAACCTCTGACTGAAGCGTTGAGGTAATGTTAATTAACGTGATGATGGGAGACAGCAATGATTGATATGAGTTCTCACGAATTATTTCTAGCCTCTGAAAAGTTAAAGGGGTTCATAGATAGATTTGTTCCCCAGGGTAGGCTGACAGGTGCATTGCCTAGTATCAGTACTGACTACGTGAAGCTCCAAGACGAAGTCATGTGGGGAGGGGTATGGCAAGTGCCCGGGCTTGACATCACTTTGAGGAGTATGGCCACTATTTCTGCTCAGTGTTGCAATGGATGGGGATTTGGTTTGCATCACCAGGTGCGTGTCGGATTGTCATTGGGTATGAGTCCACAAAAAATCAAAGGAGTGTTTCTGCAACTTATGTTTTATGCAGGCATTCCAGCAACTGTATTTGCCTTAAGCCAAGCCCAACGTGTTATCAACGAACGTCAGGAATGGATATCAGAGGATCTAATCCCTGTGTCTGCCGACTGGTTAGATTCTGTTGAGGATAAATGGGAACGGGCCCAGGCTTTTTTATCTAGTAATGTCGGGACTGGAGCAAATGAATCCTCATTAGATTCTTTTACGAACCAATTTGTACCCTATTTACATCACTTGATTGAAGCATATGAGTATGGTGAAGTGTGGCAGCGAAGCGATCTTAGTAATAAAGAACGTATGGCGTGCATATTGATTGCGCTGATGTGCCGAGGGCACTGGAGGCAGTTCAGGGAGCATCTTATTCAGTGTCTTGGTGGACACCTCACTAAGCGAGAAGTCTGCGAATTAGTCTCTCAGGCTGGGTGGTACAGAGGCTGGCCGTATGTTGAAGACGCATTGGCAATAGTGAATGGGGTATTATCAGATTCGTAGTGATAACCTAAGATGGACGAACGTATTTCCTCAACGTCTGCGGAGGCACACATTGGATAAAATCTTACGTCATATTAGCGATTACGTTTACTCAATTGCCTACGACGATTTATCGCCCCAGGTAATTCACCAGGCAAAGCGCCTATGGATCGACACATTGGCCTGTACGCCAAGGGCATTTGAGAGCAACCCTGTCCAGATAGGTGTATCACTTGCAAAGCGGAACATTGCAACCCGCCCTGCGACAGTGCTATGGGGTCAGCATAAGACCTCCGTAGAATTAGCTGCTTTTGTTAACAGTTCAATGGTACGGTATCTCGACTTCAATGATTTTTATCAGGGACCAGAAGCAAAGGAAAGCGGCCATCCTAGCGATTCGTTTCCCTCCGCTTTGGCCATCGCCGAACAAGAGGGGAAAACAGGGAAAGAAATTATATTGGGGTCGGTGATAGGTTGGGAAGTCTACGCGCGTCTAGCTGACCGGGTTGCTTTTCGGGATTATGGGTTTGATCAGTCTATTGCGATAGCCATCGCAGCGACGTGTTCAGCATCCAAGGTTCTGGGTTTATCCCAGTCAGAGATTGCTAATGCAGTGGCTCTTACAACAGCGTCCAGCGTGACACTTGGTGAGGTGCGTTTCGGAGAAGTTTCTATGTGGAAGGGCTGTGCTGCTGCGAATGGTGTTCGAAACGGTGTCTTTTCAGCAATCCTTGCACAGCAAGGTATGACCGGTCCGTTACAGATTTTTGAGGGCCCCAGAGGGTTCTTCCACGGTATATCTGGAGAGTTCGAATTGGGAACATTCGGCGGGCAAAATGAGCCGTTTCGTATTATGCAATCCAGCGTGAAACATTTTGCAGTAGGCTCAGTTGCGCAGACTGCGTTAGAATGCATTCTAAAGATTCGCTCTGAAATTAGCTCGATCAGGGATATTTCGCGGGTTGAGCTGCGCACTTTCGCGTTCGGAGTGAACGTCATGGCCGACTCACCAAGTAAGTGGGCGCCTGAAAATCGGGAAACGGCGGACCACAGCTTGCCTTACTGTATAGCAATAATGCTAATGTTTGGGGAGATAAATGATGAATATTTTTCTGAGCGATACCTACGTGAAGAAACTATATTGTCCTTAATGCAGCGAGTAGATATCGTTGCAGATGAGGAGGCTACGAAATTGTTCCCCGAACAAAGAAAAAGCAAAGTATTGATTCAGATGGATACGGGGATTGAACATTATGCAGAACTCAGTTACCACAAAGGTCATCCCAGTAACCCTATGAGTGATGCAGAAGTAGAGATGAAATTCAAAGAGCAAGCTGAAGTGTACCTAAGCGTAAGGGAATCTGACGAGATAATAGATCAATGGTGGGAACTAGATTCTCAACGAGACATACCAAGTTTGCTTAGCAACCTCTCAACCGGTGCACGAAAAGACTAGGAGATGAAAATTAATGGAGAATCTTTGGGACCCAACAAAAGCTAACGGGCTTGATGAGCTAGACAAACTTGTCTACATGACTAACTTGATCGGTGCGGACTCTTCTCTTGTGGTCTGGGGAGGTGGAAACACTTCAATCAAAACTATCGAAAAGGATTTTATGGGAAACGAAGCTCCCGCGATGTGGATCAAGGGTTCTGGTTCAGACATGAAATCGATGGTCCGATCCCAATTTCCCAGACTCAATCATGAGAATATCATGCCACTGTTTGAGAGGGACGATATGTCCGATGAAGACATGGTGGATTACCTTGAACGGTGTCTAATGGATGCTCATTCTCCAAGGCCATCGATAGAAACGCTACTACATGCCTTCTTGCCATTTATGAGTGTCGCTCATTCCCACGCCGATGCGGTCGTCTCGCTTACTAATAACGACGACTCGGTGTCGGTCTTATCGGATGTGTATGGAGATAGAATAGCGGTAGTGGATTACTATAGGCCAGGATTCAAGTTAAGTAAATTAGTTGGGCTGGCGGTAAAAAATTCGCCGCATCTGGATGGCGTAGTTCTCATGAACCATGGTTTGTTTACTTGGGGCAATGATACTAAAGAGGCTTATGATAAACATATATCGCTTGTTACTAAAGCAGAAGAGTATATAGCGAAAGGCAGGCCATCGGTGTTTGGATTGATCTCTCCGCGGGCAATCGAGGGTGAGAATCGGAAAACTCTGGCCAGCACGCTGGGACCGTACATTCGTGGATTAGTATCTGAACAGCAAGGTACAGTCCTAAGATATGACTCTTCCGCTGCGGTAGTCGAGTTTATGAGCAGCGAGAAGGGGCAAATATTGAGTAGTATTGGGCCCGCAACGCCTGATCATCTTATACACACCAAGCGCCGACCATTATGGATAGATCCTGTCGATATCGGAAACATAGATGCAATTAAAGCAGCAATAAATGAGGCGATGAGTCAGTATGTCAAAGAGTACACCGCTTGGTATCAAGAACACACCTTGCAAGAGCATCCCATGTTAGATCCGTATCCGAGAGTGATACTCATGCCAGGCGTTGGAATGTGGACGACTGGTAAAGACGCTCATGCAGCGAGAATAGTCGCAGACATATATCATCATACGATTAACGTTATCGCTGGGGCTCAAGCCGTCGGTGAATATAGCTCTCTAACAGCACAAGATGTATACGATGCGGAATATTGGCCACTAGAACTTTACAAACTCACTATTGCTCCTCCTGAGAAAGAACTGGCAAGGAAAGTGGCATTGGTTACTGGCGCAGCTAGTGGTATCGGGAAGACTATCGCAGAACGCCTTGCTAGTGAGGGTGCTCATGTTGTCGTTACCGATCTTGATGGAAGCGCTGCAAACGCCGTAGCGGCTGATATAGTAGCTACCAATGGCTTTGGCAGAGCTATTGGGGTTGAATTGGACGTCAGCGATCCAGATTCTGTTGCAAAAGCGTTTGAATCAACACGTCTCGAATATGGAGGCCTAGACCTCCTAGTATCTAATGCGGGCATAGCTCCCGTAGGTGCAATCGACAAACTTGATCTGTCGGATTGGCAACGTTCTTTGGATATCAATACTACCGGGCATTTTCTTGTTGCTGCCAAGGCAGTCCAAATTATGAAAGAACAGGACTTAGGCGGGAGCATTGTTTTCATTGGAACCAAAAACGTTCCTGCCCCAGGTGCGGAATTTGGTGCTTATAGTGTGTCCAAAGCTGCAGAAGTCCAGCTCGCTAGGGTATTGGCCCTTGAGACAGGCGCCTCTGGCATTCGCGTCAACATAGTCAACCCTGACGCAATATTTGAAGGATCTCAATTATGGTCCCAATCATTACGGGAAGAACGTGCCGCAGCGCACGGTGTTTCCGTAGATGATTTAGAAACCTTCTACCATGAAAGAACTCTTCTGAAACGACAGGTGAGATCTTCTGATGTTGCGGAGACTGTACTTTTCTTAGCCTCAGAACGGGCGTCTAGAACTACAGGAGCAATGATTCCGGTCGACGGAGGTGTGAAAGAAGCGTTTCCCAGATAGTCTTATTGTGCCGTGGTGCCTCCATCTATGACTAGCTCAGACCCTGTAACAAATGACGCCTCATCGGATGCAAGGTATAAGATACCATGAGCTATCTCCATGGCACTCCCCATACGGCCTAAAGGTATACGGTCAAGGACCCATTGCTGCAAGTCGGGTTTAGAATAATTCACCTCTGTGAGTGGAGTGAATGCGAATCCGGGATGTATTGAGTTTACCCTTATGTTCTCTGAAGCGTATTGGATAGCTGCCGATTTCGTAAAAAGACGAGACGCACCTTTGGCAACGTGGTATGCAGTGGAGGAAGGTGAACCAATCATCCCATATATTGACGATATATTGATTATGGATCCTCCACCATTTTTCCTAAGATATGATATGACATGTTTTGTGCCGAGGAACACGCCTTTAGCGTGTATATCCATTTGTTCTTGCCAAACGTCTAAGGTTGTTTCCTCGATAGTATAACGGGCGCTGCTGCCCGCATTGTTTACGAGAATGTCAATCTTCTTAAAGGTATCAGCGGTCTCTTTTAATACATCTACCCAATCTTCTTCGCTCGTAACGTCCAGATGACGGTATATTGCGGTTCCCCCTAAGTCGGCAATCTGCTTCGCAGTTTGGGTGCCTTCTGCATCCTTGATGTCCGTCAATACGACAGTGCAACCCTCTTGAGAGAAGAGCCTGGCGGCAGCCCCTCCAAATCCCATCAGTGAACCATCAGCGCCACTACTTGCTCCAGTTATCACTGCTACCTTGCCGGCTAGTCGCCCGAGTGAGGTCATCTCCCCTCCTGTGAATAATCTAACCTTTGTTAGGGTGTATAATACCAGAAACACGTGAGAGCACGAAGAATTACCATAGACTTTGACCAAACCCGAGAAGTTATTTTATGGAAGAACAATATTGTCATTTCACTGATGTTCCTAAAGCTAATTATCTAATTGCCGGCTGGCGTCGACAATGGTCTGATGGTGGCGATATATCGAGTGGCTTGTCTCGGTATTTAATTAATAAGACTAAGGCCAAAAAAATTGGTGAGATGTCGTCGGAAATCGGACATATATGCTTTCCTTTTCATATTGCGGGTACTCACGACATTTTTCGCCCAAGAGTCTCATTTGAAGATGGACTGCCGTCTTCACCTCCAACGTGGGAGAATGTGTTTTACGACGCTGGAGACGGGCTTGTCATATTTCGGGGTAATGAACCTTGGTATGACATTGAGCGTTACGGGGAAGCTTTCTTTGAGGCGATTAACCGGCTGGGGATAGAAAAGACCATCACGATTGAAGGATATAACGGACCTGCCCCACCCGAATTGGAACGTCGCGTCAGTTGCGTCTATAGTGATTCAAGCATGAGAGATGACTTGGACAAGTACGGTTTTCAATACTCGAACTATGGAAGTACTAGCAGGCAGGGTCCAACAATTGGAATGGCCCTTGTGAACCTAGCACACTATAAGTATCCCCAAAATCAGGTGTTACGCATTGGTGCTATGGCGCCGATGTATCCCTTTACAACCCAAAAGAATAGACAGGTGGGTATCAACACCGATCATCGGGCATATTACGATATTATGCGTAGACTTAAAGATATGTGCGACCTGTCTATCGATCTCTCAGAGCTAAGAGATTTAGGCGACAAAGAGTCTGCAGCCCTTAAAAAGACACTTGATAGGATATCGGAGAATAATCAGGAAGCTAAAGAGATCATCGAAAAAGCAGCGACAGAATACGAGTATAAATCGTATTCCGATGAATCAGAAAATGTATATCCCTCTCAAGCAGATGATCTTCCATAATATTAACTTGTATATTATTATCACCACGGATGTTAGCTACTAACTCAGGTGTAGACCATAAAAGTTATCAAGTAAGGAGCCTATAATATGGATGTTCACGTTTATACAAACCCTGGTTGATTCAGTTGTAGAACTCTGGAAGAGTTCTTAAGGTCCAACGGAGTGCACTTCGAACATCACGACCTCTTAACCGATGAGCCGGCTCGGCAGGATTTAGAATCGCGTGGAATAAAAGCAGCTCCCGTTACCATAATTGATGGTTCGGAGGTCATCATTGGTTATTATCCCAAAAAACTCATTCCTGCTCTGAATCTGACGACCGCCCTGGAACATTCAGGGCGCACCAGCTGGCTAGCTGAAAAATATGATCTAATCTTGTCAGCAGCGATGCGGGCCTCCCAGCAACTGACGCCCGATCAGCTTTTGCGTGACGTTCCGTGGAGGCCTGAACGGGTTAGGGACTCTATAGTCCATATCATTTCGTTCCCTGAACTTGCATGGAAGAGCCATGAGCATGGAAGCATGAGCACTGATGACATGCAAGCTATTCGGGAGCGGTTGAGCGATGTTATTACCTCAGATCAAATCTGCAAATATGGCGAGACAGTGCGTAGGGACATAGTCGAGTTTCTCAATAGTGGAAATGAGGACGCCTTTGATCGCGTTGTTCCAGCACATTATGGTGGCGAAGTCACGGTATTGGAGCTTCTTAACATAATACTTAGCCATAGCACCCATCACTTAAAGCAAATATATTGGTTCATGGAAACTGAACTCGGCATGACGGCGGAAAGCCCAGCTACTGAACAGGACATGGAAGGCATCTTTACTCCAGCACAACTCATATAGAGAGAATATACCGGGGGTAATTAGTTATGAGGCTCGAAGGTAAAACGGCCCTGATCACCGGAGCCAGTAGGAACATAGGGAGAGAGATTGCGACAATCTTCGCTCGGGAAGGTGCGAATTTAGCGCTTTGTTCTGTAAGCAGCCCAGAAGATCTTAGGGAGGTGGGTAATGAGTGTGAAGCATTCGGAGCGAAGGTTTATACACAACAGGTAGATGTTGCCGAGTCCGAGCAATGTTACGATTTTGCTAAGAACAGCATCGATAACTTAGGACAAGTAGATATTCTAGTAAGTAATGCCGCGATTCGCCCTCATCACGATTTATTGACTGTCTCAGATGAAGATTGGCATAAAGTCTTTGCCATCAACCTTCACTCGACTTTCTATCTATGCAAGGCTTTAATTCCGCAGATGCAAGAACGGAAAACGGGGAGCATTATCGGTATCGGCGGGATGGCCGCAATTACCGGACGGCCGTCCACTTCGGCAGTTACGGCTGCGAAAACTGGACTTTGGGGGTTAATCAGAGCCGTTTCGGCAGAATTTGCGCCAGACAATATACGCGCCAACATGGTTAACCCTGGAACCATAGATACCACTCGTAGACATCCTGAATGGGCTCCTCATAATCCTGAGCTTGGACAAGCTACACCCCGGAACCTGGATCCAGTACCGTTGGGCAGATTGGGTACTGTCTCGGATATTGCGAGTGCTTGTCTATATCTTGCATCAGATGAATCAAGCTATGTGACAGGGGACCAAATTAACGTAGTCGGCGGAAGATACATGGTCGCAGCCCAGGGACAGTAAGCTGAGCCGTGGCTATGTTAGCGAAACGTTGGGTCTGACTAGGACTGTAATTCACTTAGGAATAAAAGATGATTGGATTGGCCCGTAGCAGATATAATTCCATCTTCGGCGACCTCTAGGTCACCAAGGTCTTCCAGTATCTCTATATGAGCCACAACCTCGCTTAGGCCTGCTAGCAAGTTATCCGACAAGAGTTCTCGGTGCGCGAAAATACCACGGGTGAGGTTTTCTAAATTGACAGCCTCGCCACCAACTTTCTCCAGTATATCTGTCAGCCTCTGACCGTGATGGTCTAATATCGTCGCAGCCCGTTCCGTGTTTATAAAATTGAAGTGGCCTCTGTTGTAGTAGCGATGTGCAGGGAGTAGCTCCCACTGCGAACCCAGATCCACTATCATTTTTAGGGATTGCAAATACCGGGCTAGCCCGTACCAATTATCAGCATTTTTGTAGTTATCCGGCAGCCCTGCCTTAATGTCCGGAGGAAACTCCACCTTCATAGTTGGATGCGGCGAAATCTCAGGCAAGACATGATCTCCGGTAAAGACTACTTCGTCTAGTTTCATACAAAGTTCGTCAGGAGAGTGACCGGGAGTGTGCAGTATCTCTAGCCGCCCAACAGTTTCATTGGCCTTAATGGGATGATCGATGCGTAGTGTTTGTCGGCGTTTTACATATTCGTCCCGCTGAGGCGATGTGGGTGGGAAAGATCCGTTCACTTCTGCAACCCGCCACATTTCTTTCTGTATTGGAGAAATTGCACGACGGCTGATGCTCCGGGGGTCATAAGCTTGTAGATGAGCGTAAATCTCGTGAGCCCAGACCTCTACACCAGCTTTATGAACGAGTTCTGCGACGGCTCCATCATGATCTTCGTGCCCATGAGTGATGATTACTCTATCTATATCCTTAGGACTAAACCCAGCTACTTTTAGACCGTCCTCTAACCGAGAGTGTGATCCAGCTTCACCCGCGTCTATCAAAGTTAGCCCGTCGCTTTCAAACAGATAGGTCCACGTCGGACCCGTATACGAAAAGCCTTCGCGTGCAACTGATATAGCATGGATAACAGTACCGCTGTTAGTGGTAATCTGCAGAACAGTTCCATCCCCATTTTCTGCAGCTTCCCGTAATACAAGTAATTCTTTAAATCGATGATCCATGTAGCACTCCCGTTGGTTAACTCAAGCGTATTACCGGTGACGAATAATGTCAAATATAATCAAATAATACTCAGTTCGACGTGCCATAAAAGTGGGAAAGCACAGGAACCACTATGTTTCGATACGCATCTCGTTTTACTTTTAGATGGAAGCTTAACCATTGTGTGTAGAGGGCAAGACCGGATGCCTTGGAGGTCCATTCGATAGTCCATACAGTATTCGACCCCGCGCTACTAAAGGTATCAGTCCTGTCTGACCAACTGGAATTACAAGCGATCATCGTACGCTGCAACGGTGGTTGGAAGGCACATTCCCAAGTTACGTAATCC